>NZ_LMHQ01000029.1:0-398682 GCF_001428225.1 Acidovorax sp. Root70
CCTTGCTGCACAAAACAGCAGGGTAGGTAAAACACCTGGCTCAGTTTTAGGTCGGCATCACACCAAAAAGTGGCTCAGTTTTCGGTCGGCGTCAACACCAAACTCTTGAACGAGCTGCAAGATTGTTCGCAGGGCGGCTTCAGCCTCATCTTTTCTAGCGTTTGCAATTTGCTCGTCCAGAATTTTTTTCTGAGCGAGAAGTTCGGCATAAGTTGACATCAGATTGAGTTCTCCAAGATTACATTTTTTCGGTTGCGAGTTTGCCCACACCGCTTAAAAGATTGCGAGCGTCTACTTTATATCAGAATGGCAATCAAAGTTCTAGCTGTGCGTAAGAGTGATCTACAGGGACTCCAAGTCAAGAAAATTAAAAAAATGAATTGATGACTGGACTCAACCACTCGCAGAAGGATGGGACTGTGCAATACATTTCTATTCGATTTTTGGAGGAAATATATTCTAATGACCCCGATCATATGGATGTCAGGTAGGTTCACTATTCGCCAGGTCTAAGTATAGACTTATGCTAATTTTTCCAGATCTTCCGACGTGAAATTCATCTGCAGGTTAACTTTATTAATGCGGATGTTGAAATTTTCTCAAAAATAGTTGCTCAGCCCCTCTCCCGCAAAGTTTGAGCATAAATAAATACTTCAGCAATCTCTTTTCTAATTTTCTCATCTTCCCAGGGCTTGGAAAGAAACTTAAATATTGCCCCCTGGTTGACCGCTTCGGTCACTGATTTAAGATCTGTATATCCCGACAAAACGATTCGCGCAGTATTGGGGTACATATCCTTGACTCGACTCAAAAACTCTGTACCACTCATCTCTGGCATTCTCTGATCAGAAATAATTACCTGCACGTCATGCTGGGCGAGTAGATCAAAGGCATCTTTAGGCCGCGTAGCCATCAGGATTTTATATCCATCTCGTCTTAAAACTCTATTAAGGGCGCGCAAGATATATTCTTCGTCATCCAGAAGAAGTAGCGTCTGCGTAGCATTTTGATTTGTCTCGGGCAAAGGTATGCCAACGGATAATCGGTCGCGCAAAAATTTTCCAATATCCTCAAACGGGAGCGCCTTGGCGAAGTAAAAACCCTGTAATTCATCACAGTGATTTTTCATCAAGAAAGCGATTTGCGAATCAGTTTCAACACCTTCCGCAACTACTCGCAATTTGAGATGATGCGCCATAGCGATAATGGCTTGGGTGATGGCTGCGTCATGCTGATCGGAGATAACTTCTCGAACAAATGATCGATCTATCTTGACTTTATCGATGGGTAAGCGTTTCAGATAACTAAGGCTTGAGTATCCAGTTCCGAAGTCATCCAAAGAGATACTTACGCCAATTCGCTTTATTTCGTGCAGCCGAGTGATTGCCTCTTCAATGTTGTCGATCAAAACCGATTCGGTCAATTCGATCTCCAACATGCCTGGGAGAAGACCGAACCGCTCCACAGCCTCATAAATCGTTTCGACGAAATTGTTTCGCTGAAATTGCCGAGGTGATATGTTCACTGCCATGGTCATTCCACGCAGCCCTTGCTGTGCCAGCTCACTAATATGACGGCATGCTGTATCGAGCACCCATTGGCCCAGGGCGATCATTAGTCCAGAGTCTTCTGCGACAGAGATAAATTGAACCGGCGGAATCATTCCACGCACGGGGTGACGCCAGCGAACCAAAGCCTCCAGTCCCACAACACGACCGCTCCGTGTATCAATTTGCGGTTGATAATGCAGCTCGAACTGTCCCAGATTGAGTGCGTTTTGAAGCTCATTGCGAAGTGTCAATCTCTCTATTAGCTGGAGATTGAGATCGCTTGTATACCACTGAAAATTATTGCGACCAGCCTCTTTGGCCTTGTACATGGCAAGGTCTGCCTGTTGTATGAGCTGGGATGGATCATTGATATGCCCGTCACTCAGGGCAATACCAAGGCTAGTGGTCAAGTGAAGATCAAGTTCTTTGATCCGGTAAACAGAAGCAAGATTTTCCATCAACCTCTCAACGACGGGAATTACGTCCTCATCGCGCGCAAGATCTGGCATCAAAGCGATAAACTCATCGCCGCCGAGTCTAGAGACCGTGTCGCCAGGTCTTAAAGATTTTTCGATTCTGGCGGCAACTTCAATCAGCACTAAATCACCGATCTCATGGCCATAGGAGTCGTTGATCGGCTTAAATCGATCTAAATCGACAAAAACAACTGCTAAGCGCCTACCGTATCGTTGAGAAATCTGGCAGCCCTGAGCCAAACGGTCCTCAAAAACAGCACGATTTGGCAAGCCAGTCAAAATGTCATGACTTGCGTTGTAACTTAGTTCTTGTTCAAACCGCATTCGTTCAGTTACATCATTTTGTACCCCTACGAAATGGGTGACTACACCCTGCTCATCAACGACTGGCGATATATAGAGATCATTCCAAAACAACGAACCATCTTTGCGATAATTTTTTAGAATTACATTGACGTCGCGCTGCTGATTCAATCCTTGCCGCACCTCCTCCACCGCAAGTTCGTCACGGGTATCACCCTGCAGAAATTTGCAATTTCTACCAATGACCTCCTCCTGCCTAAAACCCGTAATTCTCTCAAAAGCAGGATTGACGTAAATTATCGGTAAATCTGGCTGACGTGCATCGGAAATCACTACTCCATTGAAGGTGCAATCGAGACTTCGCTTGAATAAACGAAGCTCTCTTTGTGAATCTTTCTGTCCAGAAACATCTCGAAATGACAAAAGTCTTGCGGAGACGCCGTTCCACTCGGTCTCTGATTGATGGACATCCAGATCTATTCTTCGACCCGAGGGGCTAACTACGAGCCACTCGAACACACTGGCATCAGTCACGGGAAAGTTCGGCGAATTCTTTTGAAGGAGTTCGAGAGGCGATTCAAAGAGCTGCTCTGCCGCGTGGTTCGCATAACAGAGTTCACCGTCAAAGGTAACGAGAACTAGCGCGTCACGTGCATCACTCAGCACGCTTCTAAATAGTTCCTCCTGGCGTTCCTTGGCCTTGCGCGCCGCTAACTTTTCAGTGATGTCAACAACGACAACCATGCACGCGCTTTGGCCATCATATTCAAGTCCATGAACGATGACTTCGCCAAAAACCGAGCGTCCGCTCTTATGCAGATATCGCCAAACTCCGGCAGCTCTTACCCCTGCAGGATTTGCGATGTAGTTTTCGTAAAATCCGACCCAGCGCTGATTTTCAGCCTCATCCCGAAGGTCATGAACACATATATCTAGAAGTTCTTCTCTGGCATAGCCAAGGAATTTGCTAGCGGAGGCATTCGCCGCCAAAATCTTTTTTGACGAACGAGAAAAAACCCAAACGGCCTCAGGGTTTGCATCGAACAGCAATCGATATCTAGCTTCACTGTCGATAAGTTTCCGCTGGGATTGATGCCGATCAAGCGCATATCGAATGCTGCGGCTCAGCAACTGACTATCAAAATGCCCTTTAATTAAGTAATCGGCTGCACCGAGATCGATCGCATTTTTATCAACGGCAGAATCTCCCAATCCTGTCAAAATTATGAATGGTCGATCGATGCCGGACTCTTTGGCTTCCTCCAGTACCTCCAAACCTGTTTTAGCACCCAAACGATAGTCCAGTAAATAGATATCGTGGTCTGCGTTTTTAATTTTTATGAGTGCTTGTTCGGGATCACACACCCAATCCAGTTCGTAGTCAATGCCTTTAGAATCCTTCAATAGATTGCGGGTAATGACAAAATCATCCTCATCATCTTCGATTAAAAGAATTCTAATCTTCGGCATAATAGACTCGCAATTTTACATCAATCAGGTAACTCAACAATTTCCAGCCAGTATCGTGAAATACCCTTCACCACATTTTGCAAGCCAGTAAACGTAACAGGTTTGGTAATAAAGGAATTGACACCATCTGCATAGCTATTTGCAACATCCTCCTCGGAAGAGGATGTTGTCAAAATAATAATGGGAATCGATCGTAATTTTTCATCTGCCTTTATTTCTGTCAGCGCTTCACGCCCATCTTTCAATGGCATATTTAAATCCAGCAATATAAGGCCAGGCATAGGATGGTTGACACTATCATCATATGGCTGCATTCTTCTCAAATAACGGACCAACTGCTCACCGTCATGGACAAAATTAATGCTATTGCCTATTTTGGATGATTCAAACGCATCCTTGATCAATAGGCAGTCGTCAACGTCATCGTCTGCGATGAGTATGTGCACATTGCGGGAAAATGGCATAATAAGATCGAGTTAATTTAAATATTTATGAAATCGAATTTTGAATATCGATCCAATGCCAATTTGACTACTCGCCGTTATTTCCGCGCCATGGCGCTCGATAATTTTCTTTACTATTGCCAGTCCGATTCCTGTCCCGGGATAATTGCCTCTTGCATGAAGTCTTTGAAATGGAGCAAAGATTTTATCAAGATACTTTTCATCAAATCCAATTCCGTTGTCTTCAACAATCAATGTCCAACCATCAACCGTCAAGTGCTCTGCTCTTATACAAATTTTCGGCACTTTTTCAGGAGGACAAAATTTGATCGCATTACTTATCAGATTTTGTATTACCTGGCGAAGTTGCGAGGCATCACCATGCACCGCTGGGAGGCGCTCACATTCAATCTGAGCATGCCTTTCTGTAATGGCTGCCTCTAAATCCTGAATCACATCCTGCACCACGCCATCCATTTCCACTTGGGAAAAATCCCGCGCCCGGGTGCCTACACGTGAATAATTGAGTAAATCAATAATCAGTGCCTGCATCCGCGAGGCAGCAGAGCTCATGCGCCGCAAGTAGTCTCGACCCTCATCATCCAACATCGATTCTCGGTCTCCAATGCGTTCCGAGAACGTTTGAATTTTACGCAGCGGTTCTTGCAGATCATGCGAGGCGACAAATGCGAATTCTTGAAGCTCCCGATTGCTACGTTCCAGTTCGGCCATGGTGTTGCGCAAAGACTGTTCAGATATTTTTTTGGAAGTAATGTCGCGAAAGTAGACAGACAAGCCTTCCTCAGAAGGATAAGCATGGACTTCGAACCAGGCTTCGTAAGGCTCATAGTAGGACTCAAAATGCTGCGCCTCGCCTGAACTCATCGTGGACCGATACCGTATCCCAATATCGGAATCGTATGAACCTGGAAATGCCTGCCATATTTCTTTCCCGAGCATGTCCTCTCTTTGTACGTCAAGCACTCGCAATGCCTCATGATTAACATAACTGAAGTGCCAATTGCGATCCAGCATGAAAAAAGCATCAGTAATACTTTCCAATGTGCTGAGTAGTCGACTTGAAAGGCGTGCCGCCTCGTTTTGAACGCGCTTCCATTCAGTAAGATCTTGCAGGGCACCAACAGCTCGAACTACATTGCCTTTGTCGTCACGGACAGCTTGTCCCGTAACTCGGACATCCAACCATCTCTCGTCCTTCGTTTGAATTCGGACCATGAGATCTGCAGGCGTTCCATCTCGAAGAAGCGTTTCAAGCGCACCAACAACGACCGGATAGTCATCACTGTGGTAAAGCGCCAGAGACTCGGCCAAAGGAGGAATGAAGCCTGGGGGATACCCCAGCATTGCAGATAACTCTGGCGCCCAGTTCACTCTTCCGTCAGCCTCCACGGACCATCCTCCCAGACCTGCGGATTGTCCGGCCATCACGAGCAGCAGATTCAAGCGCTGCATTTCCTGATCGGCTGCATATCGTTCTGTGATATCGCGTGATACACAGTAGACGACCCGGTCTTCGCCAACAGTGGCACTGGCTTGTAATTTTCTTATTTGGCCAGTTCCATCACGAACCGTTAGGACAATCTCACGAATAACCCCTCCAGCCATGACATTCCGGGCCTGCTGGCGGATGTATGGGAGTTCCTCGTCTGGAAGGAGTCGAAGATATGAGGTACCGACCAGATGATCGACGGTGTAGCGCAGCGTACTTGCGAATGCAGGGTTAACTTGAACGAAATTACCTTGCATATCCAATAGGCAGAACATGTCCAAAGAGAGTTCAAAAAAGTGATCTCTTTCCTGAAGGGCGCGACTACCCTGCCGCTCCTGTGTGACGTCGCGAAGGTGGACTAACCATCCATCGTCCATTCGCCTGATCACGTAGCCAGCTTCTCGAGCAGGGGGGCCTTCCAGCTCGATTTCCCCCTGAAGTTCTCCCTGCGGACCTGCCAGAAGACTCCATTTCTCAAAATCAGGCAGCGGCACTAGTCTGTCGATTCGCTGGCCATCGTCTATCTCCCTCTTCCCGAACAGTAGCTGCCGTGACGCTGGATTGAAGTACGTGACTGCTCCAAGGGAGTCAACCGCGATCAGCCCTTCACCCAAGGTATGAGTAATGAGACTATTAAATTCAAGTTGATCTTTGAGAACCTCCTGCGCTTGAATCACTTCAGAGAACAAACGTATATTCTCAAGAACGGCGACGGCCATGGCGGCAAACTGTTGCGCGATAGCCAAATCATCTTCATCAAAATCACTATCAAATTTATCCGAAAGGCCAATCAATCCCAAGTTCATCCCACTTCGGCTAATTAAAGGCACTGCTAGCAAGCCATACACCGGTAGGAGACCACTCGCCTGTGAGTACTGAGCATCAGGCTCAGAGCATACTGTTAAATCATCCTGCGTTATAAGTATTGATTCGTTTTTGGCAAAAACGGAGGCACAAACGCTCAACAACCGGGGGTTAATTTCAAAAGATTCCCAATTTTGATATTTTTCTGAAATGGAAATACTATTGATCTGGCGATTCAAATCACTGGCATACTTAAAACAAATGGTCGATTGATGAGCGCCAATTACTAAACGGACTTCCCGTGATAAGTATTCCAGTAACGCTTCTTCATCAGTAAATTGCGCGGCTGCGGTGGCTGCTCTATTGAGCGCGTGGAGTTGGCTCGCACGACGATTAGAGCGGTCTAGTGTTTTCCGTAATTCATCTGCAATGCGTTCGCGATCGCTGAGATCTTTGGCCAATCCAAAAACACCTTCGATCTGCCCATCTATAACGATTGGCATGTACGAAAGATCGAGCGTCAATGTCTGTTGTGTTTTGTCCTGGACGCGTATCGAGAACCGCTGTGGCTCACCTTTAAATGCGGATGCAAGACGAATTGCGACTTCGGCCTTGCTGTCCTCGTCCAGCAACATCCCCCAGTGCTGCCCGACGAAGTCCTGCTCCTTGAATCCAGTCAGCGCACAGCCCGCTGCATTCATACTCAGGAAGCGCCCCTCCAGGTCGAAGGAGTACACCGGATCGGGATTGTGTTCAAAGAGTGAGCGAAAACGCTGCTCATTTGAGGCCAGCTTGTGCAAATCGCGCGACCGTTGAATCGCTACACCCGCCAATTCAGCGTTCGTTGCGACCATGCTTATCTCGTCTGTCGTCGGTTCATGCTCCTGTTTGTGATAAACAGCCATTGTTCCCAGTACTTCCCCCGTATCCGACAATATGGGAACCGACCAGCAAGTGACGAAATTAAGCTTGCGTGCAATAGCCCAGAGTCGGCTCCAGTTGGGGTGAGTGCGAATGTCCGGCACGATCACGGGTTGTCGCTTAAACGCAGCGGAACCACAACTACCCACGTCCGGAGCAATCTCCAAGTCTTTGATCTCGACCAAGTACTCGGCAGGCAGGCTAGGAGCAGCACCAACGTGCAGGACTTTCTTGTTCTCGTCAGCCAGCATGACCGAGCAGAATCCTCCTGGTAGTTGCTCTTCGAGCATCTTGCAAAGACTCATCAGAACGTCGGATAGTTGATGCCCGCGGGAAATTTGAGCCAAGACTTTCCGCTGGTCTTCGGCGTATTTTTCGCCCTGCACCAAATAACTGATGTCATGGGCAATGGCATACAAAGTTTGCTCTTCCACAGACCACTCTGCGGACCAGCGCAGGTGCACGACATGCCCGTCACGATGAACATATCGATTTCTGAACGAGATCGTGGACCGCCCGCGCATGATGGACTCAGCCTCAGCCTCTGTCGCCTCACGGTCTTTAGGAAACACCAGGTCCATGAAATGCTTGCCCTGAAGTTCCCCGGGAGGGTAACCAAGCATCCTGTTGGAAGCGGGGTTGACCTCAATAAATCGTCCCTCGCGGTCTATAGTGCACAGCATGTCCAGGGAGTGCTCAATGATGCGCTGCCTGTATGACTGCTGAATCAGCTGTCGCTCTAAGCTACTCTCAAGAGCCTGCGTTCTTTGAAATAGTGTCAGCGACTTCCAAAGGTGCAGCATGAGGAGGAGCGTCCCAGCCAGTCCAACAGCCACGACCCAGATGGGCACTGCCGCAGACGCCCCTAAGCCGGCGGGCGCGATCGATTGAAAGACCTGAACTTTCCATTGGAAACTCGCATGGATAGTGTCCAAGGAGACCGGGCGCTCGTCCAAGAGCACACTGAGCGGCCCCACTAGGCTCTGCTCAGACTCGAACACCAACAAGTCGTCGTCATAGACGCGCAAGCCCATTCCACCAAGTTCACTACCAAACACGGAGAAAAGCTTTTCCGAGTCGAACAATCCAACGAGCAAGCCCTCTGCTTGGGAAGGTATTTCTAACGGGACCCCTACGACAACATACTTGGACGCATCTCCAGTAATGACCCTGGCGCTATCAACATGTGCCTTTCGCTCTTTCAATGCGTGGATGAGCCAGCTCTTGGTTGCTGCCGACTGCAGTTGTCCCTCAACAAGCGCCAGAGGCGCACCCTCACGATTGGCAGACAGCAATGGCTTCAAGTTGGAATCCAGAACACCCAGGATGTCGAGGTCGGCGATATCGCTTAAATAGGTCCCGCTCTCCGCTTTCCAGAAAGATTGCTGAGGCATCCTGCCCAACGCCTTCCAACGTGCGGCCATCCGTTCTAGCAGTTCTACGCGTTGCTGAACGGTTCGTTTGATCGCCTGCTCTGTACGCCCTTGTAGCAATGCGGCCTGCTTGTCATAGGCCAGACTGACAATCCAAACAATCAGTACCCATGCCAAACAGGTTGCAATGACGCCTGCAAGACCCGTGGCTGCAACCACCCTGGATGCGACTAAATCCTCAGTATTCCGTGAGAGACCGAGACTAACCGCAGCCGCTCCCATGAGCACAATGACCACGGTGGCAACGACTCCGGCTGGAAATAACAGGGGCACTTGAAGATGCTGCAGCGTCGATGAATCCTGTATCCAGTAGGACAAAAAAGACGTCAATGCGAGTAATACAACCGCCGCACCTATGGCGACGGCGATTCTTCGCGCGATATTGCCTTCTTGCAGCGCCAAGGAATATGAAATCGCGCACAGAAGAATTGGCCATGTCAACCTGGCAGCAACATGGCTCGCAACGGACATGGAAAATATATCCACGGCACACCACAGGAGAAGCATCCCTGCTGCACCAATGGCAAGTTTCCTCTTCCCCTTGACGCCAAAATAGAGAACAGTTGCGAGTGCCAGCAGCAGAGGACCCGCCTGCGGCAGAAGGAACATTTGCCGTTTAGCGTCGACTCCGGCCCAGTTTGCGACGATGCTGGACAGGCCTATTGCTGCCAGTGAATAGACAGTAAGAAGAACAACGCATACGCGCAGTGAGCGAGACACCATCATTCGGCCTCCCCGAGCTCTTGGGGGCCAAGTGTTCTCAGGATCTCATCGACCGTCGTCAATCCCGATATGACTTTTTCGCGCGCATCATCCAGTATGGACGCCATCCCCTGCTGTCGTGCGATAGCTTGTACCTGCACGGCTCCCGCACCATGCATCACGGCCTCGCGAATGACGTCATTCATAGCCAAAACTTCATGAATACCCACTCGCCCGATGTAGCCATGATTGCATTTGTCACAGCCTGCACCATGAAAAAATCGGAGCCCTGCTTCTGTGAACCCAGCACCCAGGCTGCGAAGCAATTCCGGCGGCGGACTCACCTCTTGCCGGCAATGCTGGCAAATCTTGCGAACTAAACGCTGAGCGATGATTGCTTCCAGGCCCGTAGCCAGTACATATGGCTTGAGTCCAAGATCAAGCAGCCTGGCCACAGTCGCGGATGCCGAATTGGTGTGTAACGTCGAGAACACCGTGTGCCCCGTCAGCGCTGCATGAAAGGCCACTTCAGCGGTCTCCCGATCTCGGATCTCTCCGAGAAGAATGACATCAGGGTCTTGCCGCAGTATTGCCCGAAGAATGGTGGCGAAATTCAGTCCGATCCTGTCCCTCACTGGCACTTGGCCAGCCATATCAACGTGGAACTCCACGGGATCTTCGATGGTGACGTAGTTTTTATCGGTACTCGCCTCATGTTGCAGCATGGCGAACAGCGTGGTGCTCTTGCCACTGCCAGTAGGCCCCGTTGCCAAAATCATGCCTTGAGGCTTGTTTACGACGTGCAATATCCTGCGGAGATTTGCAGAGGAAAAGCCAAGGTCCTCCAACGATTGAACCACCGACTGGCGGTCTAAAACCCGCATCACAACCTTTTCGCCATTGATCGTGGGCAATGTCGATATTCTTAAATCCACAATCCGCATAGACGTTTTGATTGTTATGCGGCCATCCTGAGGGCGTCTCCGCTCGGTGATATCAAGCTCTGACATTACCTTAATACGGGAGACCAACGGTATGAGTAGATTCGGAGGAATTTGAATTTTTTCCTGCAAAACCCCGTCTATTCGATAGCGTACAGCAATGCATTTGGTACGCGGATGAATGTGAATATCGCTGGCCCTTAGTCTTAATGCTTCCAAAATTATGGCATTCACTAATCGAATGATTGGCGGCTCTTCTGATCCCCCTAGCAGTCTCTCTAGGGAATCAATCCCTTCACTGTCATCGATTACGACCTCGATACTTTCAAAGGGATCCGCAGTGTTTACGACGGTATTGAATTCGCTAAATTCCTCGTTAGCCGACTCTCCAAACAGTTCAACGAATTTTTGACGTAGCTGATCGAATGAACACAGCAGCGGTTGAATGCCATGACCAGTCAAAAATCCTAATTCTTCGATTAATCCAGCATCCATTGGATCTGCCATTGCCAATCGTAACTTGGCACCGGACAATCTCAGCGGAAGAACCATTTGGCTGGTGCAAATATGGCGCGGAATCAAACTCAACACTGTCAAGTCCGGCTGGAGATCAAGCAGGTCTACTTCTTCAAAAAGCAAGTCCTGACGCAATAATTCAAAAATTTTCTGGCTATCCACCCAGTCATGCTGCATGAGTTGGACGATCACAGGCGCTTTTTTTGCCTGCATTTCTTTTTGAAGCAGCTGAATTTGTTGAGGATTTAAAAGTCCCCTTTTGTGCAACATGATGGCCAATTGGCGACGGTTGCTAGCATTCAGCTTGGAAAGGGTTTCCAGGTCATGCTGTTGCAGCTGGTTTTGCAGCTCTAGCGCCTTGTTTTTGAGCAGTAGCGCATGCTGTTCCAGTGCCAATGCAATGGTCACGCGCAAGTCGTCATCACTCCAGGGCTTGAGAATAAACCGATATACAGCACCTTCACGTATCGAGCCCATGACGGCGTTTGTATTCGCCTGGCCTGTTAACATGATTCGGATTGTGTCAGGCCAGCGCTCCCTCACCTTTGAGAGGAATTCAGTACCTGTCATACCAGGCATCAAGAAATCGCTCACCACCAAATGGATGAATCTTGATTCAAGTATCTTGAGGCCCTCGTCCGCGTTGCGCGCGAAGTGCAGCTCGTAGTTCTCGCGCATGAATACTCTACGAAGCGCCGACAGAACACCTGGTTCGTCGTCCACGATTAGCAGCCTGTAAGGTAAACGTGCTGGCGCCGACCCCACATCGTCGCTGCCGGGTTGGAGGAACAAAGAGCCGTAACGCTTGGACATTTCTAACCTTTATCCGCCAACTGCAAAGACATGCTGACGGTACATCCTTCACCTGGTTCGCTGACTATGACAATCTCGCCTCCATGAGCGCGAAGGATGTCGCGAGTGACGGTAAGACCCAGACCGGTGCCACCTCCCACGTCCCGAGTCGTGTAAAACGGATCGAATGCCCTCGCCAGGGTCTCATTGGACATCCCACTGCCAAGATCTTTCACCGTAATCTCGACAATATCCGATTTAACAGCACAGCGGACCTCTATGAGCCCTCCTTCATCGCTCGCCTTGACTGCGTTGTCAAGTACGTTATAAAACGCCTGCGATAATTTGGCTGGGTATCCGCGCCATGGTGGCAAGGGGCCTAACGTCAGTTCTATTCTTTGACCCCTTGTACATTCATTTTGAACCAATCGACACGTTGCATTAAGGAGTTCCTCCAGATCGAAGGAAACAAAATCAGATTTATCGATGTTCGAAAATATTCGTAGGTCCTTAACAATGGCGGATATCCGATGAGCACCTCCTAGGGACTCCGAGATAAGTTCGCGAAAATCATTTAACAGATCCTTTTGAGGCGGATCAAACGATACCGCGCTCAGTTCTGTTAAATAATCTTGCGCAATCCTAAGATTACTAATAATAAAGCTAATCGGATTGTTGATTTCATGCGCTACTCCGGCGGAGAGCTGACCCACACTTCGTAAGCGTGCAGATTCGTACAAATCCCGATGGGCCTTGTCAATCAACAAGACTTGTTCATCAACCCTTTGCTGCAGCTCCAGAGATAGTGCACGAAATCTGTTTTCAGACTGCTTGAGCGCTTCATGTTTTAAAGTGAGTTCCTTGTAATTTTCTTCCGTGAGATCACGATGGAAATCTGCAGCAAGGCGGTATTTGCCAACGAACAACAATATAAACTGGAGCAACTGGGTAGCCGCCGTCCGTTGATACTGGGTGCCTCCCGTTAACCAAGCAACCGTCATCAAATTAAAATCAATCGGCTCGGAATTTTCAGTCGCCACCTCGGCCAGCTCGAAGCGACTCCCGCAAAGCCGCTCCAACATGGCCATCAATTGAGATTGATGCTTTGCATCAAGCAAATCACTCAGTTGCAAGTCATCATCAAAGCTGGGCATCTGCGCTAGCCTCCAGACCTGTCAATCCACGGAGAAATGCATCCAGATCTAGGCTCTCGGTGCGACTCAGTCCAAACTCTGAGTCCAAAACTGGATACAGCTTGGTAAGGACTGCACGAAACGTTTCAAGGACCCCTTTTCCTTGGATCGCGCTAGCGAAAGCGACATCCGGCCACGGAGTGGATCGCCACCGCGCAAGCACTTCGTGTTCCGGCACGACGTTTGAAGCATCTCGTTTGTTGAATTGCAGCACCAAGGGGATTCGCTCAATCGCCATTCCCAACTTGTCCAAATTGTCGGCAAGGTTGTCAAATGCGATGGCATTGTTCTCTTGCTGAGATTCCACGGAGTCACCAACAAAAATGACTCCATCTGCACGAGATAGGACGGCCTTTCGAGTGCTATCGTGCTGAACTTGGCCAGGGACTGTGTACAGCTTCATGCGCAGATCAAGCCCGTTGGCAGAGCGCAGGCCTATAGGCAGTAAGTCAAAGAAAAGCGTTCTGTCATTTTGCGTCTCCAGCACCATCAATTCGGCTTTGCGTTGTGGGTGCAAAAGCGTGTGGAGCTGTACGAGATTGGTCGTCTTCCCGCTTAGCGCCGGTCCGTAATACACAATCTTGAGGTCGAGACGCCTTTTGCTAGCTATGTATTCAGGCATTTTTCGCTCCGACCATATTGCTAATTCGCCGTACCGGAGTGAGCTTGCCGATAGACGACGACTGAGTAGGATGAACCTTCGCTACTCTCAAAAGTCCTGACACGCTCGATCAGCTCTCTGGTCAGTTCCTTGCCCTCGTTCAGAAGCAGTAGACCTCGATCTGACAGCAAGTTGCGGGCTATTACCATGCCGGGCTCCAGCCTACGAGTATCTAGGGAGGACATTCGAGGATCCTCGGCGAGAGCATCCGGCGTAATCTCGCGACAGAGTGCAACAAACGTCTTGCTCAACTCTGGGTCATAAAGCCGATCAGCATACTTTTCAAGGACTGACAATGCCTCGTCACGCCCGAGCTTTCTGCTGAGAATGCCTCCTTTTTGAAACTCGACGAAATCGACAGCCAATCTGAGCAGACGCGAGCCAAATGGTATTTCCTCTTTGGAAAGGCCGTCCGGGATTCCTGCACCGTCCCAACGCTCTTGGTGGTGCTTGATAATGCGAGCCGCTTCTTGCAGTGGCTCCAAAGTCATCAAGAGACTGGCACCCAGTTCCGGATACTTCGCATATTTGACTTTGTCACGATCTCTGAGAAGATCAGCAGGTTGATTCAGCAGATGTTCGTCCCATGTCAGTTTGCCGACGTTGTAGAGTGCTGCCGCCATGGCAAGGTCATTGGAAACTCGCTCGCTGAGCTTGTGATGTCTACAATACGCACTGACAACCGCCACCACTTGGGAGTTGGTCTGACGATCCTTGCTGATGCGGAAATTCATCAAGCTTGAGAATACTTGCGTTGCAGTCACATAGCTCTTTTTGAGATCTGCGTACGCCAAGTCGAGCCAGTCGGCGGTTTGCTTAAGCTCAGCAGTACGATCGAGAACACGCTGTTCAAGCGTTGCGTTCAATTCCTTGAGCTGATCATTTTGCTCACGCGTCAGCTCTAGCAGACGCAACCGTTCACGTTCCAGATGACGATACTGGAGTGCCTGTCGCACCATGATTCGGAGCTCATCATCATTCCACGGCTTGCTGATGTACCGATAGATATGCCCTTCGTTGATGGCCTTAACGGTCATTGTGAGGTCGGCATACCCTGTCAAAAGGATACGCATACAGCTGGGCCAACGCTCCTGAACCCGAGCCAGGAAAGTCGGCCCGTCCATGACCGGCATTCGAGCGTCTGAGATGATCAAGTCGTACTCTTGCCCTTCCATTAACTCCAGCGCCTGGATCCCGTCGGAAGCGACATCAATCTGATAGTTCTCACTGCGAAGCAATCGCCTCAACGCGCTCACCACATTGACCTCGTCGTCCACCAACAAGATTCTGCTCTGTGACTCACTTGATGTCATGACCGTCTTTCGGCGATCGCTGCAGGCTGCGACACAGGCAGCCACACGCGGAAACTGGTTCCCACGCCGACTTGGCTTTCTACCTCGATACGACCATGGTGCTTCTGCACTATGTTGTATGACAACGCCAGCCCCAGTCCTGTCCCCTTGCCGACAGGTTTGGTTGTAAAAAACGGCTCGAAAATACGGTTGAGAACTGTGGCCTCAATGCCTTTGCCTGAGTCCTGGACCTCAAACCAAGCCCAGCCGTTTTCATGGCCCGTTCTGATTGTTATTTTCCCAAAACCATCTATAGCATGAGCCGCATTTACAAGGAGGTTCATTGCAACTTGATTAATCTGGGAAGCAATACACTCGACTTCAGGAAGATCTCCATACTCTTTCAAGACGTTCGCTTTATACTTCAATTCATTATTTACCACACTAAGGGTGGTATCGAGGCCACGATGCAAATCAGCCGCCCTGAACTCTTCTTCTCCAATGTGAGAAAAATCCTTGAGTGCAGTAATGATGGTTTTGACCCGATCGATTCCATCCTCCGACTCCAAAAGGAGTGACCCGACATCGGAGCGTATGTATTCATAGTCCAGGCGACGCTTAAGCTCCTTAACCATTTCAAGATCATTGGCGTTATCAACTTCATCGACAATGCGAATCATGTCGCGAACGTATTCGCCCAAGGTCTTTAAATTTGAGAAAACAAAACCCAACGGATTGTTGATCTCGTGTGCCACGCCAGCCGCCAATTGGCCGATGGCCGCTAATTTTTCTGATTGCAACATTCTCTGATTAGCCAGAGCTTGTTTTTCAAGGGATTGCTCGTAAACAGGGTCTAAATCGTCTCTATGCAAAAGAATGAGTGTGTAGTGCGTAGGAGATTCGCGTCGCTCAATTTGACTGAGCAAGCTCAATTGTCGTCCGAGTTGGACATCTCCTGATTCCTGAAAAAGATCCGGCCACAAAGGATCGCCGTCCACGCCATCGACCAGGCAACTACTGCCACTCCTGACGAGATGCGCGACTAATGTGGCCAAGCGGTCAATGTTCAGAGTGGGAAATACTTGGCTTATTGGCAGGCCTTGACATAGATCAACAACAACATTCGCATGTGATGCGACAAACGAGTTAACTTCAACAATCTTGAGATTTTCGTCAAACAGGATTTGACCGAAGTCAAGACGCCTGATTTTCGTCAGGTTTTCCACATCAAGCTGTGCGTACATGTTGTGCTCCTCTGGACTCTTGGCTCAAATCTTGCTCACTGCTTGGTCACCGAGGTAGCCAACAGAGCCATACGAGCAACTCACACCCTAACCAAACAAACTCCAACTCGCCTTGGCGGTGTCACACAGGCGCCCGTGCAGCGGCTCTGGGGGCATTGACCTAGTCGAGTTGCTTGAGAATAAGTAGTCACTCGATGTTTGGCATTGGAGTCCAAGATGCTGCGCTTTTGCAGTTAATTATGTATGAATAAGTGTTCATTTCTGACTGATTTGTAAAATTTTGCAGTATCAGTATCATTTCCCGTCGCAACCTAAAGGCGTGTCACGATGAAGCGCGTCCATCAGCGCATAGTGTTGGGTCAGCGAGTGCGGGCGCTCCGTCGAAGCGCTCGCATGTCCCAGGAGCAACTTGGCGAGGCTGCGTCCTTGTATCGCACGTACATCGTTCGCATCGAATCAGGCGCCGCAGATCCCACGCTTTCAGTCCTGCTTCGCCTCGCTCAAGCCTTGGGCGTCAACGTCGAAACATTGTTCGGCAACAACCTGGAAGCAGCAGAAACGCAGACTCAGCCAGAGATCCCAGAACCGATGTCGCTCGACTGATAGGCACTTCCCTCTACTTAGAACGCTTGCACTGAGGTGCTTGCCCCGGTGAATTGGTCGGCAGTGCCACCTGTGCACCCAGTTGCACCCAGTTGCACCCGTTCGCGTTCGCTGACGAGCCAATCGATTCATAACCAATTTCATGTGAGCGTGCCCACAACTTCCAGTACCCCCTGCTCAGGGTCAGAGGTTGCAGCCCCGTTGCTCAGTGCGAATGTCTGCGCCTTTTGTCTTCATACATGGCAGCATCCGCATGCTGCACCGTCATGAGCATGGAATCATGGGAGGAACGAAGGGCGTAGCCTACTGATGCAGCGACACCCGCCTCGTCAAACGCTTCTCTCAGCCTTTCGATCACTTTTTGAGCTTCGCGTGAAGTTGCCCCATCAACCAAGACCGCGAATTCGTCCCCTCCCACACGAGCAACAACATCTTGTTCCCGGAATTGGTTTCGCATCGTGTCGGCAGCCTTTTTCAGCAACACATCGCCTGCATGGTGACCATCACGGTCGTTCACTGTTTTCAGCTCATCCAGGTCAACAATCACAACCAGTGCGTTTCTGACATGGCGAAATGCCGCCAGCTCCTGCTCCTCCAATGCAAGCTCCCATCCCCGGCGGTTGTAGAGGCCGGTGAGAACATCTCTCTCAGCGGCGAAACGAAGACGCTCTGCTTCGCGTTCTGCGGCTTCCGCCTGAAGGTTGATCGTCAAAAGCGTATTAAGCGCTCGCGCAAAGGTGCTGACCAAGCGACGTGTCCTTTCATCTAGTAGAGGACTCGGGTCTGGATCAAGCGCACATAAAGTCGCGATGACCTCTCCGCCCTCCCGCAGCAGAGGTACCCCGATGTAGGCACCCACCGGTTGACTCAACACATCATTGATACGTGCTTCGCGATACGCTTGCACCTGACGCGCATCCTCAGCGAACATGGGGCCATCGCCCGCAACCATTCGCGCACAATACGTGGAATCCCAGTCAAATATTTGTCCGCGCTTGATCCCATAACCATTATCCAAGCTCTTAACGATGGTCCAGTCATTATCGTCAAGCCGAGCGACGAGCCAGACTTTGAATGGAACAAAATCCTTCAAACACGTCAAAACTGCACCGAGTGCGTCACGCGTATCAGCAAACGGTTTAAAAATTGAGAGGCTATCGACTTCTAAGTCATCTGACATGAGCGTATTTGCGGCAATTAAAATCAAACATTTTAAATTAATATTTAATTATGAATATATACATTTTTAAATAAGCTGCAACTTATCCACCCTCAGGACATTTTGACATATATATCGAATCTCTCAAATAACCATGCTGTCAACATATGAGGACGGCATGCGACAAAAAAACGGATAGGATGTTGTCTGCTGATCGCTCCTTAGCGCGTGTGACTATACTGTCCCTTCGACTGCCAACCTCAGCCGAATTGCACAACCTACTCGATTGATGGCGAGGCTACTGAAGCTGCGGCATCCAGGCTTGGCATGAAGCCCATAGCGACCGTCAAGCGGCCTCTCGAAGACGCAAACGTGGACCCCAATGAGCGCACGCCACTAGATCCGGACACATGACACCAACATCAGAGTTCTCAGTCGCACCGACGGGAAAATTGCTTCTGGTCGACGACGAGCCGAACATCCTTACCGCTCTGCGGCGACTACTGCGCCAAGATGGATATCGAATTGACTCAGAAACGGATCCCAACGCAGCCATCGAACGCTTGCAGTCAGAGGACTACGACTTGATCATTTCTGACCAGCGAATGCCTCAAATGACAGGGCTGGATTTCCTACGGCTTGCTAAGGAGTTGAGGCCCCACTCCATCCGAATTGTGCTGTCGGGTTATACGGACCTGAACTCAGTCACATCAGCGATCAACGAGGGTTCCATCTACAAGTTCCTGACGAAACCTTGGGACGCAGCCCAACTGCGCGGACACATCGCAGCGGCGATCAGACACAAGAATCTGGAAGATGAGAACCGGCGCATCAGCGAGCAACTGCGCACGGTGAACGCTCAATTGACAGAGGCGAACGCTCAATTGGCTGCGTTGGTGAGCAAACAGCAGCTCAGTCTTTTTAGGGATGAAACCGCGTTGCAAACGCTCCAGGAAGTGCTCCGGCAGATCCCGCTACCCATCTTTGGATGTGATCACCAGGGGATGGTAGTGCTGAGTAACGAGGCAGCCGAGTCCTTTTTGGGGCCCGAGGGTAATCCCATATGTCCACTTGGAATCGACATTCAGAGCCTCTGGCCCGAACTATCCGAGCCAGAACGGCCTTGGAAAGGTCACAACATCGCGATCGCGGGCAAGCGGGCCAGAATTGAGTGTCGCCCTATCGAATTGAATGCACAAGCACGTGGTTGGCTGTACATGATCTTTCCCGAGCACAGTCAATGACCAACATGTCGAGTCTCAAGCGGTTGGATGCCGATGTGTTGATGTCATCCATTCGAGCCTTGCCGCCTCTCCCAGAAGTTGTTTTCAAGCTAGTTAGAAGCCTTGAGGATCCTCGTTCCAACATCGGGGAACTAGAGAAGCAAATTGAGATGGACCAAGCGCTTTCAACAAAGCTCTTGCGTGTGGCAAATTCTTCTTTTTATGGGCTAACGCGCCAAGTCGGAACTGTTCGCGATGCGGCGGTAGTACTGGGCTTTGCCGCCCTTCGTAGCATGGCGATCGCTGCGTCCACCATATCCCACTTCGCGGGCCAACGGCTTCCTCCAGGCTTCGACTACCGCCAGTTTTGGAGCCACGGAATGGCCACGGGAATAGCGAGTGAGCTGGTCGCCCGGGAGTGCAGGGAACCTGAAGGAGTTGCCTTCACAGCGGGGTTGATTCATGACATCGGGCGCCTTGCGTTGGCCTGCCAGTTCCCCGATCACATGCAGGCTTGCTACGCATACAAAGACTCTTCTCAGTCAACTCTCCTGCATGCAGAGAGCGAAGTTCTAGGAATGACTCATGCCCACATTGGGGCCACGCTGGGCAGACATTGGCACTTTCCTGTGGCGGTGGTAGACGCAATTGAAAACCACCATCAGCCCACACAGGCATGCACCGCTATCCCCCATGTGGTTCTGGTCGGGGAAGCTTTGGCCAGTGGCTACGGCGTATCATGCTCCGACGGAACGTCTCACGACCAGCAGACTATCGACAGCAGCTTATTGCATCTATCACTCGGTACCGCTGAAATAACAAACCTACAGAGCAAGCTTGCTGATCGTATGGGCACTATCGATGAAATACTGGGTACAAATTCTTAGAGTAATTTATTACTTTTAATCAGAAATTCGATGCCTTTTCATTATACGCATGTATATCTTCAGGTTTGAACATCTATTATTAAACGATCGATTTCGTCCCCTATGACGAAGGATTCGCTGCATAGTCCGCGAACAATGGAGACTCCAAGATGCGCCGTATGATATTGGTAGACGACGAACCTAATGTACTGAGTTCGTTGAAGCGGTTATTGGCTCGTTCTCTCCCACTGAGGGATGTGCATGTCGACGTGTGCCCAGACCCAACGCTGGCTTTAACGCTTGCCCGTCGCGCTATTTACGATGTGGTCGTTTCCGATTATCGAATGCCGCAGATGAATGGCGTTGAATTTCTTTCGAAGTGGAAAGAAATTCAACCTGATTCGATCCGAATTGTTTTATCGGCATCGACTGATTTCGAGGCGGTTCAGGGTGCAATCAATCAGGCGGATGCATTCAAGTATTTGATTAAACCCTGGTCAGATGAAGCAGTTCTTGCAACTTTAGGGGAAGCGTTCTCCAAGCACGATGAGATTGCAATTACGAAAAGCTTGGCACAAGCGCATTTGCAGAGCGAAGGGAAATTCTCTGCAGAGGAGTTGGAGATACAACGTCTCGAGGCAATTGAGCCGGGGATCACAAAGGTACGTTGGGACACCGACGGTTCGGTTTTACTCGACGACATCTGAACGCCTTTCGAGTCCCACCCCTTCAGGGAGGATGTGTCTCAGAGGACGCACTCCATGCGTTCCGCGATGGCTTGTCATCCGGCCATCGCACTCAACATCGAACTGGATGCCCTGAAGTTCGACTGAACCGCACCCGCACTGAAGTGGCCGCCGAAGCTCTTGTCGAAGGGGTGATCTCGGTTTTTGAGCAAAACCTGAAATCATTAGAAAAAAATCAACTGATAACAATCACTTAGCTCGGCTCAAACGTTTGCTGGGAACTTTGAAGTTCTCTAGGGTGTGCCCTCGTTCAAGGGCTTCGATCAGCCATGTTGTCCGCCGCCCGCATCCCGCCCAGGTGTTGCCATTTCCGTCTTCGTAGATCACCTGTGCCTGTGGCCGCGCAATTGGCGTCTTCAGGTGTTTTTGAGTAGTCAACTTGGGTGCTTGATCGGACTGATCAAACAGATCGCCGGGCATCAACTCATATTGAGCAATAGCCTTCTTTGCCAGGGGAATGATCTCCTCCGCATCGTCGGCCTGGCTCATTGCCTCTTCCAAGCGTTTCTTCATTTGACTCAGCGTCTTTGGCACTGAACACCTCTCTTAGAGCAACTGGCCTGCATCATAGAAGCCTCCGAACTTACGAAGCGCCCCCCTATCACTGCTGTACGTCGAAGAAAGTTTGGCTTGTGAAGTTGTCCGCCATTTCGATTCGCAGACGAAAGTCAATGCTCTCCTTCTTTTTCTTTTTGCTCAGGATATGCAGTTTCACGGGCGAGTAATAGCTTGTGGTCGGAGGGACTTCGTATTGCTTCCCATAGATGGTGACCATGGATGCGGGTTCTTTCTGCTGCAGAACTGAAAACTCTCCGTTGCGCACTACCTCCATCAGTGACTTACCCCCGTCAGTACACGCGACCGTCATCGTCGGTGAACCGGTGATCTGAGAGCGCTGGTACCCGCCATGACCAGACTTCACGTCAACATAAGTTGGGGTGGTCTACCCAGTGAGCGCGGCGTTCTGGCGGGCTCTTCTTGAGTCATGAAGCCTGTCTTGGGACCGCAGAGATCAGATAGTTCATGCAAAAAATGTTTGCTTAGCGCATAACATTGCGCTTTCGTGCAAAGAAAACTAGAATCATGCTTTGGACCAACTGGAGATGCATCCATGGCATTCAGAGCAGACGAAGCCGCAAGAACTCGTTACGAGGAAGCTGAAAGTTATCTCGTCCCACGTGCGCGGGATGCATCTCCTGAGGTGCGTGAAAAAAGCCGAGAAGCCTTTGCCGATATCGTGGAACGTCTCGGTCCCGTGGTCGATTCCTATCCGTCATGGCATCCGTTGGTGCGAAATCATGACAGTAGACATCCCGTAGTTACTCCTCGCGAGGAGTGCGGCTACAGGGGACTGGATCACACCAGGTATTTTGTCAACGGCTTCGTCAGCTGCCCCTATGGTGACGGGACCTTTCTGCTGGAATCTGTTCAAGAGCTGGCCTACAAACACCACGTTGCCACCATCACTGCCGAGAGATTAGACGTTCAGTTTTACAGCCCTAACGCTACGGCGATCCTGGTTCAATGCGAATGGCACAGGCCTATGCCAGCGGACCGTAGCATTCCTTTGAACATTGCGATGCCGCTGCTGCTGGAGAGTGAACTGCAATGCTGGGAGTGGTCGCAACTCGCGGAAACGTGGGAATCAATGCGTAGCTACTTTTTGGGCAGCCCGCACGGGAGTCGCTCTTCGCTATTTGTCAACCAAGAAACTGGCCAGGCGATGAAGAAAATCTGGGAGCAACTCATTTACACCGGCATGTTTGGTCCCATCAAGGTGTGAGCTTCGATGGGCCTTGATTTCTCAATTCCGCTCGACCCGCCAGTTCGCAAGGGTGCGGCGCCGACCTGCTCCTCCTTTGACGTGTGTTTTGCATTCGGATTGGGCGCGCTAGCTGCCTCTTTTATGCAGGGGACGGAGCGGGAACGTCGTCATATGAGCATCAAAGGCCGCCGCTGGGATGCCGGAGGGGACCATTTACCGCTTTACCTTTACAAATACCGACACCTGGAGACCAACGACCCGTCACAACATGCGCGTGACGCGCTACTCAACCGAGCACGCGACTTGCTCGTGCACGGTCAAGTGTGGGTTGCGTCAACCGACTCCCTCAACGATCTCCACGACATGCGCTTTAACGTGGAGCAGTCGTCTGATCCCAATGTGATCGACCGCTGGCTGACAGACAATGCTCATCTACTTCGGCACATGCCGCCAGCGCGACGGATCGCTATGCGCGAGGTCCTGCGGCGCCGCAAGCTGCGCCCTAACGACATTGCCGAGTTCCGGGCAAGCATGGAGAAGGCAATGGGAGTTTTCTGCGCCTCCCAAGACCCACGAAATGAGCCGATGTGGGCACACTACGCTGCGGACCACAAAGGGTTCTGCGTTCAGTTTGATACATCACGGGAAGAGCTTTTTTTGCTCGCAGAAAAAGCGGTCTACACCTCCACATTTCCGACGATCACGCTACCCCACGCTGACCGGCGTGACTCCCTTCGGGGCCACCTATCCAAGTCCACGGCGTGGTCGTATGAGCGCGAGTGGCGGGTTGTCATCCCTCAAAACAATTTTGGAATTCGACTTCGATCTGACGCGATAGCAGGGGTCATATTGGGCGCGAAGGCATCGGAGCGCACGCGGGACGCAATTCACACCTTCAATCTCGAACGCAAAAAAGCTGGCTATCGTCCCTTCAACTTGTACCAGGCCCGGCAGCACCGGGATCGCTTCGGCATGTGCATATCCAAAGTGAAGGCCGTTGTGTAGCGTATCCGACGTTCGCCTGCCCTGGGAGCAGTTTGGATGTGTACCTGTAAATAACCAAGAATGGCAAAGCAACATCACCACCGCGTTTTACGCAAGAAACTGAGAAAGCCAAGTGCAGGCGCAACATCGCCGACACCTCGGCGCTGGTGGCGTTTTGGCATTTCTGAGGGCGCTCTCAACAAGTCCAAGTTGCTCGTCGGATTGCTGGTCGCCGTCGTTGCTCTTGCCTCTGGCTTCCTGACTCTTCTCAAGATCTACGCGAGTGATGAGGCGACATTCAAGATGTATGCGGATCGCGCAGTAGCCTGGCACTACAAGACAAACCTCTGGAATGGCTATTTCAGCAATTGGTTTGAGGGAATCGTGAACATGGAGGATCTCAACCTCTCTGAATCTTCAATGACGCTCGCGCTGCAGGCTGCGGGAAACACCATCGACGGGGGCATGTCTGAGAAGCGGCTGTGCGGTATTTTTCCGCCGCAGGACTTCAAGCTCGTGCGGGGGACTATCTCCCATTTCGGGAATAGCGCCGAGATTCAGATTTATGAATTCGTTGGGGGGCGCACGACGGTGTTCGCAGAGTTCGCGCTGCACCACGAAGGCCTGGTGCTAGAGGTTACACCGAAGAAAAACTCCCGTTGGCTCGGCAAAGATACCGTTCGCCTTCTTCAGCATCCTGAGTCCACGATAGACATAGGATTCAAGGCGATGGAAGGTGCCTGCAAGGACGAGATTGCAGAACACCGCAAGAGACAAAAAGAAGTCTTTGATCGAATGGTAGAAAAAGGCGAACTCAAGCGGCGCGGCCCGTCCGAAGAAACAGCCAAGAGAGCAAGTGATCAGGTGAAGTGATCGATGCCAGTCAGTCAACGGTAGCCGCGAGGGGTGTGGCAGTCGGGGCGGATACGGCAAGCAGCGCCGCGAGCGCCTCTACACCCAATCCGGCAGAAATTCACAGTACGCCGGCCCCCAATCGGTCCAAGCAAATCCCAAACACCGGTGGCGAAGCCACTTGAGCAATATGCGCGGGCACCATCAGTAAGCCCTGGCGTTGCCCGGACCCCGCTGGCCCGAACAGCACCAGCGGCGTTGTCCCCTTGGTAATAGTCAGAATGCCATTTCCAGCTCCGTGAAACACCGCAAACACTGCTTCCATCGGAGGAGCAGCGGCGGCGAGCAGTCCGGCCCCCACGGGATGCATCAGCGTAGCCAGCCGCCCAGAGAGCCGCGGATGCACACGCCGCAGAAACTCGAATCAAATGCTGCGCTGGTTCACCCGCTTGGACAGCGCTTCTGCCCTCTCGCGTCGCTCGCTGTATCGATCCACCAAATAGGCCGCAACCAGGGCAAACGCCTCTCAGACCCGGGGATGGAGCGCTTTTCTGTCCATTTACCAGTGCGGTCAGCATGACGAAGACTCCGAGGTTGGCTGATCAGTTCTAGCACTCTCAATGTGCTGCTCGATTTGGCAGAAGTTGCCATAGGGCTTATTGCCGCCCCTTTTTGAAATGGGCCTGGTGCCAAATCGTGCGCTAGCGTTGGTGTACGCCTCCTTCCCACGCTCGGTGAGCAATGTGCCGTAACCGGCGTTCCACACTGTAGCAAGCGACTCTGGCGACCGTCAAAGGTTGCAGTAGTCCGCCCTGGGCAATTCGATCACTTGGTCGTCTACCAAGGTACCGGTAACATTCGCCCCACGGAGATGGCATTCCTCCTTCAACCGCCTTCTGCCTACGGGTGGAAGTGCTGATGATGCCTACAGACATTCCCGGTGGGGGGTGATGTAGGCTCGCGTCCACGCAATTGCCACACGTCCGGGACTGTTTGTGCCTTTCGCAACACAGACAACCACAGGACGTACATGAAACCTTCCGGACGCCCCGAAATACTGGATCTCCTGCCCTACCTGGGCAAGTGGCTGGCACTTGCCAGCGCCGTAGCCGCACTCGCCGGTTCGGCCTCCGCATTTTTCCTTTTTGCCTTGGACTGGGCTACGGGCACCCGGATAGCCAATCGCTGGCTCATTGGGCTGCTGCCCTTGGCAGGCTTCGTCGTGGGCTGGCTCTACCTGCGCTTTGGCCAGCATGTCGAGGCGGGCAACAACCTGCTGATTGACGAGATCCACGACCCCAAGAAAGTCATTCCGCTGCGGATGGCCCCGTTGGTGTTGGGTGGCACCGTCATCTCCCACTTGTTTGGTGCCTCTGTGGGGCGTGAAGGCACTGCAGTCCAAATGGGTGGAGCGCTGGCCGACCAGTTCACCCACGTATTCAAGCTCAAGCATGAGGACCGCCGCATCATCCTGATGGCGGGTATCAGCGCGGGGTTCGCCTCTGTCTTCGGCACGCCGCTGGCAGGTGCGATTTTTGGGCTGGAAGTGTTGGCCATTGGACGGCTGCGTTACGACGCGCTGTTTCCCTGCCTGGTCGCAGCCATCGTGGCTGATCAGGTGGGGCTGCTTTGGGGCGTGCACCACACGCACTACAGCATTGGTGCCATTCCGCCCATCGCACTCTGGCCTCTGGTGGTGATGCTCATTGCGGGCGCGGTGTTTGGGCTCACGGGCAAAGTGTTTGCCGACGCCACCCACGCCCTGAGCGCGTGGGTCAAGAAGCACGTGCGCTATGCGCCGCTGCGCCCGTTTCTTGGCGGGGTGGTGGTGGCGGCCACGGCCTGGTATCTGGGTGCTGACCGCTACATCGGGCTGGGCATTCCCGTCATCGTAGAAGCTTTCCAGCAGCCGCTGGCGCCCTATGACTGGGCGGCCAAGATGGCGTTCACCGTCGCCTCGCTGGGAACGGGCTTCAAGGGGGGCGAAGTCACCCCACTGTTCTATATCGGCGCCACGCTGGGCAATGCGCTGGCGCCGCTTTTCAATATGCCGGTGGCGCTGCTGGCGGGCATCGGCTTTGTGGCAGTTTTTGCGGGCGCTGCCAACACCCCCATCGCGTCCACGCTGATGGCCATGGAGCTGTTCGGGACCGAGATTGGCATCTACGCCGCCATTGCCTGCATGGTGAGCTATCTATTTTCAGGCCATACGGGCATCTATCGCTCACAGCGGGTGGGGCACGCGAAGCACCGCCATGCCCCCGAGGGCATCAAGCTGGGTGAGCTGCCCGCCTATCGCAAGGCCGAGCGTGAACGTGCCAGCACCGAATCCCGAGAACTCTGAGGCCCTTCCATGCAGAACATGACCGCACTGCGCTTGTATTTTCCCCAGTCAGCCCGCGCCAAGCCCACGCGCTTTTGGCACCACCTGTCTGCCCCGGCGCTAAGTCACCACTTGCTGAAAGCGGCGCGCCAGGCAGGCATTCACCAAGTGATCGTGCACAACGTGCACGCGGGTTACCTGCCTGGCAAAAAGCTCACTCACCACCACATCGAATCCACCCCTGCGCACCATCCCCTGTGCATGGAACTGATTGATGCCGAAGACCGACTGCGGCACTTTGTGAAGCAGCACGCGCAGGAGCTGCGCCATGTGCATGCCGTGCTGCTCCAGTGTGAACTGGCCCTGTAGGAGGGCAGCATGCAAGGCTATCAACTCACCTTCTTTACCCAACAGGACCGCAGGCATGGCTGGAAACCGCTGGCCGAATGGCTTGTGGAGACCGCTCGCGACATGGGCATCAATGGGGTGACGCTCATTGCTGCAAGCGAGGGCGTGGGCCACGACGGACGCGTGCATTCAGCCCACTTCTTCGACCTGGCCGACCAGCCCATCGAAGTCACCATGGCGGTGAGTGCACAGGATGCGGAGCGGTATTTCCAGCGCCTGCGCGATGAACAAGTGAGTGTTTTCTACGTCAAGACACCGATTGAATTCGGCATTACCGGATCGGCATCGGAGCCGCAATAGCAACAGGGACAGGAGTCTGATATGACAACTTCAACCGGCTGGTTTTACTGGGCGGCACTGTCCGCAGTGTTCGCCGCACTCACCGCCATCTTCGCCAAGGTCGGCATCCAGGGCGTGGACTCGGACCTGGCCACGCTCATTCGCACCGCCATCATCATCGTGGTGCTCTGCGCATTCGTGGTGTTGACAGGCAAGTGGACCAACCCCATGAGCCTGTCACCAAAGACCTGGGTTTTCTTAGGGCTGTCGGGGTTGGCGACGGGGGCATCCTGGGTGTGCTATTTCCGGGCGCTGAAGATCGGGGACGCCTCCCAGGTGGCGCCGGTGGACAAGTTCAGCTTGGTGCTGGTCGCACTTTTTGCGTTCGCCTTCTTGGGGGAGCGTCCATCGCTGCGCGAGTGGTCAGGGATCGCGCTGGTTGCGTCGGGAGTCCTGGTGCTTGCGTTCAAGCGCTAAAGCTCCTTAGACCAGAGAAAAGTTGCCGCCCTTGAGAAAATGTCGGCCCTGTGGGCATGCCTTCGCAGGGGTCACATCACACCAAGGGTTGCTCTGCGTCGAGGGCTGCGCTGATGGACCATGCTCTGTGCAAGGTCTCGTTTTAGTCATCAACGTAACAGGCGGATGGGTGATAACACGCGCGCGTTAGTGTCAAACGCCTACATTCAAGTGCGCCTAACTCACCAGAGGCCTCGCTTGTTCACTTGGGCGAGCACGGCAGACAGGGCCTGCAGCTTTTGGGCCTCCGTCAGAAGGTCTGTCGCAGCAAGCATTGGCGGCATCGGAAATCCGGCAACTTCATGGGTGCGCCTGAGCACCTGCTCCATCAAACTGGTTCGCGGAACGAACACGTAGCGCACTTCGCAATCCAGCCCATGGGCCAGGCGCGCAAGGGTATTCAGCGTAATGTTCCCACTCGCCTCGGCCTGTTCCAGTTTGCGGGCACCCTGGGCTGTCACGCCCAAACGCGCTCCCAGCGCTTGGGAACTCATACCCAGCGCTAGTCGGACCGTTTTCGTCCAGCCGCACCTAGGGGCGGCCGTTGGCTGCAGTTTTGCGAATTCGCAAAACTGTCTGTCGAGTTCGGCCAAGCGGGTGAGATTCAGGCGGTTTTTCAAGGGGCAAATGGGCAAGGCAACAGGATGGTTGCCTGTCTGACCATATCGAGGCAACCGGATTGTTTCCATTGAACGGCGTGCGCACCAGAAACACAGAAATGGCATTCCTGCTCCGTTATCTTCGTGCGCGACGGCCTTACACGGGACCAATTGGTCTCATATTAACTTGAATGATGAACGATGCTACGTTTGGAAAAAGCCACCCTCGGCAAATTTGGACCACAGGACATGATGGGCCTGATCACGTCACAGGGCTGGGAGGCCATCTTGCCCGACGCACTCCAGGACAGCCACCTGTTGCTCATGTCAGACCAAATCAGAGACCTTCTTTCCGGCAGCGATTGGAACGATGATGACCCGGAACCTGCGAGCGCAGCTCTACCGCTGACCTTGTTGCTGCTTACCAAAGCCGGTGCCAACTCATCGGAAGATGGCTTTGAAGTCGGTCTGGAAACTCTGCAGGAGGCACTATGTCTGCTCAACACCGCCGTTGACCGCGAGATCGTCAACCGCATGCTGCAGCGCCGAGATGTCACCCCGATTGGCACAGGCCTGATACAGGGTCTTCAGATGCTGGTTCAACACGCCAGGGAGCATGCCGATTCGACTTGCCACGCCTAATCCGGCGCCATGCCTTTGAAGTCCGTTTTGATGGTCTTGAGGAGTTCGCTGACCGAGGCGGCGTCCAGATCCGGGCAGTATGCGGCGGCGACCAGCGTCAACGGATGAATCTGCATCTGCTCGGCCAGCACTTCAATAGTGCGGATGCTGGGTACCTGATGACCCTGTTCAATGCGACTGATATGGCGGCGGCTGGTGGCCAGGAGCATGTCTTCCTGCACCAAGCCGCGTGCCGCGCGCAGTTGGCGCAGCGCTCGACCGAAGTCGGCTTGGGGTGGGAAACGCTTTCGGGAAGACATCTCCCCGATTTCCGCCCAACGAGACTAAAAAGACCACGACCAACTAGTCCCATCGGCGTTCAAATCCCAACAGAAACTCAGTGGCTGTTGGAGAGCAGGATATGAATCAGCGACATGGCCGTACTGTTTCTGGATTTTGATGGGGTCCTGCACCCAGAGCATTGCCATGAATCGAAACACTTCTGCCGTCTGCCCATTCTGGAGGATGTGCTGCGGCAGGTGCCCGAAACAAAAGTAGTGATCACGAGCACATGGCGACTGGAGCAGACTTTGGCGAACTTGCGGAGCCGGTTCTCGCCGGACATAGCCAACATGATCCAAGGTGTCACCCCTAGGTACTGCGACCTGCAGAACGTTCCGAACACTTTGGTCAGCTATCAGCGGGAAGCAGAGTGCCATGCCTGGCTTTGGTCCAACAACTTGCCCCATTGCAATTGGCTTGCGATCGATGACCGATCTTGGCTCTACAGACCGTTTTGCAAGTCGCTGTTCTTGGTCGATGGTCGTAATGGACTCACAGAAGCCACCGCATACCAGTTGGTAACGCGCCTTCACAGCCTTTTATAAAAGGAAAGCGAGGACGGTGGATCACACGTCGTCAGACATGAAGGTTGGGCAATCAGCTCGCCCCGAAGTGATGACGGGCACCGATTTCGATACACGTAGCTACGAGAGTTTTTCTTTCATTGAGCATGATTTCAAGCCATTTGGAGCCCTACATCCCAGCGTCCACTCCCCGCAGCGCTGACTTGATCGTGTACCTAGACCTCGACGGCGTGCTTCACCATGAAGCCGTCCTCTGGCACCCGCGCCGTGGCATCTACATGAGTCCCTACGAAGCCGCAGGCCATACGCTGTTTGAGTGGCTTCCATTTTTGGAAGAGGCGCTGGTACCGTATCCCTCCGCAGCACTCGTGCTGAGTAGCTCCTGGTGTGTCAGGCCAGGCTATGCCAAAACACTTGAGCGCCTACCGGCGCAGCTTCGGGCCCGATTCATCGGAGGCACCTACCATAAGCGCGTCCATGGGGCCGATCCAGGGACCCTCGCATCGTTCCAGAGTACGCCCCGGGGGGTGCAGATCCTCGCGGATGTGCGGAGAAGAAGGCCACGCCACTGGATCGCCTTGGACGATGACGTTGAGGACTGGCCCTCTCAAGCCATCGACAACTTGGTCGCTTGTGACGGCACCACTGGTCTCTCCAACCCCGAAGTCCGCCGTGAACTTCGGCGAAAGCTGATGCGAACTACGGTAGCTTGAGTGGTTTCCACTGGGTGATTGATGCGCAGCCAAGCTTTCAAGGCCGTCTCGCCAGGCCCTACTGAAACTGCACTTTGCAAGCCTCAGGATTTCTCAGTTCGTCAATTCAATCCAGCGCAGTCCATAACGCTGCATGTCGCCCGAATCAGGCCACCAGCCTCCAACGTCCCCTGCATCTGTCTGCACGAGTTCAAGCCCATCGTCGGTTACCAAGCGAGTGTGCTCCGGAAAATCCAGGACGTAAGCGTCGCCCTCGAAGTCAATGACCGTTTTGACCCCAGACCATCCGAAATCATTGGATCCATTGTTCTTCCCCAGATCAATGAGGCCCACCACCTTGCCGACAGATCCCTGCGGCAAGAACTCATCCGGAGCATTCAATTTACGGCCTTCGCCTGAAGCAGAAATCTGCATAGGTGATCTCGGTTGATGTGTTCTACCCAATGGTAGCCGCTGGGGCTAGGCGCACGCTGTGGTTCGTAACCTGTAGCCCATCAGCAAGGCCTTCCTTGAATTACACCGAGAAGGGGAGACGACATGGGTTCAGCTGACAAAATACTAGGGATTACCCTTGGTTCCTAACCGGGTGTTTTGCACCGAAAGTGAGATCACCCCAGGCAGCAATGCATGGCAGGTTTTTTCATGGGCGGATGCCTTCGTGCAGAGGCACCCTAGCCCTGTAGCTTTGGCGGTGCCGTGGGCGATAGCCCCATGGCATGTGGCGATGCGGGCGCATGTGTGTGCGCTGAGGATGCATCCTGCCCCAGATTGAATCGAGCAATCGCAGTCACCATCTGCTCGGCCTGCACCCGCAGGCTGCTGGCAGCGGCGGCCATTTCCTCTACCAACGCAGCGTTCTGCTGGGTCGTCTGGTCGAGCTGCGTGACTGCCTCCCCCACCTGGCCGACGCCTGCGGTTTGCTCGTTACTGGCCGCACTGATCTCAGAGACCATGTCCGCCACGCGCCGGATGGCACTGACCACCTCCTGCATGGTGGTGCCCGCCTCGTCCGCCAGCGCCGAGCCCTGCTGCACCATGGCACTGCTGGCGCCAATCAGCTCCTTGATGGACTTGGCCTCTGCCGCCGTGCGCTGAGCCAGGTTGCGCACCTCGGCCGCCACCACCGCAAAGCCGCGGCCCTGCTCTCCCGCACGGGCCGCTTCGACAGCAGCATTGAGCGCCAGGATGTTGGTCTGAAAGGCGATCCCGTCGATCACGCCAATGATGTCGGCGATCTTTTGGCTGCTGGTGTGGATGTCCTGCATGGTGCGAACCACCTTGGAAACCACCTCTCCGCCCTGCTGTGCGACCCGGCTGGCCCCCACGGCCAGCTGATTGGCCTGGCCCGCACTGTCAGCGTTGTGGCGGATGGTGGCGCCCAGCTGCTCCATGCTGGCCGCTGTCTGCTCCAGGGCGCTGGCCTGGCCCTCTGTCCGTCCCGACAGATCCTGATTGCCCTGCGCAATCTCCGTACTGGCCGCCGATACGCTGTCGGCACTGGTGCGCACCGTGCCTAGGCTCTCCACCAACCGGACCCGAAAACCTTCCATGGCCTGGGCCAGAGAACCGATTTCATCGCGGGACTGAACGGAAACCGCGTGCGCGAGATCCCCCTGTGCCAGATAGCCGAGGGCTTTGCTCAGCTGCTGCACGGGGGCCCCCACCAGCCGGCGCGTTGCGACCAACAACACGACCGTGAGCAGCGTGAGTGCCACAACGACACCCAGCCAAAGCCAGGTCAGCACACCGCGCGCTTCACTCATCATCTCTGACAAAGGTGCCTCGGCAACGATCACCCAGCTCCAGGGTTTGTAGTGTTCGACCGCCACGTAGCGGGTGGCGGTATCGCTCTCGCCATTGCGACGGGGTGACCAACGGGACTCCAGATCGCCCGACGGCTCAACTGCAGCCAGCGACGCCATCCATGCCTTGGCGTTGTCGTCCTTGTCATCCAGCTTCAGCGATTTGCCAGCACCAGGCAATCCAAAAACAGTGCCCCGCGCGGGGCCCGATGAGAGATTGACCGCATACACGGCCCCCGTAGCAAACAGCTTTTGTCCCGCCATCACGGTGTCGAGCTTGCCCAGAATGGCTCCCATGTCAGACCCGATGAACAAGATACCAATGGTGCGATTGCCCTCGCGGATGGGCTCGTACACGGTCATGTACTCACGGCCAAACAGACCGGCTCGGCCGATGTAGGTTTTGCCCTCGTTCACAAGGGCGTAGGCGGGGTGCTTGCGGTCCAGCAGGGTCTTGTACGCGCGCTCGCCATCCTGCTTTTTGAGGGACGTGGTCACGCGAATGAAATCGTCTCCCGTGCGCGCAAAAATCGTGGCCACGGCGCCCATGCTGTCCTTGGAGAAGCGGTCCACCACTTCAAAATCACCATTGACGGCAGCCCCCTGGAACGACAGCACTGCTTCTGACTTGCCGTCGGCCCCGGCTGATTCAGCGACGGTGAACCGGCCCGGGAAATTCGCCTTGAACAAGCTGAAGTCACGCTTGGCTTGCTCCTGCGCCGTTTCGTCGAAGGTTTGCACCAGCGTGCGCACCTGGGCCACGTACTGCGTGGCATCACCACGTGCCAGACGGCCGAAATCGTTCCAGAGCAAGGCACTGACGATGCCCATCGTGGCCAGCAAAACCACCAACAGACTGAGCAACGCCGCCAAGGAGAGTTTGAAGGCGATGGAATAGCGGGTGCTTGAGGAAATCATCTGGTGCTTTTCTGTAATTTATGCATCGGCGTGCATATGAAAGAACCAAAGTACCCGATCTCGCGCAAAAACAAAACCATCGCGAGTGCAATGGCCTTTTCAAGCATAGGGAAAACCCTTGCCATTTCCACCTTGCAACAGCCCTGTTCACGAGCCGCAGAAAGGCCCTGACCGATAGCGACAGGGTTGCGAGCGTGTTCAGGGCAGGTGCAGCGACTGCCTGCTTGCAAACACGCGGTGCTCACCAGTGACGGGGTCCACAAACTCGAGAGACCGGGCCAGCAATTGCAGGGGCCGCGAATAATCGCCATCGGGCGGGTCATTGACAACGGGATAGAAAGCGTCGTTGCGCAATGGCAGCCCCAGGGCGGCCATGTGCACCCGCAATTGGTGCCGCTTGCCGGTGACGGGCGACAACAGATACCGTGCCCAGTCACCGTCGGTCTCCAGCACCTGCATATGCGTGTGGCTGTTGGGTTCGCCCGGTGCCTCTTGCATGCGAAAAAACTGCGGGCTCTCCTCCACGCGACTGCGATGGTCGCGCGGGAAGACCAGGTCGGCACGCCAGGGCGCAACAGCCTCGTAGCGCTTGATGATCTGTCGGTCGCGGAACAGCGCCTGGTACGCACCGCGCGTGGCTTGGTGTACCGACAGCATCACCAAGCCAGCGGTATCGCGGTCGATCCGGTGCAGCGGCGACAGCTCTGGCAGCCCCAGACGGCGTTTGAGGCGCACCAGCAGCGTGTTGTGCAGATACCGGCCAGAGGGCGTGACCGGCATGAAGTGCGGTTTGTCCGCCACCACCAGATGCTCGTCCTGATACACCACGGTTTCGCTGAACGGCAAGGTGGGCTCGGCCGACAGGCTGCGGTAGTAGTAGAGGCGCAGTCCCCCCTCAAACGGCCGCACAGGCAGCACGGCCTGTCCGCGCTCGTCGATCACATCGCCAGCCTCCATGCGCTGGCACCATTCATCGCGGGGCACCGCAGGCAGCCGTTCTGCCAAAAAATCCAGCATGCTGCCCTGCCCATGCGTCGGCAGCACCACGCAACTGGGGCTGACTCCATCGCGCACAGGCAGTACGTGGGGATGGCGAGGGTTGTGCATGGTGCGCGGATTCTAGGGGGTTGGATCAGTATCGCGATAGGCCCACGGTCGACTCCGGCCGGTGTTTCACACCAACCCAAAGACACATCGCGGACGCCACACAGGCCGGCGTTGTAGGACAAGCGCGCCAAAGAGTCGCGTGGTGCCCAAAGCCGCGTTGTGCGGGGCTAGCATGACCACTCCATGACAGAGTCCCAGATCGATCACCACAACAAATCAGCAGCGGCTGCCTTGCCTGCCGCGTCCCAACTACGGCGAGGCCATCGCTGGGTGCGCGTGGGATGGACGCTTCTCGCAGCCATTGTGGGGTTGCTGCTGATCGGCGTGATAGCAGTGAGCCAGTGGGACTGGAACCGCGCCAAACCGTGGCTCAGCCAAACCATCAGCGAGGCGACGGGCCGGCAGTTTGCGGTGGAAGGCAATCTATCGGCCTCATGGCGCTGGCCACAGCCTCTTGAAGAGAGCTGGCACCGCTGGGTGCCAGGCATCACATTGGAAGGCACCCAACTGGTCATGCAGGACCCACCGGGGTTTGTTCGCCCTGCCAAGGCCGCAGCGGCCCGCCCCACGGCGCGTGCCGACATGGCGCGTGCATCGCTCAAGCTCTGGCCCCTTTTGGCGCGGGAAGTGGTCATTGATTCCCTGGAACTTACTGGCCCGGACATCGCCCTCGCCCGTCTGCGCGACGGCTCCAACAACTGGACGCTGCCCCCCCCGCGGACGCGCGACGACACCATGCCGCGGTGGACATTCCGCATCGACCAGCTGTTGGTTCGCAAAGGGCAGTTGGCCTATGCCGACGCAGCCCGGGACCTTGACCTGACCGCGCACGTCGATACGCTGAACGATAGGCCACAAGCCGCCGCCCCACAAGAAACGGCCTTTCCGGCGTCCGCCACGGCCGACGCAGCCAGTCCCTCTGCCTATGGTGTGCGCTTCGATTTCAAGGGCACCTTGGGGAAGGCACGCGTCCAAGGCGAGGGGAAGGCGGGCCGCGTGCTCACGCTGCGCGACAAGGAGGTGAATTACCCGCTGCAGTTCACGACCAAGGCGGGCAGCGTGGAGACAGCCGTGGAAGGCGTTCTGGCCAATCCAGGCGCGCTGTCAGGCATGGATTTTCAGGTCATGCTCAAAGGTGCCAGCATGGCGGATCTGTATGCGCTCACAGGCTTGGTCCTACCGAACACGCCGGCGTTTCAAACCCGGGGGCGACTACTAGGCAGCCTGCAGCCGGGCCGGGCTGTGTGGGACTACCGCGACTTCACCGGCACCGTAGGCCAGAGCGATCTGCATGGCACCCTGCGCTTTGTGTCGGGTGCGCCGCGGGGCAAACTGTCGGGCGACATCACCTCCAACCAGTTGCGCCTCGTGGACCTGGGCCCGGTGCTTGGCACGGCTACCACTGCGACGGCCCAGCAGGCAGGCCGCAACGGCAAAGTGTTGCCAGACGCCGCGTTTGCAACCGACCGATGGAATGCCATGGACATGGACCTGAAGTTCGCAGGGCAGCGCGTGGTAAGACCCAACAGCTTGCCGCTGGAAGACCTGAGCGTGCACGCGCGGTTGGAAGATGCCGTGTTGCGTCTCGAGCCCCTGCACTTTGGCGTGGCCAAAGGTCAGATCGACTCGAAACTGGTGTTGGACAGCCGCAACCGGCCGCTCACGGTACGCATGGACACCCGCGTGCAAAACCTGCGGCTCGCGTCGCTGTTTCCTGAAGTGGAACTCACACGCAAAAGCCTGGGACGACTCGATGGCGCCCTGGCACTCAATGGCAAGGGCAGCTCGGTGGCGCAGTGGCTAGGCACCAGCACCGGGGAAGCCCGGCTGTATGTACGCGACGGCACCCTGAGCCGCGAACTGCTGGACCGCGCAGCCCTCAACGTCGGCAGCATCGTGGTGGGCAAACTGTTTGGTGATGACAAGGAAGTGCAGTTGCGTTGCGCGGTGGCCGACCTGGCTGTGCGCAGCGGCGTTGCCACTGTCCGCACCGCCAAGCTGAGCACCAACGAGGCAGTGGTGGATGTCACCGGCACCATCGACCTGGCACAGGAACGCCTGAACCTGAGTGTCAAACCCTCCTCGCTGCAATGGAAATTCTTTTCCCTGCGCACTCCGCTGTATGTGCGCGGCACTTTGGGCAAACCCCAGGTGGGCGTGGAGCCTGGCCCCCTGCTGTTGCGTGCCGGCGCAGCGATTGCCGCTGCCGTGGCCGCGCCCGCAGCCCTGGCCTTGGTACCTGTGACGGTACCCGGCGCCGACGACGATGCTCAGTGTGCGCCCTTGCTCGCACAGGCCACGCAACCGGTCCGGGCAGGGCCAGCGGGCACGCCCGCAGCACGCGCGCCTTCACGCTAGAGCCTGTCTTGATCCTCCCGAGGGTCGCGCAGCAGTCTCATGGAGTACCCCTCATGCCCCAGTGATGCCCCGCCGCATGACCGTCGCCAATAAAAAAGCCCACGGCTTTCACCGTGGGCTTCTTGCTGCCTTGCAGCGAAGCGAAGATCAGTCTGCGGTGGCCTCTTCGGGCTCAGCAGGTTCCGACTTGGCAGAGCGCTCTTTTTTGGGCAAGGGCTGAATGTCGAGCAGCACCTCGGATGTTTCCACGCCCTTGTCGTCCTTCTTCATTTCGATATCCACTGTCAGGCGGCCCCCTTCGGTGAGGCGACCAAACAGCAGTTCGTCGGCCAATGCGCGGCGGATGGTGTCCTGGATCAAGCGCTGCATCGGGCGCGCACCCATGAGTGGATCGAAGCCCTTCTTGGCCAGGTGCTTGCGCAGCGTGTCGGTAAAGGTGACCTCCACCTTCTTCTCGGCCAGTTGGGTCTCCAGCTGCAGCAGGAACTTGTCCACCACGCGCAGGATGATCTGCTCGTCGAGCGCCTTGAAGTTGACGATGGCGTCCAGCCGGTTGCGGAACTCGGGCGTGAACAGGCGCTTGATATCGCCCATTTCGTCGCCCGCCTGCCGCGGGTTGGTGAAGCCGATCGTCGCCTTGTTCATGGTCTCGGCGCCAGCATTTGTGGTCATGATGATGAGCACGTTGCGGAAGTCAGCCTTTCGGCCGTTGTTGTCCGTCAGCGTGCCATGGTCCATGACCTGCAGCAGCACATTGAAGATGTCCGGATGCGCCTTCTCGATCTCGTCGAGCAGCAGCACCGCGTGCGGCTTCTTCGTGATGGCTTCGGTCAGCAGGCCGCCCTGGTCAAAGCCCACATAGCCGGGCGGCGCGCCAATCAGACGGCTGACCGCATGGCGCTCCATGTACTCAGACATGTCGAAGCGGATCAGCTCGATGCCCATGATATAGGCGAGCTGCTTGGCGGCTTCGGTCTTGCCGACGCCCGTGGGGCCGCTGAACAGGAACGAACCGATCGGCTTGTCGCCCTTGCCCAGGCCCGAGCGCGCCATCTTCACCGAACTGGCAAGCACTTCCAGAGCCTTGTCTTGGCCAAACACCACGCTCTTGAGATCGCGTTCCAGCGTCTGCAGCTTGCCGCGGTCGTCGTTGGAGACATTGGCAGGCGGAATGCGCGCTATCTTGGCCACGATTTCTTCGATCTCGGCCTTGCCAATGGTCTTCTTGCGCTTGCTCGGCACCATGATGCGCTGGGCGGCGCCGGCCTCATCGATCACGTCGATGGCCTTGTCAGGCAGGTGACGGTCGTTGATGTACTTGGCACTCAGCTCAGCAGCCGCCTGCAGGGCAGCCGCAGCGTACTTGACGCTGTGGTGCTCTTCAAAACGCGACTTCAGGCCCTTGAGGATATCGATGGTTTCAGCCACGCTCGGCTCGACCACGTCCACCTTCTGGAAGCGGCGGGACAGGGCAGCATCCTTCTCAAAAATGCCGCGGTATTCCGTGAATGTGGTCGCGCCAATGCATTTGAGCTGCCCGCTGGAAAGCGCCGGCTTGAGCAGGTTGGACGCGTCCAGCGTGCCACCTGACGCAGCGCCTGCACCGATCAGGGTGTGGATCTCGTCGATGAAAAGGATGGCATTGGGCTTGTCCTTGAGGGACTTGAGCACGCCCTTGAGGCGCTGCTCGAAATCACCCCGGTACTTGGTACCCGCCAGCAGCGCGCCCATGTCGAGCGAATACACCGTGGCCTCGGCCAGGATCTCGGGCACGTCGTTCTGGGTGATGCGCCAAGCCAGACCTTCGGCAATCGCCGTCTTGCCCACGCCAGCTTCACCCACCAACAGCGGGTTGTTCTTGCGGCGACGGCACAGGATCTGGATCGTGCGCTCTACTTCGTAGTGGCGCCCGATCAGCGGATCAATCTTGCCGTCCTTGGCAGCCTGGTTCAGGTTCTGGGTGAACTGCTCGAGAGGCGACGCCTTTTCGTTGCGCTCGCCGCCACCGCCCTCTTCGCCTTCAGCCTGGTTTTCGGCCTTCGCGGGTTCTGGGGGCTCACCTTTCTTGATGCCGTGGGCGATGAAGTTGACCACGTCGAGGCGCGTGACGCCCTGCTGGTGCAGGTAGTACACGGCGTGCGAATCCTTCTCGCCAAAGATGGCCACAAGCACGTTGGCGCCCGTGACCTCTTTCTTGCCGTTGCCCGTGGATTGCACGTGCATGATCGCGCGCTGGATCACGCGCTGGAATCCCAGTGTGGGTTGCGTGTCCACCTCGTCAGATCCTGCAACCTGGGGGGTATTGTCTTTAATGAAGTTGGCCAATGATGAACGCAGATCATCAATGTTGGCCGAACATGCGCGCAGCACCTCCGCTGCGCTGGGGTTATCGAGCAATGCAAGCAACAGATGCTCCACGGTGATGAACTCGTGGCGCTGCTGGCGGGCCTCAACAAAGGCCATGTGCAAGCTGACTTCCAGTTCCTGGGCAATCATGTGAACTCCTTTGTGCTTGCGTGGAAGGGATAACTGTAGATCGGGATCAAAAACCTGTTATTCAACAGGCTCACTGACACATTGCAGTGGGTGGCCCGCTTTGAGGGCGGCGTCAAGCACTTGTTCTACCTTGGTGGCGGCAACGTCGCGCGAATAAACGCCGCAAACGCCTTTACCGTCAAGGTGGATCTTCAACATGATCTGGGTGGCCGTTTCGCGGTCTTTGCTGAAGAATTCCTGCAGCACCACGATGACAAACTCCATGGGGGTGTAGTCGTCGTTGAGCATAACCACCTGATACATCTGTGGCGGCTGGGTCTTTTGGGTGCGCCTCTCGAGCACGACCGAACCGCCATCATCCCGCGCAGGCCTTGTCGCCGGCGGCGCGGTGGGGGGTGAAGGTGGTTTTGTTGCCATGAAAATCATTCTAGCGACCCGCACGGGAGGCTGCTGCTGGAGAAGCTGGTTGTTGAACAGGTATTTTTCAACCCATGGCGTACAGAAACTTGCGCCGGGCAATCCATCACTCGTAGACCACAGTGGCAGCGCCTGCACCTACCTGCGCCGTCCATGCGGCCAGAGCGGCATCGCTGGGGTAAAAACGTGCGTTCTCGCCCAGTTGCAACTCCGCCACTGCGACCGCGTCATCTGACAGGCAACGCACGCCCATGCGCACGCGCAGTCCGTGCACCAGTTCTCCTTCGGCGATTTCTTCACGCAACGGCGGAAATTCGCGCACCAGGCGCGGCACGTCTGGCGCCTTGTCGGCCACCGCTACATGCAGGTATTTGCCAAACCGGCAACGCGCTCCCGCCAGGTCCCACACCTGCTGCACCTTCACACGCAAGCCTCCGCTGAAGTGGTCCAGCTGCAGCCGCCCCATCATCACCACAAACTCGTCCTCCTTGAGCTGATTGCGGTAGGTGTTCAGCAATGCCTCATCGGCAGAAGCCTCGATCACGGCAGACTTGTCATCCAGCTTGAACAGACCCAACCGGCCGCGCTGCCCGTTGATGACACGAAAGTCGCTGATGATGCCGGCCAGCACCTGGGGCTCGCGGCTGTCGAGCAGTTCATCAATCTGCGTGCGCACAAAACGGCGCACCTCGGTGGCCACCTCGTCGAACAGGTGACCGGACAGGTAGAACCCCACGGCGGTTTTTTCGAGCGTGAGCCGCTCCTTGATGCCCCAAGGGGTTGCGTCCACCAGATCCGGCTCCTGGGTGCTCGAGCCATGGGCGTCATCGCCCATCATGTCGAACAAACCACCCTGGTTCACATTGGCCAGCGTGGCGGCGGCAAAGTCGAAGGCCCGATCAATGGAGGCCACCAGGGCCGCCCGGTTGAGGTGGATGGAATCAAAGGCGCCCGCTTTGATCAGCGCTTCCACTGTGCGCTTGTTCATGCGGGCCTTGTCCACACGCACACAAAAATCAAACAGGCTCTTGAAAGGCCCCGTGGTGGATCCCTGCGGCCCTTCGCCACGCCCTTCCCGGGCGGCGACGATGGCTTCAATCGCCTGCTGACCCGTACCCTTCACAGCCCCTAGGCCATATCGGATGATCTTGTCGGTGACCGGCTCGAACCGATAGAAGCCCCGGTTCACATCCGGCGGCTCGAACGACAGACCCATCTTTTGCGCGTCTTCGAACAACACCTTGAGCTTGTCGGTGTCATCCATTTCCACGGTCATGTTGGCGCAGAAGAACTCGGCCGTGTAGTGCACCTTGAGCCAACCAGTGTGGTAAGCCAGCAAAGAGTAAGCAGCAGCGTGCGACTTGTTGAAGCCATAGCCCGCGAACTTCTCCATCAAGTCGAACACTTCGTCGGCTTTTTCCTGGCTGATGCCCTTTTCTGCCGCCCCCTTGCGGAAGATGGCGCGGTGTTCGGCCATCTCCTCGGCCTTCTTCTTGCCCATGGCGCGCCGCAGCATGTCTGCGCCACCCAAGCTGTAGCCGCCCAGTACCTGGGCGGTCTGCATCACCTGCTCCTGGTACACCATGATCCCGTAGGTCTCAGCCAACACGGGTTCGACCAGCGGGTGGGGGTACTCCACCACTTCCTTGCCATGCTTGCGATTCACAAAGCTGGGGATCAGGTCCATGGGCCCTGGCCGGTACAACGCATTCAGGGCAATCAAGTCCTCCAGCCGGCTTGGACGCGCCTCTTTCAACATGCCCTGCATGCCGCGGCTTTCAAACTGGAACACGGCCTCCGTCTTGCCCTCGGAGAACAGCCGGTAGGTGGGCCCATCGTCGAGCGGTATGTTCTCGAACGCAAAGTTCTCCTGCCCCTTGTGGCGCTGGATGATGAACTCGCGCGCAATCTCCAGGATGGTGAGCGTGGCCAAGCCCAAGAAGTCGAACTTCACCAAGCCGATGGCTTCCACGTCGTCCTTGTCATACTGGCTCACGGCAGACTCGCTGCCCGGCTGCTGGTAGAGCGGACAAAAATCGGTGAGCTTGCCCGGCGCAATCAATACACCCCCGGCATGCATGCCGATGTTGCGTGTCATGCCTTCAAGCTTCTGCGCCATCTCGATGACGGTCTTGACGTCTTCTTCCTTGCGCACACGCTCGTAGAGCATGGGCTCCAGTTCCAGCGCGTAGTTGTTCTTGTCGCCTTCCTTTTTCACCTCGGGTGGGTAGGCCAGGGTGTAGGACATGCCAGGCTTGCCAGGCACGAGCTTGGAGATGCCATCACAGAAGGTGTAGCTCATGTCCATCACCCGGCCGACATCGCGGATCGCGGCCTTGGCGGCCATGGTGCCGAAGGTGGCGATCTGGCTCACGGCATTCTTGCCGTACTTTTCCTTGACGTAGTCAATCACCCGGTCGCGGTTGGACTGGCAGAAATCGATGTCGAAGTCGGGCATCGATACCCGTTCTGGGTTCAGGAAGCGCTCGAACAGCAGGTTGTATTGCAACGGGTCCAGATCGGTGATCTTCAACGCATACGCAACCAGCGAGCCGGCGCCCGACCCACGACCCGGCCCCACCGGGCAGCCGTTCAGCTTGGCCCACTGAATAAAGTCACCCACGATCAGGAAGTAGCCAGGAAACCCCATCTTGAGAATGGTGCCCAGCTCGAACTCCAGACGCTCCACATACCGTGGACGCTGGCTTTCGCGCTCGGCCTCGCGAGGAAAGAGGTGTTTCAGGCGATCCTCTAGCCCCTCGAAAGAGGCATAGCGGAAATACTCGTCGATGGGCATGCCGTTGGGCGTCGGAAAATCCGGCAACTGCGGCTTGCCAAGCACCAGGGTCAGATTGCAGCGCTGCGCAATCTCGACCGTATTGGCGATGGCCGATGGCAGATCGGCAAACAAGGCCTCCATCTCGGCGGAAGACTTGAAATACTGGTCGCGAGTGAACTTGCGCACCCGGCGCGGGTTGGCCAGGATTTCCCCCTCGGCGATACAGATGCGCGCCTCGTGCGCCTCGTAATCATCAGGCTCGGCAAACTGCACAGGGTGGGTTGCCACCACCGGCAGGTTCAGCCGGGCTGCGAGCTGCGCTGCGGCCACCACATGGGCTTCGTCGTCGCCTCGGCCGGCCCTTTGCAGCTCAACATAGAACCGGTGCGGAAAAATGCCCGCCAAACGCAGCGCGATATCGGCCGCACCCGACTCGTCCCCCTTCATCAGCGCCTGACCCACTGGGCCCGCCTGGGCGCCAGACAGGGCGATCAAGCCCTCCGACAGCTCCTCCAGCCAGGTCCAGGTGCTCAGCGCGAGGTTTTTGGCGACGTTACGGGTCCAGGCCCGGGCCAGCAGTTCCGACAGGTTCAAATAACCTTGGCGGTTTTGCACCAGAACAATCAGACGTGAGGGAGCAGCACCCGCCTCGCCTTCAACAAAGATCTCGGCGCCCAAGATGGGCTTGACCCCCTTGCCTCGGGCCTCCTTGTAAAACTTGATCGCGCCAAAGAGATTGTTGAGATCGGTGATGGCCAGCGCAGGCTGGCCGTCCTTGGCAGCGGCTTTGGCCACCTCATCGATACGATTGGTACCGTCAACGACGGAGAACTCGGTGTGCAGGCGCAAATGAACAAACATGCAGGCATTGTAGAAACCCCGGCGGCCCACCTGTGACTGCCCGGGCCGCTGTACCGTCAGACCGCGGGCGCCCCAGTACAATGCTTTTTCGTGCCCAGAATGACAGTGAGGGCTGCCGTGTCGAGTGCGTCAGGCGCACACCCCCGCTGCAGAGCCCCTGAGCCCCTTCTTGCGCACCTTTTTCCTTCTTTGCTGAAAGCTGCTTGCGATGCTGCGTGCCCCACTGCCCCTTGTTTCCGCCTTGCTGCTGGCCGGTCTGCTGGCTGGCTGCTCCAGCACCACGGTCGATAAAACGGCGGGCTGGAGCCCCAATCGCATCCACTCCGAAGCCCAGGACGAAATGAACAGCGGGGCCTATGACAAGGCCGTTCCGCTGCTGGAAAAGCTGGAGGGCCGTGCAGCAGGTACCCCACTGGCCCAGCAAGCCCAGATCGACAAAGCCTATGCCCACTACAAGGCGGGCGAAAAGGCACAGGCCGTCGCGACGCTGGACCGCTTCATGAAGCTGCACCCCGCCAGCCCTGCACTGGACTATGCGCTGTACCTGAAGGGCCTGGTCAACTTCAACGATAACCTGGGCCTTTTCTCGTTCATCTCACGCCAGGATCTGTCCGAGCGCGACCAGAAGGCCGCCAAGGACTCGTTTGAAGCGTTCAGTGAATTGGTCACACGCTTTCCCGAATCCCGCTATGCGCAGGACTCTCGCCAACGCATGACCTACATCGTCAATTCGCTGGCCCAATACGAAGTACATGTGGCACGGTACTACTTTGAGCGCGGCGCCTACGTGGCCGCCATTGGCCGTGCGCAAGTGGCATTGGCCGACTACCAAGGTGTTCCCGCGCTCGAAGAGGCGCTGTACATCTTGATCCAGTCGTACGACGCCTTGGGGATGACCCAGCTGCGGGACGATGCGCGCCGCGTGATGGACAAGTCCTACCCGCAAAGCGCCTATCTGAGTGGCGGCGTCAAGGGCAAGTCGGATCCATGGTGGAAGGTCTGGTGAGCGCCAGCAGCGCAGCCTCAAACGCCTCAGGCGATTCCAGCCGCCGCATCGGTGGCAAAGCGGCCAGCAAGCGCTTGCCATAACCCATGGTGACAAGGCGCGTGTCGCCCACCACCAGAATGCCCCGGTCCGTTTCATGCCGGATCAAGCGGCCCGCACCTTGCTTGAGCGCTACCGCCGCCTCCGGCAGTGCATAGGACTTGAACGCTTTGCCCCCCGCCTTTTCGATGCGCTGCGTACGTGCCTCCACCAGGGGATCTCCCGGCGGCGGAAACGGCAGCTTGTCGATCACCACCAGCTGCAGAGCATCGCCCGGCACATCAAAACCCTCCCAGAACGAGGCCGACGCCACCAGCACACAGCCCGGGCGGCCGTGCGACGCCCCCTCGCGAAAACGCTCCATCAGGCGCCGCTTGGGCCAGTCGCCCTGCACCAGCACTTCCAGTGCACCCGAACCTTGCCACCGCGCTTTGAGCGCATCACCGATGGTGCGCAAGGCCTTCAATGTGGTCGTGAGCACCAGCGTACGCCCCGCCAATGGCTCGGCGGCAGAGGCAACCCAATCAGCCACGCTGCGGCTGTGGGACGGGTCGGCAGGCGACGGCAACTCGCGCGGCACATAGAGTGCAGCCTGCCGAGCGTAATCAAATGGGCTGGTCACGCGCAGGATGCGCACATCCTGCAGCCCGGAACGTTCGGTGAACCAGGTCAAAGCTTCATCGTCACCCAGGGTGGCCGAGGTAAAAATCCACGCCCGACCAACGCCTGCGGAAGTGTCCTCGGGCCAGGCATCTCCCTGCGAGGCCTCTGCGGGCGACGCCAGAATCCGTGTGCGCATGGCATCAGCAATGTCCAGCGGGGACTCGATCAAGCGCAACTGGCTGCCCACATCCAGCCAGCGAACTCCATCGGCCTGGCAAGGGCCCGAAAACCGCGCCATCCTGGCCAACAGTGCGTTACCGCGCTCGTACAGGCGCTCCAGATCAGGTGCCATTTCGCTCACGGTGTCCAGTGCCCCCAGGGCCTGCGCACACGCAGATGCCACAGCGCGCAGCGCGGCCTGCCACGCAGAGCCTGATACCCCCTCGGGTATCTCGTCTGTCCAGCGCAGCCTGCTCCCCCCTGACACGCTGCCCCCGCCATTGACCGCTACCACGCCCACCGCCAGACGCAGGTCCCGCGCAGACAACTCCACACGCTGCGCAATACCTGCCCAGTCAGCCAGACCCCGCGCATGTTGCAACCCGGCCATCAGCAGGTCACGGGCAAAGTCCGTCCATTGACCCGTGGAAATCTGCGCACCTAAAAACTGCACGCCTGTCTCATTGATCTGGTGGGCCTCGTCGAAGACCACCACACGCACCGTGGGCAACAACTCGGCCATGCCCGATTCGCGCACCGCCACATCAGCAAAGAACAGATGGTGATTGATGACCACGATATCGGCCGCCAGCGCCTCGCGCCGCGCACGATGGACGTGGCATTCGCGAAACCGGGGGCACGGTGAGCCCAGGCAATTCTCACGCGTCGAAGTGACCAGCGGAATCACGGGGGAGCGTTCATCCAGTCCTGTCAGCTCCGCCAGATCGCCCGACACGGTATGGCGCGACCAGTCTTCCACCTTGGCCAGCACACGCACCACTCCACGGTCCTGAGCCTGGACATCCAGGCGCGCCTGCTCCATGCGATGCAGGCACAAGTAACTGGCGCGCCCCTTGAGCAGGGCCATGCGGACGGGCAGCCCCAGGATCTGCGCCAAGCGAGGCAGATCTCGCGCAAACAGCTGGTCTTGCAAGGCCTTGGTCGCCGTGGACAAAAGCACCCGCTCGCCACTCAGCAAGGCCGGAACCAGATACGCATAGGTCTTGCCCACTCCCGTGCCCGCTTCCACCACCAGTGCCCCACCCTCGGCAATGGTGTGCGCCACTGCAACGGCCATCTGGGTCTGGCCATCACGCGGTTGAAAATGCCCATCTGCCCGAGCCAGTACGCCATCGGGGGCAAAGACCTCCGGCACCATGGCCACCAGCGACATCAGGCAGGCTCTTGGGGTTGCAGCTGCTGCTCAAGCCGCTCAAGCGCGTCGCGCAGCACGAGACGGCGCTTTTTGAGTCGACGCAGGGTGAGTTCGTCAGGCGCCACGTCGGGCGTACACCGGTCGATCAACGCGTCAAGATCGGCATGCTCCATGCGTAGCTCGATCAACTGACGGTGGGGGGAGTGCAGGCTGGGTTTCAAGGCAGGAGGCCGCAGACATGGCAAAAATGCCACAGGCGGGCGGATAATACGCGCTTGGCCCGCTTTCCACGACAGGCGTTCGCGTAGGCGCCCCCACAATCTGCAGCATGACCAAAGCGTTTCGCCTCATCGCCTCCACCGGCATCCACAAGGGTGACCGCGAATACCAGCAAGACCAGGTGGCACTGATCTCTCACGAACGGCACAACGGCTGTGTTCTGGGGGTGGTCGCCGACGGAATGGGTGGCCGCAGCGGGGGGCGCAAGGCCTCGGACCAGGTCATGATGACGGCACGGCAATTGTTCGAACGCTATTCCCCCGACACCGATGACCCGGTGGCAATGCTCAAGAACATGGTGGAAGAGGCCCACATCGTCATTCGACTGACGGCGATTTCGGCAGAGCAGGAACCGCACAGCACCATCGCCGCATTTCTCATCAACCCCCGAGGCGACTGCCATTGGGTCCATGCAGGCGACTCGCGCATCTACCACTTTCAAGGTCCCCGACTCGCGTTTCGCACCAGCGACCACTCCTACGTGCAAGCGCTGGTGGACCGGGGTGAGCTGACAGAGGCTGAGGCCAACAACCATCCTCACTCCAACATTCTGGTCGGCTGCCTTGGCACCGAGAGCGACCCGCCCATTACCACCCACATCATTCCGCAGCTGCAACCGGGCGATGTCTTGCTGGCCTGCAGCGACGGGGTATGGCACTACTTTTCTCCCACCGAACTGGCGTCGGTAGTCGATTCGCTGTCGCCCCGCGAAGCCACGGAATTTTTGATTGAAAAGGCCCGCTCGCGGGCGCGCGGAGGCGGCGACAACTTGTCCCTCGTCGTCGTCAAAATCGAGGCGCTGGCCGAAGAGAAGAAGATTGCACGCCTGACACCGCTGGATATGGGCCGACCCTGAGGGTTAGGTCACCCTCACCCATCGGGAGCGCCGATGGGTGCGCGGAGGTCCATCGGGCAACCAGTAGATAGACCCACCCTACAGACAACCATTGGGCCTTTCATCGCCCGGCCCAGCGGTTCTCAATGGCTCAGTGCAGCGGCGCAGAGGCCGCAGGTACTGGCAAGGGCGCCGAAGGTTTGCGGCCTTGGGCCAGCGCATCGGCTTGAGATTTTTCGACCCGTGCACGGCGTTCCTCGGCAGCTTGCAGCGCCTGGGCATGTTTGGCGCGCGACTGGGCAGCGCGGTCGGCTGTCGCGGTGGCGCGGGCGGCCTGTTCATTGGCCTGGGTCTGTGCACGGCTGTTTTGTTGCTGCGCGCGCTGGTGTGCGTCCTGATCCCGCTGCACCTTGGCAGCATCCGGGTCGGCGGCTGGTTTGCGGACCTGCGCATCGGCGCGTTTGCCTGCTGGCAGCACGGTCGCCTGCTTTTCTTCGATGACCCGCAGACGCAGCGCCGCCTTCTCACGGCGCTCTGCATCATTGAGCTCAATTTCCTGCGCGCGCAATCGGTCTTGCGCCTCCCGCACCTTCGCACGCACGCCGCGCAAGCAATCTTCCACCGCAAAGCGCTGGTAGCACACGGCCTCTTCTTGCTGGCGCCGAGCTGTCAGTGCCTCGCGTTCGTGCGCTATGCGGCCATGCTCTGCCTTGCGGTGCGCGGCGGCCGCCGAAGGCGCGGACACGGACTCTTCTTCTGGTGCGGTTGCTGCCCTTGCAGAAGCCACCACCACGGGCGCCATGACGGCGGCCAGCACCCACGAAAGCGCAACCCACCGCCTATCGGATCTGCTCATGTCAGCCCCGTATCCACAGTGCGACGCTCCAGCGCCAGAAACTCCTTGGACTGCATCTCGTTGAGACGGGACACGGTGCGAGGAAACTCGTGAGCCAGAGGCCCTTCGGTGTACAGCTGCTCAGGCGGCACCGCTGCCGACAGAATGAGCTTGACTCGGCGGTCGTACAACACATCCACCAGCCAGGTAAACCGCCGCGCAGGCGACGCCATGCTCACTGGCATATAGGGGACATCGGACAGCAACACCGTGTGGAACTGCGTCGCAATTTCCAGGTAGTCGTTTTGCGACCGAGGGCCACCACACAGGGTCTTGAAGTCGAACCACACCACGCCCCCGGCCTTGCGACGGGCCCGGATCTCGCGCGCCTCGATATGCAGCACCGGGTCTTCGTCATGCACTTCGGCCAGTTGATCGAACGCCTGGTTCATCTCGGCGTCCGCTTCCGAGCCCAGCGGCGTGTGATACAGCTTCACATGCTCCAGCGTCCGGCGGCGGTAGTCTGTGCCGTTGTCCACGTTGACCACTTCGAGCCGCTCATTGAGCAGGTCAATCGCCGGCAGGATGCGGTCGCGATGCAAGCCACCGGGGTAAAGGTCGTCAGGCTTGAAATTGGAAGTGGTCACAAAGCCGACGCCGTTGTCGAACAACGCCACCAGCAACCGATGCAGGATCATCGCGTCCGTGATGTCCGCCACATGGAACTCATCAAAACAAATGAGCTTGTAGCGTTTGGCGATGCGCTCGCCCAAAACGTCCAGCGGATTGACCGTGCCCTGAAGGGCTGCAAGTTCGCGATGTACTTCACGCATGAATTCGTGAAAGTGCAGGCGCACCTTGCGCTTCAGGGGCACAGCATCAAAAAAGCACTCCATCAAAAAGCTCTTGCCCCGCCCCACGCCGCCGTACATGTAGACGCCCCGCGGAATCTCCGGGCGGTTGATCAGCTTCTTGATCGCGTTGGAGCGTCGTGCCTTGTACTGGGCCCACTCGTCAGCACAGCGCTGCAGGGCATCCACTGCACGCAGCTGGGCGGGGTCGCTTTGGTAGCCTTTGGCGGCCAGCTCGGCCAGGTAAGCCTGTTTGACGGTCACGTTACGGATGCTCTGATACTACAAAATTGATAGCTGCAAGCGCATGAAAATCATGCACTTGCAGCCGATTGATATCCAAATATCAGAAGTTGAGCGTGCGCTTGTCCACGGCCAGCGCCGCTTCCTTGGTGGCTTCGCTCAAGCTGGGGTGCGCATGGCAGATGCGCGCGATGTCTTCGCTGCTCGCCTTGAACTCCATGGCCACCACGGCTTCGGAGATCAACTCGCTGGCCTGTGGGCCCACGATGTGCACGCCCAGGATTTCATCCGTTTCGGCATCGGCCAGCATCTTGACCATGCCGGTGGTGTCACCCAGCGCCCGTGCGCGGCCATTGGCCAGGAACGGGAAGCTACCGGCCTTGTACTTGACGCCGTCGGCCTTGAGCTGCTGCTCGGTGCGGCCCACCCACGCGATCTCGGGGCTGGTGTAGATGACCCAGGGGATGGTGTTGAAGTTGACATGGCCATGCTGGCCGGCAATGCGCTCGGCCACGGCAACGCCCTCTTCCTCGGCCTTGTGCGCCAGCATGGGGCCGCGCACCACGTCGCCCACCGCCCAGACGCCGGGCAGGTTGGTCTTGCAGTCGGCATCCACCACGATGGCGCCGCGCTCGTCCAGGGCCAGGCCCACGGCTTCGGTGTTCAGGCCGATGGTGTTGGGCACGCGGCCGATGGAGACGATGAGCTTGTCCACATCCAGCGACTGGGCTTCGCCCTTGGCGTTGGTGTAAGCGATGGAAACGCCCTTCTTGCCAGTCTTGATCTCGCCGACCTTCACACCCAGTTCGATCTTCAGCCCCTGCTTGTCGAACGCCTTCTTGGCTTCCTTGGCAATCTGTTCGTCCACTGCACCCAAGAACGTGGGCAGGCCTTCGAGAATGGTGACTTCAGCGCCGAGGCGGCGCCACACGGAGCCCATTTCCAGGCCGATCACACCCGAGCCGATCAGGCCGAGCTTCTTGGGCACCGCACCCACGCGCAGCGCGCCGTCGTTGGACAGCACCAGTTCTTCGTCGAACGGCGTGCCAGGCAGCGCACGGGCGTTGGAGCCCGTGGCGATGATGATCTGCTTGCCGGTCAGCGTTTCGTCGGCGGCGCCAGCCACCTTGATTTCGTAGCCGCCTTCAGCCGCTTTGACGAACGACCCACGACCGTGGAAAAAGCTGACCTTGTTCTTCTTGAACAGGTACAGGATGCCGTCGTTGTTCTGCTTCACGACGGTGTCCTTGCGGGCGATCATCTTGGCCACGTCCATCTTGACGCCGGTGGCGGTGATGCCGTGCTCCGCAAAGTGCTTGTTGGCATGCTCGAAATGCTCGGACGACTGCAGCAGCGCCTTGGAGGGGATGCAGCCCACGTTGGTGCAGGTGCCGCCGGGTGCAGGGCCGCCCTTGTCGTTCTTCCACTCATCAATACAGGCCACGTTGAAGCCCAGCTGGGCCGCGCGAATGGCGGCAATGTAGCCACCAGGGCCGCCGCCGATGACGATCACATCAAATTGTTTGCTCATGGGAAATCTCGTTCAGTCAGTTGGAGAAAGACCCACCGGCGGGCAGGACCAGAGGTCGGGCCACGCGGGTGGGTCGATGCAGTCAGGGGATCAGATGTCGAACAGCAGACGCGATGGGTCTTCCAGCGCGTCCTTCATCGCCACCAGGCCCAGCACGGCTTCGCGGCCGTCGATGATGCGGTGGTCATAGGACATGGCCAGGTAGTTCATCGGGCGCACCACGACCTGCCCGTTCTCGACCATGGCGCGGTCCTTGGTGGCGTGCACGCCCAGAATGGCCGACTGTGGAGGGTTGATGATCGGGGTGGACATCATCGAACCAAAGGTGCCGCCATTGGAGATCGAGAACGTGCCGCCGGTCATTTCTTCAATGCCCAGCTTGCCTTCTGCCGCCTTCTTGCCGAACTCGGCGATCTTCTTTTCGATGTCGGCGAAGCTCATCTGGTCGGCATTGCGCAAGATGGGCACCACCAGGCCACGGGGCGAGCCCACGGCGATACCGATGTCGAAATAGCCGTGGTAGACGATGTCGTTGCCGTCCACCGACGCGTTCAACACAGGGTACTTCTTGAGGGCATGCACGGCAGCCTTCACGAAGAAGGACATGAAGCCCAGCTTGGTGCCGTGTTCCTTGGTGAAGCTGTCCTGGAACTTCTTGCGCAGGTCCATCACCGGGGCCATGTTCACTTCGTTGAACGTGGTCAGGATGGCGTTGGTCGATTGCGACTGGAGCAGGCGCTCGGCCACGCGGGCGCGCAAACGGCTCATGGGAACGCGCTGTTCGGGGCGGCCGCTCAGGTCTTCCTTGCCAGCGGGCGCTGCCACCTGGGGCAGTGCCTTCGTAGGCACGCCGGTGGGGATCACGCTGGGAGCAGCAACGGCAGCCTTGGCGCCGCCCGCCACAGCGGCCAGCACATCGCCCTTAGTCACGCGGCCGTCCTTGCCCGAACCGGCCACGGCCGAGACAGACAGGTTGTTGTCGGCCAGCAGCTTGGCGGCCGCAGGCATGGCCACATCACCCTTCGAACCGCCAGCGGCGGGTTGGGCTGCAGCAGCAGGCGCCGCTGCGGCAGCAGGCGCTGCAGCCGCCGGGGCGGCAGCCGGAGCAGCCGCACCCGCCTTGCCTTCGGTGTCGATCTTGGCGATCAGCTGCTCGGCCACCACCGTGGCGCCATCGCCCTGGATGATTTCGGCCAGCACGCCCGCCGACGGAGCGGGCACTTCGAGCACAACCTTGTCGGTTTCGATCTCGATGAGGATTTCGTCGACGGCGACGGCCTCACCGGCCTTTTTCTTCCAGGTCAGCATGGTGGCTTCGGCCACGGATTCGGACAGCTGGGGGACTTTGACTTCTACGATAGCCATATCAATTCTTTCGGAATGGGGTTTTGTTCTGTTGTCGGGTCGCAACTGGCCTTACTTGGTCAGGACAAAACCCTTGAGCTTGGCAAACGCGCCGTCCACCAGCGCCTTTTGTTGTTCCTGGTGCAGGTGGGAGTAACCCACGGCTGGCGATGCCGAAGCAGCGCGGCCGGAGTAGCCCAGCTTCTGGCCGTCGAGCATGTTCTCGTGGATGTAGTGCTGCACGAAGAACCAGGCGCCCTGGTTCTGTGGCTCGTCCTGGCACCACACCACATCGGTGGCATTGGGGTACTTCTTCAGTTCGGCCGCAAACGCCTTGTGCGGGAAGGGGTAGAGCTGCTCAACGCGCAGGATCACCACATCATCGACTTCCTTCTCGGCACGCTTTTTGACCAGGTCGTAATACACCTTGCCAGAGCAGGCGATCACGCGCTTGACCTTGGCAGCCTTCTTCACGATGGCCTCGTCCTGCTCGGGAATCACCGTCTGGAAGCTGCCCTTGGTGAACTCGGACAGCGGCGAGGTGGCATCCTTGTTACGCAGCAGCGACTTGGGCGTCATGATGATCAGCGGCTTGCGCAGATCACGCACCATCTGGCGGCGCAGCACATGGAAGATCTGGCTGGCCGTGGTGGGCTGCACGATCTGCATGTTGGCGTCAGCTGCCAGCTGCATGAAACGCTCCAGACGGGCCGAGCTGTGCTCTGGGCCCTGGCCTTCGTAACCGTGGGGCAGCATCAGGGTGATGCCGTTGACGCGACCCCACTTCACTTCGCCGGAGGCAATGAACTGGTCGATAACGACCTGTGCACCGTTCGCGAAGTCGCCGAACTGCGCTTCCCAGATCACCAGGGTGTTGGGGTCGTTCGATGCATAGCCATACTCAAAGCCCAGCACCGCTTCTTCCGACAGGATGGAGTCGATGACAACAAATGGAGCCTGATTCTCAGCCACGTTCTGCAGGGGCGTGTAGGTGCCGATATCCCACTTTTCACGCTTTTGATCATGAATCACCGAATGGCGGTGCGTGAACGTGCCGCGGCCACAGTCTTCGCCAGACAGGCGCACGGGATAGCCGCTGGCCACCAGCGAGGCAAAAGCCATGTGCTCGCCCATGCCCCAGTCCACCGGGATGTCGCCACGGCCCATGGCCGCACGGTCGTCGTACACCTTCTTGACCAGTTGGTGAGGTGTGACGCTTTCCGGGATGGTCGTGATCTTCTCAGCCAGGCGCTTCCACTCAGCCAGGGGAATGGCCGTGTCGCCAGCGTCCGTCCACTTCTTGCCCAGGAACGGGCTCCAATCCACCGCGTACTTGCTCTTGAAGTTGGTCAGCACCGGGTCAACCGTGTGCTTGCCCGCGTCCATGGCTGCGCGGTAGGCCTTCACCATGTCATCGCCCAGCGATTCGCCCAAGCCCTGCGTGGCCAGTTTGTCGGCATACAGCTTGCGCGTACCAGGGTGCGCACCAATCTTCTTGTACATCAGCGGCTGGGTCAGCGCCGGGGTGTCCTGCTCGTTGTGGCCCAGTTTGCGGAAGCAGATGATGTCCACCACCACGTCCTTCTTGAACTCCATGCGGAATTCAAGAGCCAGCTGGGTGGCCAGCACCACAGCCTCTGGATCATCACCGTTCACGTGCAGCACAGGCGACTCGATCATCTTCACGATGTCGGTGCAGTACAGCGTGGAGCGGGTGTCGCGCGGGTCAGACGTCGTGAACCCGATCTGGTTGTTGATGATGATGTGCACCGTGCCACCCGTGTAGTAGCCACGGGTCTGGGCCAGCGCCAGGGTTTCCTGGTTGACACCCTGGCCTGCAAAGGCGGCATCGCCGTGCACCAGCACAGGCAGAACCTGCTTGCCATGGGGGTCAGCACGACGGTCCATGCGCGCGCGCACCGAGCCTTCGACCACAGGATTGACGATTTCCAGGTGCGAAGGGTTGAACGCCAGCGACAGGTGAACGGGGCCGCCAGGGGTGGTCACGTCCGAGCTGAAGCCCTGGTGGTACTTCACGTCACCTGCAGGCAGGTCTTCGGGGGCGGTGTGATCGAACTCTGCAAACAGGTCTTTGGGCATCTTGCCCAGCGAGTTGACGAGCACGTTCAAGCGGCCACGGTGGGCCATGCCGATCACGATCTCCTGCACGCCCTTCGCGCCAGCAGACTGGATGAGCTCGTCCATTGCAGCGATGAAGCTCTCGCCGCCTTCCAGAGAAAAGCGCTTCTGGCCCACGTACTTGGTGTGCAAAAAGCGCTCGAGGCCTTCAGCAGCCGTCAAGCGATCAAGGATTTGCTTTTTCTTGTCGGCACCAAAGCTGGGCTTGCTGCGGATCTTTTCCAGCTTTTCCTGCCACCAGCGCTTCTGGTTCTGGTCGGTGGCATACATGTATTCGGCGCCGATGGAGCCGCAGTACGTTTCACGCAGCGCATTGATCAGCTCACGCAGCGTCATCGACTCCTTGCCGAAGAACGTGTTGCTGGTGTTGAACACGGTTTCCTGGTCAGCGTCGCTGAAGCCGTAGAACGAGGGTTCCAGCTCAGGAATCGCGGGACGCTCCGTGCGCTTGAGGGGATCCAGATCGGCCCAACGCTGGCCCACGTTGCGGTAAGCGGCGATCAGCTGCTGAACGGCGGTGCGCTTGCGGCCCAGTTCAGAATCAGCGCCGGTGGCAACCACGACCTTGGTGCCGCCTTGCTTGGCGCGCTCGGCAAAGGCATTGATGACGGGCAGGTGCGGAACGTCTTTGGCGTTGCTGCCATCCACCGCGGGAACGTGCTGCAGCGCATCAAAGTACTCGCGCCACGTGTCGGGGACGCTACCGGGATTAGCCAGGTAGTTTTCGTACATCTCTTCGACATAGGGCGCATTGCCGCCGAAGAGGTAAGTATTGCCTTGGTAGGCTTGATAGACGGATGTCGTATCGCTCATATTCCGCTGACCTCCGCTTTCCTTGGGAAAGCATTAGCTGGTTGAGAAACCTTCCGCGACACGGCTGAACCGGTTGGCGGATGCGACTGTGGCTGGGGAAGGGCCTTGGTACGGCCGACATTGTGCCACCGAACGGACGTCCACCCTCAAAAGCTTGGATACAGGCCATTTCCGCGCAGCGCAAAAAGGCAGCGCTGATCAGCGCCTCGCGTACATTCCGGGTATCCCGTTGCAACGCTCATTACATGCCGCACCACCACCTTCAGGACAAAGCCTTTTTGCTGCTGCTTGCCCTTGTCACCGTCGCATTCGGTGCCATCCTGTGGCAGTTCCACGGCGCCGTTTTCTGGGGCGTCATCCTTGCAATTCTTTTTGCCCCCCTGCACCGCAAACTGCTGAAAAGAATGCCCAAACGGCCCACGCTGGCTGCGTTGTGCACACTCGGATTGTGTTTGGTGGTGGTGATCTTGCCCATGGCAGCCATCACGGTATCGTTGATTCAGGAAGCTACAGCAATCTATGAACGGGTACGCTCCGGACAGATCAATTTTGGGCTTTACCTGCAACAGGTCATAGCGGCGTTGCCAGCCTGGGCCGCCGGTCTGCTCGACCGCCTGCAGCTCACCAGCGCGGTAGAGCTGCAACAAAAACTTTCATCCTTTGCCGTGCAGGCCAGTCAATTTGTAGCGACCCAAGCGCTCAGCATCGGGCAAAACACGCTGGAGTTCATCGTCAGTTTCGGCATCATGCTGTATCTGCTGTTCTTCCTGCTGCGCGACGGCGCCAGCCTGGCGGTGCACATCGGTCAGGCAACCCCTCTGGAAGAGACCCATAAGCGCCAGCTGGTCACCAAGTTCACCACCGTGATCCGGGCCACGGTCAAAGGCAACATCGTGGTGGCCGCCTCTCAGGGCGCACTGGGCGGCATGATTTTCTGGGTCTTGGGCATCCAGGGGCCGGTACTGTGGGGTGTCCTTATGGCCTTCCTGTCGCTGCTGCCGGCCGTGGGTGCCGGGCTGATCTGGGTGCCGGTGGCCATCTACTTTCTGGCAACCGGCGCCGTGTGGCAGGGAGTGGTGTTGACGGCGTTTGGCGTCTTCGTGATCGGGCTCGTCGACAATATCTTGCGCCCCATCCTGGTGGGCAAGGACACCAAGATGCCCGACTACATCGTGCTGATCTCCACCCTCGGCGGCATGGCCTTGTTCGGCCTGACTGGGTTTGTGATCGGGCCCGTGATAGCGGCCTTGTTCATGGCCAGCTGGGACCTTTTCGCACCACCGGCTGAGACGAACGCCCCCCCCCACTGATATCCGCTGGGCCGTGGCCAAGCACGCCAGTCACGAGACATGACGGCCCAGTAACTGGCGCCGACCTCACCGCCAAAAACAAAAGCCTCCCGAGGGAGGCTTTTGGCAACAAACGCACTCATGAGCGCATTTTGAATCGGGTGGTAGGACGTACAAGATTCGAACTTGTGACCAACGGATTAAAAGCCAGAATCAACGCCAATGATCAATCGTCATTTTGCATGATAAGTCGTTGATCAACAATGATTTTTTCTCTTCTACATCCCTCGTCACTCATCTACCTTCGGCTTCAATTTTGGCTCTGAGTGCACCACTTTTGCACCACTCTTTGACTTCGACCAGTCCCATCCACTAGTGGACATGAAGGACATGTCAGAGACCCAGCCCGCTAGCCGATCGACCTGTTCTGCTGCCGTCGCCTCAACCCTGTCCACCTCGCGCAGATAGTAGTTCCGCAGCAGCGAAAAAAGAAAGCGCGATGGTTGGTAGCTATGGCGATCGGGGTCAGGAGTCAAAGGGTGCGCCATGACTTCAGCCAGTTCTTGCAAGGCCTGCGCAGCTTTGTTGCGTGCCTTATAAAAGTTTTCGGCTTTTTTGGCCTCCGCCGCAAAGTCAACCTCCCGTGAGCGGCGCGCCTCGTTGCTCGTGATGATGCCAAAGTCATCGCCAGGAGGGTCGATGTAACCGGCCGCCACGAATTCGTTATGCATTCCTACCAGGCCACGGCATGCACTTCTACGACCATTGAGCAGCTCGCTGAAGCGGCTTCCCTCAGATTTTTTTTGCTTATCCAAGTCGCACAGCGCAGATTCAAGCTGCACGTTGGTTAGGCCGCTTCTCTCCTTGGCCGTCTTGGCGACATGCTGAGTCTCAGCCAGTACCTGATCTGCAATCGCGCGGGGGACTTGCGTCATTTTTCCAAGTTTCTCGAAAAGTTCGGGATAGTGGGTCGGATGCTGGTTGACGACCATCGGTTTGTCAACCACTCATGACAACCGACACCATGGCAGGCAAGAAACAACCAATCGACGACAGCAACTTTCTGAGGGCCTTTGCGGCGCTTGATGACTCAACACTCATCAGCCCGAAGCACTGGGCGGCCCTGTGCGAGCAATCGCTTGATAGTGTCTACAGCGCCCGGGCGCGCGGCGTTTTGCCGAAACCCGTCCTTGAAAAGAATCGACTCGTGCGCTGGACTGCGGGGCAATATCGCGACTGGGTACGCGGCCTGGCAGAGGCCGCTCCCGCGCATCGACGCGGCGGGCGTCCGCGAAAGGACACGCTGCAGCCCAAGGGAGGCGCAGCATGAGCACCCTCCCTGCAAAAAGTTGTCCACAAATCGAGGGAGCTGGAGAAACTCGTAAGTTGTTAGTTGTTGTTAATACTAAAAACAACAACAACAACAACAACAACGCCGCGCGCAGCGCGGCCCCTCCCCTCTGTTTTTCAGAAGGATCGGCACTGAGCCAGTCAGAAAAAGAGCACCTCGAAAATCTGCTGAGCTACCACCCCGAGGGCCAAGCCATCGTGGATGAGTTGGCTGGTCAACTCAGGGCGCGGGGGCGCGGCCCCGGCGGGATCAGAAACCCGCGCGCTCTGGCGGCGCGGCTGGCCAGAGAGGCCACGGCCCGCGGGGTGGGCTTGTGGTACTACCACCTCGACGAGGCAGCGCTGCGGCTGCGCGAGGCCGAGATTCGGCATGCGGAAGAGCCGCCGACGCGTGAAAGGCAGCACGTGCCCGCGCCCAGAGCGGTGCGCGAATTGGCCGAGCGGCTGCGTCGCGAAGTCCGGGGGGTGAACAAATGAGCGGCGCACCTCGACAAAAGAAGATCCAGGATCTGCAGCAGCGCCTAGCGCGCCTGCAGGCCGAACAGCGTGCGGCCGAGGCTCGTGCGAAGGCCTCCGCGAGCAAGGCTGCGCGTGCCAACGACACGCGGCGCAAAGTGCTAGCTGGCGCTTTTTTGCTCGACCTTCTCGGAGCCTCGGGCGTGGCTCAGATCAGCGTACAGGGGCGCTCCTTCTCGGCCTGGCTAACCCGCCCGGACGATCGCGCTGCATTCGGTCTGCCGCCCCTAGCCGTCACCCCGCCTGCCACGCCAGCACCTCCCGGCGCTGGCGTGTCTGCGGTGGGCGCGGCGCTTCATGCTGAAGGAGGCTCGGTATGAAGCGCCGCGCTCAACTCCCGTTCGCTTTTCAAGCGAAGGGCGCAACATACGAGTTTGGCTACGCCAAACTCATTTGCGACAGGAGGCGTGCCGCCTCCTGTACCTCCTGCCTGCGGCACGCCGCGAGGTGAGCGATGGCGCTCTACCATATCCGCGCCCGCACGATCTCGCGCGCTAGCGGTGCGTCCGCCGCCGCGGCGGCGAGTTACCTTCAGCGCCTTGGCAGGTATGCCAAGGCTGGCCATGACCCGTGCGTTTTCAGCCACGCCGGCAACATGCCTGCATGGGCTGCAGGCCCACGTCAGCGTCTTTCCTACTGGTCTGCCTGCGATGCGCACGAACGCGCAAACGGACGCCTGTTTAAGAGCCTTGAATTTGCGCTGCCGCGCGAACTAAGCCACGGGCAGCGCGTAGCGCTAGCTCGCGAGTTTTGCGAGCGCGTATCGCGCACTGCCCCGGGCGAACCGCTCCCCTTTCTCATGGCTATTCACGCGGGAAAAGGGATCAATCCGCATTGCCATCTAATGGTCAGCGAAAGGGTCCTGGACGGCCACGATCGGTCCCCAGAACTTTGGTTTTCAAGGGCTGCACCGAAAGGCAAAAAGCCAGAAACAGGCGGGTCGAGGAAAACCAAAACCCTCATGCCGCTGGACTGGCTGCTTTCCACCCGCGAACTGCTGGCGAGGCTCACTAATGAGGCCCTCTCAGCGGCGGGCTTCGCGGCCCGCGTGGACCACCGGAGCCTCCGTGAGCAGGGTATTGACCGCACCCCGGGCGTGCACCTCGGGCCTGCCGGGGCGGCCAGGCTGCGGCGTGGCGCGCGTTCGCGGCGCGCCGAGGACCTGGCGCAGCACCAAGCCGCGGAGCAGGAGGCAAAGCAGCTCATAGCCGAGCTGCGCAAGGAGGCCCGAGCCGTCGAGTTGGAACTGGCCAACACGTTGCACTCGGACCCCGTCTCAACGCCGCCTACCAACAACAGCACGACCGCCATGCTGGCCCGCGCGCAGCATCAGGCCGCGCGTGAGCGGCAAGGAGCCACAAAGAAACCCGAAAGGAAAAAAGCAAATGACTATGAATTCAGATCTTAATTCTGAAGAAAAATGGGTTATTCAACGCCGGGTTTATCGACGCGGAGACAAATGCTCTTGGAAAACGGTTTCAGCACCAACCAGCTACGGTGAGGCCGTAAAGGAACTGTTCAAACTCCCAGCCGAAACAGCCCGCCTGATGGCGGGCATCGAAGAATACTTTCCAATTAACTCAATTCAGCGAGAAATTTAATCATGGACTTCATTGTTACCCAACGCAACCTGACCAAAGAGCAGCGCATGTCGATCTGGGGTGCTGAATTTCAGCCTGGCGCACCGACTGGATTTGATGTATACGACTGCAACCTAAAACAAGAAAATATCTTGACTCTGAGCCTGAACAAAGACTGGTGGGAGGAAAGTATTGTTTATTATTCAGAGTCAGATTTGGTGAAAATCTGGCTGGACGATGAATACCCCGAACGACAGCAGGATATGGAAAACCTTGCAAAATATTTACTCCTAACGCGCGACAAACCAAAAACTGAGCGAGCATGCTATCTGGCATGCCTATGGGCCGAACGAAACACAAAGCTAACGCGAATGACGAAATTCAAGTCCGCAAACGATATGCTTCTTGAGAAATATCCCGAGCTTCATTCGACAGCTCGCGAAGCTATTGTTATTGATTGGCTCTCGCCCGGTCGTTTTGGTGAATTTCCTGAGTCAATCCTAAAGCTTCTTGAGCATGGGATCGATGAGGATATGCACGATTTTTCATTGTGGATCGATCAAAATATGGTCTTTGAACTAGACGATATGTTGGGGTTCCTCGTGCGTGCACATCAGGTCGATCCAGACTCTTCAAATAACCCGCCGAGTCAGGGCTCTCCGGACGACCATAGCGGAGAAGCAAAATCGAGCATGGTGATTGAATTATGAATGCGCCAGTGCTGATTAAGCATCTGGTCCAGGCAGATGAGTGCAAAACGCAGTGGCTCAACAACATGCTTGCAGAGTCCGTTGAATCAAGTCGATTCGAGAAAGTGCCAGGAGTCAGAATTATGCCTCTTTCCGAGTATGCAGGCCGCCACGATCGACTAAACTACGAGTGGAGCATCGACTTATGTATTTCTTCCAGGTTTTGGCGGAAAGACGGACTTATTTCAGTCTATCTGCATGAATGTGCGCACCTTTTACTTTCACAAGAAGAGCATCGAAGGGGTCAAAGAACGCATGTGCACGGCCCGATATTCTTTCTAATCAATATGGTGCTGTTTGCCCGACTAGATGCCGCGAGAAAAACACCAGGGGATATGTTGGGGTGCTTGAAGTTATATGATTTTCAGGACGAGCCTATAGATTGGCCAGAGCCGAAATTCAGAAGCGCAGTGCTTGAATTTGCGCTAACACACTATTTGCGTCTAGCAAAATCAGATTTATCTGCAGAGGCAGTAGCCCGAGAATCGTGGGACCTCTGGAAAATTGAGCGCGAAAACCTTGTCATCAGAGAAAATGAGAAAAAAGAAGAAACCGAGCAGAAAAAATCTCTTGAGAATGAATGCGACATCCTGAAGGCCAAAGTAATTGAGTTAGAACGTCAGCGGGGAATCTCATTCGGTTGGAGATTTATATTCACGACAGGATGGAGCGGGGTGTTTTTTCTCGGGTTTATTGCGCTCGGGCTATATACCTCCGCTGTTGTCGCAGTGGTTCGCGGCCTCGCGATGCATCGGTTGCTGTGAGTGACCGTGCATGTCCCCGCGCAAGCGCGGGGCCGGGCTCTGGCCCTGCGGGTGGAGCCCGCCAGCGGTCTCCAGCAGCCCATGGGCCGCCTAACGATCCCTCATGCAGGGGGAAGGCCATGGCCATCCCCCTCGGCTGCGCCTCACCCCCAGGGGGCAGGGCGACCGCAGGCGGACGCCCTGGGTTCGGTAGCCGCACTTGCGGCGGACCGCGCCGGCGCGGAGTCAGTGCCGCCCGGAGGGCGGCGAGAGGCGCTCAGTCGCCGCGCGGCTGTCTGCTGCCCGTCAAAAGGTGCGCCCTGCACCATTCCCCTGATTTCTTCGCCTCTTCGGCCAACGCTAAGCCAGGACCGCGCCGCTGGCGCTTTGGGTTTCTGCGTGGGGAATCCATAAAGCTTCGCTTTACAAACCCTCCCCACTCCGGAACCCAATCCCGGCACCGCTAATGGCACGGCGAAGAACTCAGGGGAACGGTGCAAGCAAAGGCCGCTTGCACGGGCAACAGACATATGTTGATCCGGCTCGGAATCTAGGGGCCCGGTACACAAAGAAAGGGGTAAGTAATGGTGACGAGGAGCGACGAAGAAATGCAGATCACACTGCAGGCTCTGGTCCTGCAGTTTGGCGTCGATGCTGCACCCGCTCGGGGCCTGCGCGGCTTGGAGCTGGAAGCCTGGCTGAATCAGGTAGAGGATGAGTTGTTTGAACAGCTTTGCTCGAGCTTAAATGAGCAAGATTGAAATACAAAGGAGTCTCATATGGGAATGGGTGATGCACTTGCAGATGTGATGCTTGAAGGTCGTGCTAGAGACGCAGAAAGCTCAGCCCGCCTTGCTCAAGCGGAAGCCAGCAGATTACAGAGCAAAATTCATAATTTAGAACTGGTGCAGATCGCTGCCGCAGCTGTCTCTGAGCGGCTGCAATGGAAATATATCGGCCAAGGAGAAGGGTTCAAAGCATTAATGCTTGGATTCAAAAAGACCGCCGACAAAATGCTATCGGAAGAGCAAAAAAAGGAGTTTTTTAAAGACGCGATTATTTTTGCACGCCAGTTCATCAAGGAGGAAAGTGGGGAAATAAAAAACCTTCAGGAGAGTACTATCAGCGCATGGACGGATGAAAACTTTGGATGGAGTGCCGTGTACCCGCTTTTTGAAATTAGTCCCCCATGCTCCGAGCCCACTGCTCCTATTCGACCGGGAAACATCGATAGGAGAGTAAAGAGGTTATTTTTCTTCATCCCATACCGACTCTATTTCGTGGGAGAGCAGAAGTTTCACAAACTGCGCAATGCAAAAAGGCTTTTTGACTCACTAATTGAAGTCTATGAAAAGGAGATGGTTGCCCATCTTTCCTTCCATGCTCGTTGGGTCAAATACAAAGAAAAATACGAAAAGCAGCAAGCAAGAATCGCAGAATACGCGCTTCCGCGACCTGTTTAAGGTCGTCGGTTTGACCATTGATGGCCTAGCGACCTTTTTAAGGTCGTCGCAGCAATAGAAAAGTGGCATGAGAACGAGTTCTGATGCCACTTTTTTCATCTAACGCTCGAATGCGAGCGGTCCACGACCTGTTTCGACCTGAGACTCTCACCAAGACTATTTCACGCTACCAATTTTTGCGTCATTTCGCTGATCACAAGTCTTTATTAGACGATTCACAAAAAATTCGTCACTACCGGCGTCCGACGTGGCATAAAAAATGTCAATACCCTCAGGAAGCATATACCCATCAAAAAAAGGCAGCTCCCTACTCTGCCATGACTTTATTAGACTGTATTCTGTGTCGGTAATTAGCGCAGTCTTCTTTCCAAGCAAATGAGGGTTTTCTTTATAGACATGAGCAAAGCACCTCCATATACCCTCAATTTCCGGATTCCCCGAGGGCATTGGCGCAACACATTGATAATCAATAACATCACCCAATGAAATTGCGCTGTCAGCAATATTCATAGGCCTTCCGATGATCGCAGAAGTAACCGAAATCTTCTCCCCAGATGCACCAATTCCGCAGTTGGTGTCCACACAAAATACTTGATCGTATCTGGTTAGGGCGCTATCTATACCAAGAAAATGACTTCCTGCAAGGCCAAAATATGCATGCAAAATCTTCTCTTTACTCTTTCTCTTATAAAACGTAGTAAGCGTAGACCTGCTACCATTTAAGACAAAATTGCTTGTCACTATCGGCGAATTTATTCTACCCGTACAACGAATTTTTGCGGTAGTCAAATTAATCTCAATTTCATCGAAAAAATATTTTTCATCAAAATCAATTTGCAATACAGAGAATCTTTCCTTTTTCTTTTGGCCAGGCTGCTGAAAAGGCAGTGTCAGAGCAACACCACTGCCATTAAGCATTTTCCCCTTCACGCCACTTAAATGTATATTTATTGTCGTGCCCGCTGGGGTACCCGGCGGAATTTTCTGGACATAAATTCTGTCCCTCTTGTTAAGCATCCTGTCGAGATCCATTTGCGTCCTTTGTGAGGTGGTAGAGCTCTCACGCGCCTTCCAGAAATTCAGAACAGTGATTACTGAAACGTGAACAACCGAATGACATGCCCGCTCATTTCGCATCGATCAGTCAGAAGCAGATGTGCACTGCGCAACTACCCCTTTAACACATTTTTAGGGTTGCCGCGTGGTCGCGCTTCGCGGTTTCTTCGCTTCGTTGAGGAGCTTGAGACAACCGTTCACGAATATTGGGTTAAGAGGTGAATTCAGTGCAGCTGCCGCTGAGGTTAACTCACGAACGAGCGCTACCAATCCAATGGACGCTTGGAAAAAACAGTCCAATTCACTCTGCACCGTGTTTGCTCCGGAGCTAGGATGAGACTTCCACGCACGAGCCGCTGACTCCAGCATGGCAGGGTCTGCCAACTTGCTGTATGGAAACCAAGTCCCATGCGATTGGCGATAATTAATGGAATTCCTCATAGTGGATAGCCAATTACCCTTCGTTGACCCCGAACGGGTCAATTGCCCCTTGAGGTTCGAAAGCAGCGCTGACGCCTCAACCTTATGGCTGCTGAGTGCAGTTGTAGAAGGGAGCGACATCTCTAGCTCCTCGATTACCGTTACTAGGGTCGCCCAAGTATCGCGGTGTGAATCTTTGAGCCGGCTGAAAGTTACATTTTCGAAATTGGGATCAATCGTGGCAGCAAAGAAGCCTGAGTCCAGTGCCGTTAGGCCACCAGACCTGCCCATAACTTGGGCAGCGTTGAGGACTTGATCGACATGCTCTTTGTCCAATTGAATGCAAGCTTTGCCAAACAGACGCATAAAAGCGTGTGCAGCAAAGAATGCTGAGTAGTAAGAACGCACCGAACCCCAGGCAAGACTTCGAGGTAAGACAGGGTCCGGTGCGATGCCTGCGGCACTCTCGAATGCAGCAGAAGCGAGGCGATTAAGATCATTCGCGAGTGCCTGCTTTAGCTGCTCAGGATCAGATGCGCGAAGGACGAAAGATGCCCCGGATATGTCCTGACTGAAGTAATAATTCTGGTTTGCCAACCATGCCTTGACGTCCAGTGCAGAACTTAAACCTGACTGAAACAGCGGCAAACGCGCGCTTTGCAATAGGACGCGTAAAGCTGTCATCAGAGTTGGAAGCTGCCCTTCAACGCGTCTTCTAAGGCATCAACGATCGGTTTGTATGCGCTGCCGGTACCCTTCAGCTTACCAATTTTTATGTTTCCCCCGACCTGTTCGAGAAAGTAGTGAAAGTTGTCGACGGTATAAATTGCGCCGAATCGGTCTTTCACTTTTGGGGCGACGATGAGAAAGAAGGCGCACGACGCGCGAAAGAATATCGCATTGACTAGCAGGTCGACTAGTTGGTGTCTACGAAGCACGCCCTCCACGAGCGCAACGAAATAAGCGTTAAGGATTTCGTACAGCTCGTCTTGGCTCTTTTCGCCGAAAACGCGAACCAGCGGTTTGAGCGCTGTGTTGAAGACGGAACGGGAAATCTTTCCCGGTGCCTTCGAAGCGGGTGCAAGTTTGCCGTACAGGGCGCTAGAGGGCTCTTGCATGAAGGTATCAAAAATCTCTCGAAGAAGCGCTTCCTCGTCCTTCTCGTACTCGGCAAGCTTTTTAATATCAAGTAGGAGCTCTGCTGGTACGCCTTTCTGTTTGGAGTTTATGTCTATGAACAGTCGCGTCTCGTCTCGCCGAGACAGACCGGTGTAGATGATTACGGGGACGCGAAACGCTTTCTCCGCGAGCATGAACCCATAGACACGATGTTGACCGTCAATAATTAGGAATGCCTTTCGGATCGGTTTAAAGCTCAGGCTCTTTCGGGAACTGTCATATTCCAGCTCCGCATCGGGTTGCGCAGACAAAATGATTGCGCTGGGGATAGTCCCAAGACCGCTGTCGATGTAGGCTGCAATTTCTCGAGCTCGCTTCTCGTCGAGTTCGCGCTGGAAACCTTTAACCGGATCCTCATCGCGCGCAATTACGAAGCTGGTTTCTGCAAGGAGCTCGCTGGGGAGGGTAAGAGAGTAGAAGCGATGCTCGCCTTGCCGGACAAGGCTAACACTTGAGAAGCCAATACGTTCGAGGTCGGTCATAAGCTATTGGTATGGTTGGACTGCCTGTTCACGATTGTCCTGCATACGCAGTACCCAACACTGAGAGCAAAAGTCTAGGATGTACCACAGCATAGATCCTCCGACTCACACTCCTTCACCCTAGCTTACTGATCAGCTGAGCCGGTGATAGGTGGACGTATCGACGCAGCATGTTCAAACTGCGATGGCCCGTCACAGCCGAAGCCTCCATGGGATTCAGCCCACGCTCAAACAAACGCGAGGCCCCTTCGTGTCTCAGGTCATGCCAGCGGAGGCCCTGCAAGTGCCCAGCCATAGGGGAACGGCCTGCAGCCTGCTCCGCTTCCTCATAGCGACGCCGCGCAACTGCAAGCGCACGTTTCCAAGCAACAGACACTGCATTCTGAGAACAGCCCAGCAGTTTGCCCGCACGCTCGCCTGATTTGCACTCAGGCAGGGCCTCGACAATTTCAGCAGCACGACTGGACAGGACCACGAACGCTGGCACGGCTTTATTGCCTTTGCCCTGGTGCTCGCGCGGAACACGGAAGAAGCGACCTGATGCATCCAACCAGGCCCGCTCCAGCTTGAATAGCATTCCCTGACGCAGAGTCGTTTCAATTGCCAGTTCAAAAGCCGGAAGGATCCAGGGATTTCCATTCCTGGCCAGTTCAGCGGCCAGCGCCTCAAACTCCCCAGCCATCAGGCGTCTGTCACGCTCACTAGAGCCCGAAGGCTTCCGAATGTCGTTGAGCGGGTTCAATAAGCCCTCCATGCCCCATTCTTTGCGCGCAACATTGAACAGGTGGGCAACCAGTTGCAGTTCTAACCTGACGGTGTTCTCGGCGCGTCCTACCTTGCGTCGAGCATCCCGATAAGCGGCGAAATCTACCCCCCGCAAATTGGAAAGGTACCTTTGTGCCAGCGGCTGCGCTTGCCAGTGCCGGATTCGCTGATGCTCTTGCTTGGGATAGCTCTTAGCAGAACCAATCTCCCGCCAGTAGCGCTCCAGCGCCTCTGCCAAGGTCATTTTTTCAGCGTCACCGAGAGTTCGGAAAACGCCCTGATCCATAGAGCCCTCAGTGGCTCTCGCCCATGTCTCAGCTTGGAGTTTCGTGTCGAAGGTCCGAGAGATTGCCGGATACCCTTTGCGGCGAACTTGTGCTCTCCAGTACTCGCCGCGTTTCTTGATGCTTGCCACCCGATGTCCTTTCTTTGGAAGATCGACTGGCGTTGAGTTTCCGCGTGCACCACTTTTGCACCAATCCCGAATTTTTTCGAGAAGTCAAAGAAAAAAGGCCTTGGCGCGGATGCGCTAAGGCCTTGATTTCATTGGATTTTAAGTGGTAGGACGTACAAGATTCGAACTTGTGACCAACGGATTAAAAGTCCGCTGCTCTACCAACTGAGCTAACGTCCCAACCGATTGCAGCCATCGCGTCGATTGCTGCAAAGCCTTGGATTATAGCGTCTTTTTTCCGATCAACTTGGAATCCGTTGCAAGTTTGTCGAGCACCCAGCCCGCCGCGCATTGGCCGAAGGTAGCAGTCACAGCAACCACCGAGCCGTAGCCGTGGCAGTTCAAGGAGCCATCCCCATCGATGTTGCAGGAGGCATCTGGCGGCGCCACGGCCTCTCGACTGAAAACACAGGGGACCCCTATCTTCTTACCCTCACGCGGGGCACCATGGTGTTTGCGCATCTGATAGCGTAGTTGCGCCAACAGCGGGTCGTGAGTGACCTGCGCAAGATCGTCCACATCCACCTTGTGTGCGTGCCGCTTGCCACCTGCTGCACCCACCGCTATATGCAGCACACCAAGGGTCTTGGCCCAAACGGACATCGCGGTCTTGGCCTTGATTTGGTCACAGGCATCAATGAGTGCGTCTATCGGCATTTGCAGTAAACCCGGCCAGTTTCCGGGCTCCACAAACTCCTCAACGCAATGGACAACACACCCTGGATGGATTTGCGCGATGCGATCACGCATGGCCAAAACCTTTGCCTGCCCCATGGTGCCGGTCAGTGCATGGATTTGTCGATTGATGTTGGACTCGGCCACGTGGTCCAGGTCAATCAGCGTGATTTGCGCAACGCCGCTGCGCGCCAAGGCCTCCGCAGCCCAGGAGCCGACCCCACCAATACCCACCACGGCCACATGAGCGGAGCGGATTCTGGCAGCGCCCTGCACTCCATAAAGCCGCTGAAGCCCGCCAAAACGGCGCTCCAGCGCATCCTCCGCACCAGCATCTGGCGCACTATGCAGTGCCAAAGCCACCTCGCCCCCCATTACTTGAGTCGCGACAAGCGCTCTTTGGCGGCCACGGCTGCTTCGGACTGAGGGTAAGCGCGCAGCAGGTCTTCCAACGTCTTGCGCGCAGTACGTGTGTCTTTGAGCTCAATCTGGCAATTGGCGATGGACAGCGCGGCCTCGGGCGCACGGGCGTGCGTGGGAGCATCGGTCAACATCTGCTTGAAGTTGCCAATCGCTTCCTTGTACTCACGGGTGGCGTATTGGGCATTGCCCAACCAGAACCGAGCGGAAGGCACGTAGCCGCTGCGTGGATACTGCCGCACAAAACCAGCGAAAGCGGCGCTTGCGTCTGGGAATTTGCCGGAGCGAAAGACAGTCAGGGCCGCCTCAAAGTCACGCTTTTCAGCGGGGTCTGCCGGAAACTCGCGGCCGTCCACATTGACTTTGATGGGCTCGAATTGACGCAACCGCTCGTCCACGCCCTGTGCGATATCTTTCTGGCGGCGCTGCAGTTCGCCCACATCACGCAAGAGCTGCTCGTTCTGGCCGTTGAGCTTGGCCTGCTCAGCGCGCAGGGCTTCGATCTGCGTCTGCAAGTCCAGCAGACTGCGGCGCAACTGGGCATTTTCTTCACCAAGCCTGCGAACCTCTTCAGCAGACCGTTGCTGAGACGATTGCAGCCCATCAACGCGTTGCCGCATCTCCAGGATGGCCCGTCGCGCCTCACCATCTTCAAATATGGCAGCGTGGGCTGAAGACAGCGGCACTGCGAGCAACGCCGCCATCGCCACCGCCTTCAGCGAGAAAACCGGTACAGCGGGTCGCATCAACGGTACGACAGTTCAGCACGGCGGTTTTGGGCACGCGCATCTTCTGTACTGCCTTGTGCTGCAGGCTTTTCCTTGCCAAAACTCACGGCTTCAACCTGGCTGTCGGGCACGCCCAGCAAGCCCAGCGAACGACGCACAGCTTCTGCACGCTTCTGGCCCAGAGCCAGGTTGTATTCGCGGCCGCCACGATCATCGGTGTGGCCTTCGATCATGACCTTGCGGTTGGGAGCCGCCTTGATGAAACGGGAGTGCGCTTCGATCAGGGATTGGAACTCGGGCTTGATCACGTAGCTGTCGTAATCAAAGTACACGATGCGCGCGACACCGACAGGACCCGCACCGTCACGGCCGGATTGGCTCAGGTCCACGCCCGTGACGCCACTTTGCGACGACTGGCCGGAGTTGGCACCGCCGTTGGCTCCGCCCATGGTGGAGGTGGCGTTTTTGTCTTCGACCGGCACATCGTCCAGCTTCACGCCAGAACTGCAACCCGCCATGAGAGCGACGACGGTAAGGGCAAGGGTAAAACGTTTGATCATCCAAATTTCTCCTGAAGGCTTGGTAACTGAAAGTGCAGATAAGTTCATTGCTTTTGAAACGGACCCCAGTCCGGTTCGCGGATATCACCCGCCTGACCCGCCAGGCGAGCCTTGATCTTGCCGTCCAGCGTGGTGGTCATGAGGGCTTCACGGCCTTGCTGCTGCGTGGCGTAAACGATGAGACGGCTGTTGGGCGCAAAGCTCGGGTTTTCGTCTGTCGTCGTGTCGGTCACGGCGTTGGTGGTGCCGGTGGACAAGTCCATGACATGGAGCTTGAAGGCGCCACCCACGCGGGAGATGTAGGCCAGCCAGCGACCATCCGGGCTGACGCTGGGAGAGATGTTGTAGGTGCCCGTGAAGGTCACACGCTCGGCATTGCCCCCCGACGCGCCCACCTTGTAGATCTGGGGCGCACCGCCCCGGTCGCTCACAAAGAAGATGCTGCGGCCGTCGCCCGAGAACACGGGTTCGGTGTCGATGCCGGCGCTCTGCATCAGCCTGCGGGGCTCACCGCCATTGGCATCGATGGTGTACAGCTGCGAACCGCCATCCCGGCTCAGGGTAACCGCGAGCGTGCGGCCGTCGGGCGCCCAGGCGGGTGCACTGTTGGAGCCACGGAAATTCGCGATCAAGCGCCGCCGGCCTGTGGCCACGTCATGCACATAGACAACGGGTTTGCGCGACTCGAAAGACACGTAGGCCAGTTGACCTCCATTGGGCGACCATGCGGGCGAAATAATAGGCTCGGGGCTGGACAAGGCGGACTGAGCGTTCTCGCCATCTGCATCCGCCACCCACAAGCTGTAGCGGGGACCCGTTTTGGTCACGTACGCGATGCGCGTCGAGAAGATGCCGCGCTCACCCGTGAGCTTTTCGTAGATGAAATCGGCAATGCGGTGCGCCACCAAGCGCAGGTCACCTTGCGTGACCACAAAGCTCTGCCCGCCGAGATCTTGCCCCTTGACCACATCCCACAGACGAAAGCGCACATCAAAGCGCCCGTCCGCGAGGCGAGTGACACTGCCGGTGGCCAGAGAATCCGCACTTTTCTGGCGCCACAACGCAACGTCGGGCCGTGCGGTTTCGTCCAGCGCGGCGCCCGTAGCGTCGACGGCGCGAAACTGCCCACTGCGCTCCAGGTCGGCCTGCACGATGGCTGCCATTTTTTGGGGGGACTGCGCATCCCCGCGGAACGGTGCGATGGCGATAGGCAACTGGGTCAGCCCGACGCCGGTGACCTCGACGCGGAACTGCGCCAGGGCGGGGATGGAGGGTGATGCGATGAGTGCGGCCAGCAACCGGCGGCGCAGGGGAAGCAGCGGAGCTGCAGAAGAAGGGTGTTGGGAGATTCGATCTGTGGTCATTGGCATCCAGCAGTGGCCGAACAAGTGCCTGAAGGCAAACCCGAATGTTACACACAGCGGCGCCCCCCCTGTGACAAACTGTGCGCGGCGGCACGAGGCCACAAGGCAGTGCGCAGCGCAAACGTAGAATCCGGGCCACATGCAAGCCACTGACACGGGCGCCGCGCCCGCCAACGCCCCCCCTCCCCCCGCAAGCCTGACGGCACGACTGAAGCGGCTATCGGTCTATTTTGGCGGCCAGCGGCTGGCCTGGAGCCTGGCCATTGTCGCCACGCTGGTGGGAGCCATCACGGAGCCCCTGATACCTGCCCTGTTGCAACCACTCTTGGACAAAGGCTTCACCCAGGGTACCTTGCAACTGTGGATGGTGCCCCTCGCGATCCTGGGGGTTTTCTTTGTGCGTGGCGTGGCCCAGTTTGTGGGCCAGTACGCGCTGGCGCGCATCGCCAACGAGGGCATGTTGACGCTGCGCCAGGCGCTGTTTGACCGTGTTCTTGCGGCAGAGATGGGCCTGTTTGCACGCCAGTCGGCCAGCGCTCTCTCCAACACCGTGGTGTACGAGGTACAGACTGGGGCGACCTTGCTGGTGCAGGCGTTGCTGGGCCTGTCGCGCGATGGTTTCACGCTGATCGCGCTGCTGGTCTATTTGCTGTACCTCAACTGGCAACTGACGCTGATCGTGGCGGTGGTCGTTCCGGGAGTGGCCTGGATCATGAAGACCCTGTCGCGGCGGCTTTACCACCTGACCAAGAGCAGCCAGCAGGCCACGGATGAGCTGGCCTATGTGGTCGAAGAGAACGTGCTGGCCCACCGCATGGTGCGTTTGCACGGTGCGCAGGGCGGGCAGGCGCAGCGCTTTGCCGACTTGAGCCACAGCTTGCGCCGCCTGGCCATCAAATCCACCATCGCCTCGGCAGCCATGACACCGCTGACCCAGTTGCTGGCCGCGGCCGCGCTGTCTGTGGTCATCTGCATTGCGTTGTGGCAGAGCCGGGGTGCGGTCGATGCGAAAGACGTGACCGTGGGCGGGTTCGTATCGTTCATCACCGCCATGCTGATGCTCATCGCACCCATCCGGCGCCTGGCCGACGTGGCCAGCCCCGTCACGCGGGGCGTGGCCGCGCTGGAGCGCGGCCTGGGCCTTCTGGGCGACACGGGAGCAGAAACCGGCGGCACCTACCGCAAGGACCGTGTGCAGGGTGCGCTCACGCTGAGCAATGTCACCGTGTCGTTTGGCGCCGACCATGCACCTGCGCTCAACGGCGTGACCTTGCAGGTCGCCCCGGGCGAGATCGTGGCGCTGGTGGGCCCCTCGGGCGCGGGCAAGACCACCTTGGTCAACCTGCTGCCCCGGTTTGTGATGCCCTCAGCGGGCACTATCGCGGTCGACGGCCAGGCATTGCCGGATTGGGACCTGGCTTCGCTGCGCTCGCAATTTGCCATGGTGAGCCAGGATGTCGTGATGTTCAACGACACCATCGCCACCAACGTGGCGCTGGGTCAGGCGGTGGACGAAACACGCGTGCAGCAGTGCCTTGCCGCGGCCAACCTGGCAGAGCATGTGGCCGCCCTCCCCCAGGGGATCCACACGGTCGTGGGACACAACGCCACGCAACTGTCAGGTGGGCAACGCCAGCGGCTGGCCATTGCACGGGCCCTGTACAAGGATGCCCCCATCCTCATCCTGGACGAGGCAACATCGGCCCTGGACACCGAGTCTGAACGCCTGGTGCAGGAGGCCCTGCAGCGCCTGATGCAAGGCCGAACCACTCTGGTGATTGCGCACCGGCTCTCTACCATCGAGCATGCCGACCGGGTGGTGGTGATGGAACGCGGGCAGATCGCGGAGCAAGGCACCCACAGCGCCCTGATGGCGCAGGGCGGGCTGTATGCGCGCTTGCAGACACGCGCTGCGTCGGGCACAGGAACCCTCGCCGAGTAAGCAGGGCGCTGGGCCGGGGGCCTGGCAACCGCCAGCCTCAACGCAGCAGCCGAGTCCCTTCCCTCACCACCGCGCCTCCGCCATCCATCACCGCTACCACTTGCCCCGGTTGGGCTGGCGCCGTCGAATGGCGGTGGCGATCTTCTCGGCGGACTCGGTGCGGCTCACTCGCAAAGCAAAATCGGTGGCGGTCAGCCCCAACTGATTCTTGAGCGTAGGGTCTGCCCCTTCGTCCAACAGCAACTGCACGGCCTCCGTGGAGCCGTAGTGCGCGGCCATCATCAGGGGTGTGGTGCCGTTGGGTGATGCAGCATCGATGTAGGCATGGTTTTCGAGCAGCAGCGCAATGATGACCGCATGCTGCGGCGAGCCTGCCGACGCAGCGTAGTGCAACGGCGTCCAGCCCGTCTTGTTCACGTCGGCATCGCGTGCGATGAGGGCCTTGACTGCCTCTACGTTGCCCTTGATCGCAGCCATCATCAGCGGACTTTCGTCCTTGGCATTGCGGGCTTCCACATTCACCCTGCGCGATGCCAGCAGCGCCGCAAAGGCCTTGTTGGCGCCGTTCTGCAAAGCGATGGTGAGCCCCACCTGCCCCTTGGGGTCGCGCGTGTTGGGGTCAAAGCCCCGGCGCAACAATGCCGTGATCGCATCCCCGTCATCCCTCAGGACGGCCACAAAAAAATCTTCGTAGGCACCCGCCCATGCACGGGCAGACACCACACCCAGTGCCACAGCGGCCAGAACAGAACGTCGTTGCAGGCTCATGCCATCACCCCCGGGAACAAGCGGTCGAAATTACGGCTGGTGGCCTCGGCCACCACCTCCAGCGCCAGGCCCTTGGTCTCTGCCACCTGCCGGGCCACATGGGGCACGTACGACGGGTTGTTGGTTTTGCCACGGTAGGGCACCGGGGCCAGATAGGGGCTGTCGGTCTCGATGAGCATGCGATCCAGCGGGACAAAGGCCACCACGTCGCGCAGCTCCTGCGCGCTCTTGAAGGTGACGATGCCCGAAAAGGAGATGTAGTAGCCCAGGTCCAGCGCTGCGCGCGCCACCTGCATCGATTCGGTAAAGCAGTGGAAAACACCGCCCGCCAGGTTGCCCGCGCCATCCTCGCCTTCTTCCCGCAGGATGGCCAAGGTGTCGTCGGAGGCACTGCGCGTATGGATGATGAGCGGCTTGCCACAGGCCCGCGCCGCCCGGATGTGAGTGCGGAAACGGTCGCGCTGCCACTCCAGGTCGGCAATGCTGCGCCCGCCCTTGCGGTCTTCCATGCCGTAGTAGTCGAGGCCCGTTTCTCCAATCGCCACCACGCGGGGCAGGGCTGCGCGGTCCAGCAGGTCCTGCACGCTGGGTTCCGTCACGCCCTCGTTGTCGGGGTGCACGCCCACCGTGCTCCAGAAGTTGTCATGGGCCAGGGCCAGGGCGTGCACGCCCTCGAACTCCTCCATGGTGGTGCAGATGCACAGGGCCCGGGTGACCTGCGCCTCAGCCATGGCCTGGCGGATGGCGGGCAGCTGGCTGACCAGTTCCGGGAAGTTGAGGTGGCAGTGCGAATCAGTGAACATGTGATGGAAAACAAAAAAGCCGACCAGCCAGCGCGGGTCGGCACGGGGGCGGCGGTGGCGCAGTCAGATCGTCTGGGTAGGACGGTCCGAGCCCAGCGCAGTTCCCAGCAACTCTTCGATCTTGGCCTTGAGCTGGCGGGATTTTTCGTCCTTGGGGAACTGGATGCCCACGCCTTGGGTGCGGTTGCCCGCAGCGCGCGCAGGCGTGACCCAGGCCACGCGGCCTGCCACAGGGTAGCGCTGCGTATCTTCGGGCAAGGTCAACAGCACATACACGTCGTCGCCCAGCTTGTAGTCGCGCTGGGTGGGCACAAAAATGCCCCCTTCGGCAAAAAAAGGAATGTAGGCGGCGTAGAGCGCGGCCTTTTCCTTGATGGCCAGCTGCATGACGCTGGGACGGGGCGCGGTGGATGGACTGCTCATGGATGGGGGCGTGCGGCTTAGTGCTTGGAGTGTAGGGTGTTTCGCGCCTGGGCGACAAGCGCCTCCAGCATGAGACCGGCATTGAACGGGTGGTCTGCCGTGCGCGCGGCCTTGGCCAGTGCCCGCGACCAGCGCGTGAGCGCGCCCAGCGGCGGCGTCTTGGGCAGGTCGGCTTGCGCAAAGTAGCGTGGCGCGGCGCCCACGCTGGCGGCGAGCAGGTCGCGGCAGAGCTTTTGCAGCGCGTCGATCACCTGGGCGGGGGCCCAGTCGCCCAGGGCCGTCACATCACCCCGCGCCACCGCCTGGGGCAAAGCTGACCAGGCTTGGGGGCTGCGGCCCGACTGTGCCAGTGCCAGGGCATCCTCTGGCCGACCGCCTGCTGCACGCAGAAACGACACTGCCGCATCCCGGGCCACGCCCTGGGCCTGCAACCAGACCAAGCTGTCGGCCTCCACAGGCCAGACCATGGTGTGGCCCAGGCAGCGGCTGCGGATGGTGGGCAGCAGTTGGTGCGCAGCCTCGCTGGCCAGCACAAAACGCACATCGCCGGGCGGCTCTTCCAGCGTCTTGAGCAACGCGTTGGCCGTGACATGGTTCATCTGCTCGGCCGGGTAGACCAGCACGGCCTTGCCTTTGCCACGCGCCGAGGTGCGCTGCGAAAACTCCACCGCATCGCGCATGGCCTCCACGCGGATCTCGCGGCTGGGCTTGCGCTTCTTGTCGTCGATATCGGCCTGGGCCTTTTCCGACAGGGGCCAGCCCAACGCCATCATCTGCACCTCGGGCATCAGCACGCACAGGTCGGCATGGGTGCGCACATCGATGGCGTGGCAGCTGCCGCAATTGCCGCAGGCGCCCTGCTCTGTCGGCGCGTCGCACAACCATGCGCGCACCAGCTCCAGCCCCAGGGCGTACTGCCCCAGGCCCGACGGCCCCTGCAGCAGCCACGCGTGGCCGCGCTGGGCCAGCAGGCTGGCGCGCTGCGCTGAGATCCAGGGCGCCAGGGCCACGGCGGCTTCGCTCATTGCGGCCCTCCCTGCGTAGCCACCATGATGGCCAGCCAGCCCTTGCGCACGAACACGCTGGTGAGCTGCTGCCACACGCGATGGCGCTCCTGCGCTGCGTCCAGGCGCGCAAAACGCTGGGGCGCTGCAGCGGCGCGGTCGGCATAGCCCTGGGCCACGCGGCGGAAGAACTCGACCGGCTGGGCCTCAAAGCGGTCGGGCACACGCGCACCAGCCAGGCGCTCGGCCGCCACCTCCGGTGCCAAGTCAAACCACACCGTCAGATCGGGTTCACGCATCAAATTGGCCTCAGGCGCTAGTCCCGTCTGCGCCAGGCGCTCCAAAGTTGATAGCACACCCAAATCGAAGCCCCGCCCTGCGCCCTGGTAGGCAAACGTGGCATCGGTGAACCGGTCGCACAGCACCACGTCGCCCCGGGCCAGAGCGGGCTCGATCACATTGCGCAGGTGGTCGCGGCGGGCAGCAAAGATCAGCAGCGACTCGGTGAGCGCATCCATCGGGTCGTTCAGGACCATCTCGCGCAGCTTTTCGGCCAGCGGCGTGCCGCCCGGCTCGCGGCTCACGGTAACCGTGCGGCCTTGGGTGCGGAAGGCCGCGGCCAGGCCTTCGATGTGCGAGGACTTGCCTGCACCGTCGATGCCTTCAAACGAAATGAACAGACCGGGTCGTGACATGGGCACCTTGGTTCAAGAAGCGGTTTACTGCTGCCCGCGCTGGTAGCGGTTGACGGCGCGGTTGTGTTCCTCCAGCGAGGCACTGAAGTGGCTGGTGCCGTCGCCCTTGGCCACAAAGTAGAGCGCGCGCGTAGCCTGGGGTTGCACGGCGGCCAGCAGCGAGGCCTTGCCGGGCATGGCGATCGGCGTGGGCGGCAGTCCCGCGCGGGTGTAGGTGTTCCAGGGGGTATCGGACTGCAGGTCGCGCTTGCGCAAGTTGCCGTCGAACTTCTCGCCCAGGCCGTAGATCACCGTGGGGTCGGTCTGCAGCAGCATGCCCACCCGCAGGCGGTTGACGAACACGCCCGCAATCTGGCCCCGGTCGCTGGCCTTGCCAGTTTCCTTTTCCACAATGCTGGCCAGCGTCAGCGCTTCGTCCGCCGATTTGAGCGGCGTGTCGGCCGCGCGCTGGACCCAGGCCGCCTCCAGATGGCGGTCCATGGCGTGCATGGCCCGGCGCAGCAAGGCAATATCGCTGGAGCCTTTGGCGTAGGTGTAGGTGTCCGGGAAGAACCGCCCCTCGGGCGCCACGCCGGGGCGGCCCAGCTGGGCCATCAGCGCCTCGTCGGTCAAGGCGGCAGCATCGTGTTTGATCTGCTCTTCCTTGGCCAGCGCCTGGCGCACCTGGCGCCAGTTCCAGCCTTCCACCAGGGTGAGCGCGCGCAGCGCCTCTTCACCCCGGGCCAGCTTTTGCAGCAGGCTGATGGGCGTGGTGCCGGGCGGGAGTTCGTAGTTGCCCGCCTTGATGGCACGATCTTGCCCCGAGACGCGGAACCAGGCATACAGCAGGCGCGCGTCCGTCTTCACCCCGGCCGCCACCACATCGCGGGCCACGCCGCGCGGCGTGGTGCCGGGCTCGATGGCCAGCTCCAGCGGCTCTGGGCCCAGGTCGAGCGGCTGGTGCAGCCACCAATACGCAGCGCCGCCCAGTGCGATCCCCACCAACACGATCAAAGCCAGTAAACGTCGCACAACCCTGCTACCAATATGTATGAATCAGGGCATCATAATTCAGCGATGACCTACCCCTTGAATGGCATAGCCCCCCTGTCCCACCTCGGCGTGATTCGCGTGGAAGGCGAAGACGCCGCCAAGTTTCTGCACGGCCAGCTCACCCAGGATTTCGCCCTGCTGGGCATGGACCAGGCCCGCCTCGCGGCCTTCTTGTCGGCCAAGGGCCGCATGCAGGCCAGCTTCATCGGCTTCAAGCGCGGCGCTACCGAGGTGCTGCTGGTCTGCAGCCGCGACCTGCTGCCCGCCACGCTCAAGCGCCTGTCGATGTTTGTGATGCGCGCCAAGGCCAGGTTGACGGATGCTACCGGTGACTTCGCCCTGTATGGCATTGCTGGAGACGCTATCAATGCTGTAGCTGGTAGCGCCCAACCGGCCTGGACCAAAGCTGACGTTGGTACTGCAACGGTGGTGCACCTGTACCCCGCCGACGGCACCGCACGCGCCCTGTGGGTAGCCCCCGCCACGGAGCCCGCGCCCGCAGGCCCGGCGCTGGATGCGACGCTGTGGCTCTGGAGCGAAGTCATCAGCGGCGTCGCCACGCTGACCACGCCGGTGGTCGAAGCCTTTGTGCCCCAGATGCTCAACTACGAGTCTGTGGGTGGCGTGAACTTCAAGAAGGGCTGCTACCCCGGCCAGGAAGTCGTGGCGCGCAGCCAGTTCCGGGGCACGCTCAAGCGCCGTGCCTACATTGCCCACGCAGCGGCCGAGGTGGCGGTGGGTGCCGAGGTGTTCAGCACCAGTGACCTCGAACAGCCCTGCGGCACCGTGGTGCAGGTGGCCGCTGCGCCGGGCGGTGGGTTTGACACCATTGTGTCGCTGCAGATCAGCGCCGCCCAAGAGGGCTCACTGCAGGTGGGTACAGCAGACGGCGTGCCGCTGTCGTTGTTGCCCCTGCCCTACCCCCTGCTGGACGATATTTGAGCCAAATCGGTCGAATGCGCTAGTCGAACATGCCCAAGCAGCTCTCTTTTCAATAGCAAACCATCAGAGCTTGCGGGCCATGGCAATGTGCGCAATGCCCGCCTCTTCGTACGGCTCGCCCACCACCGCGAACCCCGCACGGCGGTAAAAACCCTCGGCGCTGCGCTGGGCGTGCAACTGCACTTCGGCATCGCCCCGGGCACGTGCAGCGTCCACCAGCGCATCCAGCAATTGGCGACCCCACTGCGCGCCGCGCACCGACCGGTCCACCGCCATGCGGCCGATGCGGCCCACGCCGGGTGCGTGCTGCAGCAGGCGGCCCGCAGCGACGGGCATGCCCAGCCGGTTGTACAGCACAGCGTGGCGCGCCGAGATGTCGTGCCTATCGGCTTCGACCTCGGCCGGGATGCCCTGCTCGTGCACAAACACATCGGTGCGCACGCGGCCGGCATCGCGGCCCAGGGTGTTCCAGTCGCCAGTGCGCACCTCGGCCATCTCGGCGCCCGCTTCAAAGCCTTCAAAGATCGCGCGCAATGCGGGCGGCACCGGGCGCGAGGTCTGCGTGGCCGGGTCGGCAAACACATAAACCAGCTCGGCAGAGATCAGCAGCCGGTCGCCACAGAAAATGCCCGCCGTGAACAGGCACGACGAATTGCCGATGCGCGCGCACTTCAGGCCAACATCCAGCGTGTCATCCAGCCGCGCCGAGGCGTGGTACTCCACCGTGGCCTTCTTCACATACATCTCGCCGCCCAGCGCCAGCATGCTCGCCTCGTACGGCAGCGCCAGCGCGCGCCAGTATTCGGACATGGCGGTATCGACATACATGAGGTAGTGCGCGTTGAACACGATCTTTTGCATGTCCACCTCGGCCCAGCGCACGCGCAGGCGGTGGAAACAACGGAAGTCACTGCGTTGCATGGGTTCGGTTACTCCAGGTGAAAAGCTTGGCGCAGCGCACGGGCTGCGTCAGCATGGGCCTTGCGCGCCTCGGGGATGGCGCGGCCCATCTTGATGAATTCATGGGTCACACCGCGATAGATGTCCAGGTCCACGGGCACGCCGGACAGACGCAACTTGTCGGCATAGTCGATGCCTTCGTCCACCAGCGGGTCGCATTCGGCCAGGCCGATCCAGGCAGGGGCTACGCCCTCCACGTCCGGCGCCAGCAACGGGGCAAACCGCCAGTCTTCGCGCTCCGCGCGGCTGTGCACATAGTTGCCAAAGAACCAGCTGATGGCGGGCTCTTCCAGCACCAAGCCGCGCGCAAAGATGGCGTGCGAAGGCGTGTCTTGGTGCGCTGCGCAGCCGGGGTAGATCAGCAGCTGCAGCGCCAGAGGCAGGCCTGCATCGCGCGCCAGGATGGCGTTGACGGCAGCCAGCGTGCCGCCTGCGCTGTCACCGCCCACGGCCAGGCGTTGAGGGTCAGCGCCCAGGCGCTCGGCGTTGGCAGCGAGCCATTGCAAGGCATCCCAGGCGTCGTTGCTGGCCGTGGGAAAGCGGTGCTCCGGCGCCAACCGGTAATCCAGCGAGACCACCATGCAACCGGCCAGACGTGCCAGCTCGCGGCACAGGATGTCGTGCGTGGCGATGTTGCCGATGGTGAAGCCGCCGCCGTGCGTGTACAGCAGCACGGGCAAGCCCTTATCGGTGTTGGGCGCGTACAACCGCGCGGGCAGTTGGGCGCCGTCGCGGGTGGGGATCTGCAGGTCTTCGACCCGCGCCAGCGCGGCCTTGGGCACCTCCAGCACGTCGGCACCTGCCTGATAGGCGATGCGTGCCTCTTGCGGCGTGCGCGTGTGCAGTGGTGGGTGCCCGGCGCGGGCCATGCGTTCGAGCACGCTGCGCATCTGCGGGGTCAGGCGGGTGTGGTGGATGTGCAGGTCGGTCAACGGTCGGGGTCTCGGCAAAAAAGACAACGGCCCGCACGGCGGCGGGCCGATCAAGGGTGGCTTACTTGAAACTCAGTCGCACGGGTGCTGCGCCGGGCAGGCCGTCATAGGTGGCGGTGACTGACAGGCCCGCCTTGGGTGGCAGCAGCGGCGAGAACGATCCCAGGCTGATCAGGTCGCCCGGCTGCATGGCCAGGCCTTCCTGCGCCAGCGCACCGGCCAGCCACACCACGGCATTGAGCGGGTGGTCCAGGATGTCGCTGCCCTTGCCACCGCCCAGGCGCGTGCCCGCGCCATCGGTCAGCGACACGTTCATGTCGGCCAGGGCTTTCAGCATCGCAAAACGTTCGCCGCGGTACGCCGGTACGGCAATGGGGGCACCCGCCACACCGAGGCGCGCGCCCACATTGATGGCGGTCACGCCTGCTCCGTTGAGCTTGGGCGGCGCCTGCACCATCAGGTCGGGCAGCTCGATGAACGGAACGATCTGGTCCACCGCGTCCAGCACGTCCATGGGGGTCTTGGCCTGGTTGATGGCGGCGCTTTTCACGCGGACCAGCATGTCGGCCTCGTACAGGGGCCGGGCACCGAAAGCCGCATCCACCGTGGCGCCGCTGGGCAACACCATGCCCTCGTAAAGCTTGCCCCACACGGGCTTGTCGGTGTTGAAGCGCTTTTGCACGGCGGGGTTGGTCAGGCCCGCCTTGTAGCCAATCACCTTGCCCATGCGCTGGGCCAGCAAGGCGTTGACCTTGCCGCGTGTGCAGGCGCCGTCGGCGTCCGTGAGGTTCTCGGGGTTGGCTGCCGGGGTCTTGGCGACATAGGCGGCCACCAGGTCGGCGGCCTGCGCGTCAGTCAGGCACTGGGCCTGGGCAGTTGTCACAGATGCGACGGCCACCAGGGCCGCCATCAGGGTTTGCTTCGTTTTCACGGCTGTCTCCTCCTTATAAAGTGGGCTCAGAATCCGTTCCAAGGGCTGGCGAGCTATCGTAATCGCTGGCACTCCCTTTCACACATCCTGTTGCACCATGGCTTTCATCTACTACGTCACCCAGATCCAGTTTGAATTCGGCGCCGTCCAACTGCTCAAGCAGGAATGCGAACGCGTGGGCATCACCCGTCCGCTGATCGTGACGGACCCCGGCGTGAAGGCCGCAGGCGTGCTGCAAAAGGCGCTGGATGCACTGCCCGGCATGACGGTGGCCGTGTTTGACCAGACCCCGTCCAACCCCACCGAAGCCGCCGTGCGCGCGGCGGTGGAGATGTACAAGGCCCAGGGCTGCGACGGCCTGATTGCCGTGGGTGGCGGCTCGGCCATCGACTGCGCCAAGGGCATCGCGATTGCCGCCACGCACGAGGGGCCACTGACGCACTACGCCACCATCGAAGGCGGCTCGCCCCGCATCACCGACCGCGCTGCGCCGCTGATCGCCGTGCCCACCACCAGCGGCACGGGCAGCGAAGTGGCGCGCGGCGCCATCATCATCGTGGACGACCACCGCAAGCTCGGCTTTCACTCGTGGAACCTGGTGCCCAAGACGGCCATCTGTGACCCCGAGCTCACGCTGGGCCTGCCCCCCATGCTCACGGCAGCCACGGGCATGGACGCGATTGCGCACTGCATGGAAACCTTCATGTCCGCCGCGTTCAATCCGCCCGCCGACGGCATTGCACTGGACGGCCTCACACGCGGCTGGGCGAACATCGAGCAGGCCACCAAAAACGGCAGCGACCGCGACGCACGCCTGCACATGATGAGCGCCAGCATGCAGGGCGCCATGGCCTTCCAGAAGGGCCTGGGCGCCGTGCACTCGCTCAGCCACAGCCTGGGCGGCGTAAACCCGCGCCTGCACCACGGCACGCTGAATGCCATGTTTTTGCCCGCCGTGGTGCGCTTCAACGCGCAGGCCGAATCGGTACAGAAGGAAAAGCGCCTGGAGCGCATGGCCCACGCCATGGGCCTCGCGTCTGCGGGTGACATCCCCGAGGCCATCCGCGACATGAACGCCCGCCTGGGCCTGCCCACAGGCCTGGCGGCCATGGGTGTGACAGAGGCGATGTTCGACGACATCATCAAGGGCGCCATGGCCGACCATTGCCACAAGACCAACCCGCGCGTCGCCACACCTGGGGAATACCGCGACATGCTGGCCCAGTCGCTCTGATCCACCGCACCGCTAACGACACACGCCGCGTCTGCACCCGGCTGCTGCGGCGTGGCGGTTTGTGCACCAAGGCCCGGGGCGCACGCTGCGTTGGCCTGGGTGGCAATGACCAACCTTCACAGGGGGCAACACCCTCGCAAACTGCGCCGTCCAGAATTCGGCTCACAACTTCTTACACGCTAGACTCCTCCCCGACAAGAATTAATTAACCATTCATTACCCTGGGGTTGTAGGGGGAGGACCGCCGTCAATGCGTACTGGAAATCTCACCGTCTGGCTTCTTCGAGGCACCTACCCCAGGCTGTACGTGCCCATCGTGGCGATCATTCTGCTGGTCACCGGGGTGCGTTACCACTACCTGCTGGCGGCAGAAACCGACGAAGCCCAGCAACAGGCCACCACCGAACTGCGGCGTACCAGCGACCCCCTGCTGCTGCACCTGGCAACGTTGCCCGCGCCCGCTGCAGATGCCGTCACCCGCGCATTGACCGAGGCGCTTGCACAGGCGGCACCGGGTATTGCTTCCCTGAAGTGGCAGGCCGCAGATCAGCCTCCCATTGAGGTCACCGCCCCCCCCTACCCCGCCGTTGCTCCTCAGTGGTTTGCCCACGGACTGGACTTTTCCGCTCCCGTGCAACAGTCGGGCCTGACACTCGCTGACGGCACATCGGGACGGTTGACGATCACCGCGCACACCCAATCGCTGGTGGACCAGGTCTGGGCCACGGTGCTGGTGCAGGCACGGATCTCGGCGCTCAACATCTTCACCATCCTGTTCCTGCTGACGCTGCTGCTGCGCGCCAATGCCCGCATGTTGCAACGCCTGGCGCAGGCCACCGACGCGTTTCGCCAGGGCTATCTGAGCACCCGCATGGAGGTCACCGGCACGCTTGAATCCCGCGCCATGGCCGAGACTTTCAACGACATGGCGGGCAAGGTGCAGTCCCTGGTGTTGTCCCTGCACGAAACGCAGCGCCAGCAGAGCGAGCAACTGCACTTCACCCGTCAGTTGATCGATGCCCTGCCCCTGCCCGTGTTTGTGCGCCATACCGACGGCACCTACCTGGACGCCAACCGCGCATGGCAGCGCCTGTTCCAGTCGCAGCCGGGCGCTGACGGCGCCGCAGGTGCCAGCCTGCCTGCCGAACTGGCCCCGGAACGGTCGGCCCACGTCGCCAGCGCACAAGACAACGAGATCCGCATCCGCCCGCCCCACCAGCCCCCACTGGACATGGCCTACTACGAAGCGCCGTTCACCAGCACCAACGGCGAGCTGGCCGGCACCATCGGCACGCTGGTGGACGTGACGGAGCGCAAACGCGCCCAGGAGGCCCTGCGCGCCGAAAAAGAACGTGCCGAAATCACCCTGGCCTCCATCGGCGACGGCGTCATCACCACCGACCTGGGCGGGCGCATCGAGACCATCAACGAAGCCGCACAGCTCATGACCGGGTTCACTGCTGAGCAGGCGCTGGGCCGGCAGCTGGACGACGTGTTTCGCCTGTACGAAGAGCCGGCCAGCCGCACGGCCAGCGCCGCCGCCGAACGCGACACGCAGCCAGGCGTGCTGCAACAGGCCACCTACGAGGTGCTGATCCACCGCTCTGGCGAGCGCTACGCCATCGAGTACACGGCGGCCGCCATCCGCGAGGGCAGCGGCCACGCCACAGGCTGCGTGCTGGTATTCCGCGACGTGACCGAAACACGCAACCTGCGTCACCAGATCTCCTGGCATGCCCGCCACGATGCGCTCACCGGCCTGTACAACCGCGCGGCGCTGGCCGAAAAGCTCACGCACGCCCTGTTTGTCGCCCGCAACCATCAGCTGCTGCTGGCGGTGTGCATGCTGGACCTGGACCACTTCCAGGCGGTGAACGACACCTTTGGACAGCGCGTGGGCGACCGCCTGCTCAAGGAAGTGGCGCGGCGCCTGGGCGCCTTCATCACAGCCCATGAAGCCGTGGCCCGCATGGGCGGAGACGAGTTTGTGCTGCTGCTGGGCGAACAGCCCGATGTGCCCGCCATCGAGGCGCGCCTGGCCGTGCTGATGCAGCAACTGGCCGCGCCCTACGCGATTGACGACCGCCTGGTGAACATCACCGTCAGCATTGGCGTGGCCGTGTTTCCGCAGGACGACGCCAACCCCGACACCCTGCTGCGCCATGCCGACCAGGCCATGTGCCAGGCCAAGAGCTTCGGGCGCAACCAGCTGCACGTGTTCGATGTGCAGCACGACCACGCCGTGCAGACCCAGCACACCCGCCAGACCCGGGTGGCCCGCGCACTGCACGCGGGCGAGCTGGTGCTGCACTACCAGCCGAAGGTCAATCTGCGCACCGGCGAGATCATCGGACTCGAAGCCCTGCTGCGCTGGCAACACCCGCAGGAGGGGTTGCTGGGCCCGCAGCATGTGCTGCCGCTGGTGGAGGACACGGACCTGCAGGTTGAACTGGGCGAATGGGTACTGCGCCAGGCCCTGGCGCAGATGCGGGTGTGGAGCGATGTGGGCATGGGCTGGGAGGTCAGCGTCAACATCGCGGCGCCCCACTTCCACCGGCCCAACTTTGTGCAGCGGCTCAAGGACATCCTGCACACCTGCCCCGAGGTGTCTCCCTCGCGGCTGGAGCTGGAGATCCTGGAGTCCGCCGCGCTGGAAGACATGCAGTACATGCGCCGCATGATGCAAAGCTGCCAGGCCCTGGGCGTGCGTTTTGCACTGGACGACTTTGGCACCGGCTTTTCGTCCCTGTCCTACCTCAAGCGCCTGCCCGCCGAGACGATCAAGATCGACCAGTCCTTCGTGCGCGGCATTCTGGAGGACGGCGACGACCTCACCCTCGTCCAAGCCATCGTGGCGCTGGCGGCTGCGTTCCACCGCCACGTGGTGGCCGAAGGCGTCGAAACCGCTGAGCACTGCGCCAAGCTGCTGGAGCTGGGCTGCGAGCGCGCGCAGGGTTATGGCATTGCCCGGCCCATGCCCGCGGCCGATGTGCTGCCTTGGGCCCGGGACCACGCTGCACGCCATGCTGCCCGGGCGGTGCAGGAGGCGGCACGTCGCCCTGCTTCGACCTAAGAACCTGTTCAAAGTCTTTTTGGAAATTGCATTGAAGTGCAATCGGGATGAGTGGATGCTTCGGATGCGCCGCATGGGCTCGTGCCCATGCAAGCAGCCGGGGCGTCCAATCGCCCTATTTCACTCCAACCCTGCGGGCAAGTGCCTTGCCGGGCGGTCTGCGGCGTTGCGGCGCTTGCCGATAGCACGGGCTATCGGCGGCGCACCGCGCCTTGCATCCCATCCCGGCAAGGTACTTGTGCAACTCCAAAAAGACTTTGAACAGGTTCTGAGAGCCAGCAGCCAGCGCAAGAGACCCAACGAGCCCCAGAGGCGCGTCCGCCCTGGCAGCCTACAGCGGCCGCACCGCGCCCATGTCAGGCCGCTCCAGCCATTCGCGCCACTCATCCACCAGTTGCTGGCTGGCACGCGTGGCCGACAGCCACGCTTTCGCTCGTGCGCGGCTGTCTGTGCCGTAATGCGTGAAATCGTTGCGGTCGGGCAGCTTGGCGTTGGGCAATCGGCGCACCCAGTCCGGGTCGGGTGACAGCACCACCATGTTGTCGAGCGCCGACGTGGCCTTGTGGCGCCACTTCAGCCCCTTGTCCAGCCAGCCCGGCACCACACGGTGCTGGAAGTGGGGGTAGAGCACGATGCCACCAGCACCCGCGCGCAGCGGCTCGGACGCAGATTTGAAGCCTTTTCCGCCGGAAGCGCTAGGGCTCATTGCCTGAGCAGCTATCAATTCAGAAGCATCTTCGTTCGGCAGACCATAAGCAAGATGCAGGTGGTAGTCGGTGATGCCGCCATCCCAGTAAGCACCCCGGGGCGCACCCGGGATGTTGTGCACGGCCTGCAGGACAAACGGGATCGAGCAGCTGGCCTGCAGCGCCTGCATGAAGTTGTCCGCGTTCAGCCCCACCTGCCGGGTGCGGTAGTCGGTCGTGGCAAAAGGCAAGGCCGCACCTGACGAAGAAAACACCACCCGCTCCAGCCAGGCCCCCATCGCCTTGCGGTGTACGGTGTTGGTCACGAACGCCCCCAGATACCCGAGGGGCGTACCCAGCGCATGCTCGCGCCCCAGCACATGGCGGCCCCGGGACGTGACGATGTGCAGGCGGTAGCGCGGGTGGCTCAGCACTTCCTGCACCCGCCCGCCGTAGAAGGCCTCCAGGTTCTGGCCGAACCGCTCACTCACATGGGCGGCTGTGGGGCGCTTTTTGCCGGGTGGCAGCTCGTAGTCCTGGTGGATGTAGTCGTGTTCCAGCCGCTCAAAGGCCGCCACCGATTGCTGCAGGCAGGCCGTGGCCATGCGCCAGGCGCCGATGGAGGCGCCCACCAGGTGCACGGGCTGGTCTGAGCGCGGCAGCCATTCCCCAAAGATGAACCGGTCCATGGGCCCCAGGATCAAGCCCTTGGGCCCACCGGCTGCCGCCGGAATCACGCCCACGTCCGCGGGCTGCAGGCCCTGTTGTTCCAGGTGTTGGCGGGCGCGGGGGCCGGCGTGGATGCGCAGTGCTTTCATGGCGTTGATTGTCGCAAAGCGGCACTTCGCACCTTCACCACACACTGTCGCCCAGCCGACGACGACCTCACCATCCCAAGCACTGCAGGCCTGCCTCTAGCGGGGTAAAGCGAAGCTACACGACGAAATCCGCCGCCTCGGGCCGGGCCGTCCAGTCAATGGGGTCTTGCTGCAGCACCATGTCGATGTCGAGCCCCAGGGTCAGCCCCACTTCGCCGGGGAAGGACACCGCCAGCTCCTTTTCGTTCAGCTCGGCTTCGCGAGCGCGGGCGCGCCATGCGGCCAGATGGATAACGCCAGCCAGGGGTTCGTAGACCTTGTTGTCAAACGGCGCATGCTGGTGTTGCAGGGCATCGATCACCACCTCGGGCAATTGCCAGCGGCGCGCACAGTCCGCCGTGACCTGGCCGTAGCTGTAGCCAAAGATGCGCTGCTCGATCTTGTCGCGGCGCAGGTCAAATGGCGCCACCAGGGTGTTGACTGACTGGGCTTTCTCGGGGTCCGCCAGATGGATCACCAGCTCGCCCAAGGCATGCAGCAAACCGGCGGTATAGGCCGCGATCTGGTTGTGGTGGACGATGCCTGCCAGCGAGCGCGCGAGCTTGGCGGTGTTGAGGCTGTAGCGCCAGAACTGCTGCATGTTCACCCCGGGCACCGAGCGTGACGTGGTGCCCAGCGGCGCCGAGGTGACCAGCGTGCGCAGCTGTGCAGTGCCCAGCAGCGCCAGCGCCTCTGGGACACCCGCAATCTGCCCGGGCAGCTGAAAGGTGGGGGAATTGGCCAGCTCCAGCAGGCGCGCGGCCAGGGCTGGGTCGGTGCCAAACAGCTGGTTCAGGCGCCGCAGGCTGGGCTCAGCGTGGGCCAGCTCGCTCATCAGCAACGCCACGGCGCGCGGAAGGCTGGGCAGTGCCACAGGTTGGGCCAGCAGTGCGTTCAACTCCATGGGGTACGGCGCCGGTGGTTGGTTCAGGTGCTGGCGATTATGGGCCCCTGCACGGCCAAAAAACCACCGGCGGCACAGCGGGCTGCGTCAGCGGCCTTTGGCCTGTTGCAACTTCGCAAATGCCGACGCCATGGCCGACGGCTGCACAGGCTCGGGGCCACGGCGCTGGGGCTGTGCATAGCCACGGCCTGCGCCCTCAAAGCGGTTGTCACGGGGTGCGCCCCGGTCACCGCCCTGGCGTGGTGGTGCGGCGTCCAGCTTCATCGACAGGCCAATGCGCTTGCGCTCCACGTCCACTTCCATGACCTTGACCTTGACGATGTCGCCCGTCTTGACCACCTCGCGCGCGTCGTTCACAAATTTGTGCGCCAACTGGCTCACATGCACCAGGCCATCCTGGTGCACCCCAAGGTCGATGAAGGCGCCGAACTGGGCCACATTGCTCACCGTGCCTTCGAGGATCATGCCTTCCTTGAGGTCCTTGATGTCTTCCACGCCATCGTTGAAGCGGGCCACCTTGAAGTCGGGGCGCGGATCGCGGCCTGGCTTTTCCAATTCGGCCAGGATGTCCTTGACGGTGATGACGCCAAACTTCTCGTTGGCGAACAGCTCGGGCTTCAGGGTCTTGAGCATGTCGGCACGGCCCATGATCTCGGCCACCGGCTTGCCCGTCTTTTCCATGATCTGCTCGACCACCGGGTAGGTCTCGGGGTGCACGCCGGTCATGTCCAGCGGGTTCTCGCCGCCGCGAATGCGCAAGAAGCCCGCACTCTGCTCAAAGGTCTTGGCGCCCAGGCCCGCCACTTCCATCAGCTGCTTGCGGCTCTTGAACGCGCCGTTGGCCTCGCGCCAGCGCACCACGGCCTTGGCCACGCTGCCCGACAGGCCCGACACACGCGAGAGCAGCGGCACGCTGGCCGTGTTCAGGTCCACACCCACGGAGTTCACGCAGTCTTCCACCACCGTGCCCAGGGTGCGTGCCAGCTCGCTCTGGTTCACGTCGTGCTGGTACTGACCCACGCCAATGCTCTTGGGGTCGATCTTGACCAGTTCGGCCAGCGGGTCTTGCAGGCGGCGAGCGATGGAGGCGGCGCCACGCAGGCTCACGTCCACATCGGGCATTTCTTGGGATGCATATTCGCTGGCGGAATAGACAGACGCGCCCGCCTCGCTCACCACCACCTTCTCGATGGCGCGGTCGGCCTTGGCGGCCATCTTGATCAGGTCGGCGGCCAGTTTGTCCGTCTCGCGGCTGGCCGTGCCATTGCCAATCGCAATCAGGTTCACGCCGTGTTTTTCCACCAGTTTGGCCAGCGTGAAGAGCGAGCCATCCCAGTCGCGCTTGGGCTCGTGCGGGTACACCGTGGCGGTCTCCACCAGCTTGCCGGTGGCGTCCACCACCGCCACCTTCACGCCGGTGCGGATGCCGGGGTCCAGCCCCATCACTACGCGCGGGCCGGCCGGTGCGGCCAGCAGCAGGTCGCGCAGGTTGTCGGCAAACACCTTGATCGCCACCTTCTCGGCCTCGTCGCGCAGGCGAGCAAACAAGTCGCGCTCGGTGGAGAGGCTCAGCTTCACGCGCCAGGTCCAGGCCACGCACTTGCGGATCAGGTCATCCGCCTTGCGGCCCTGGTGGCTCCAGCCCAGGTGCAGGGCGATCTTGCCTTCGGCCAGGCTGGGCTTGCCGGGCTCGGGCTCCACCGGCAGCACCAGCTTGGCTTCCAGAATCTCCAGCCCACGCCCGCGGAACACCGCCAGTGCGCGGTGCGAGGGCACGCGGCCAATCGGCTCGTCGTAGTCAAAGTAGTCGCGGAACTTGGAGACCTCGGGGTCGTTCTCGTTCTTGCTGTCCACCTTCTTGCTGCGCAGCAGGCCTTCGGCCCACAACCACTCGCGCAGGTTTTGCACCAGCGCCGGGTCTTCGGCCCAGCGCTCGCTCAGGATGTCCCGCACGCCGTCGAGCACGGCAGGCACGGTGGAGAAATCGGCACCGGGCTTGCCATCATCCAGCACTTCGGGCGGCTTGGTAAACGCGGCGGCCTCCACGGCAGGGTCCAGCGTGGGGTCGGCAAACAGCTTGTCAGCCAGCGGCTCGATGCCGAACTCGCGCGCAATCTGCCCCTTGGTGCGGCGCTTTTGCTTGAAGGGCAGGTAGATGTCTTCCAGCTCTTGCTTGGTGGGCGCGGCGGCAATGGCGGCACGCAGCGCGTCGGTCAGCTTGCCCTGCTCGTCAATCGCCTTGAGCACGGCCACACGGCGGTCCTCCAGCTCGCGCAGGTAAGACAGGCGCGCCTCCAGCTCACGCAGCTGGATATCGTCCAGCCCGCCCGTCACTTCCTTGCGGTAGCGCGCGATGAAGGGCACCGTGGCGCCGCCATCCAGCAGCTCCACCGCTGCGCGCACCTGTTGTTCACTGACTTTGATTTCTGCGGCCAACTGCCGAACGATCTGCTGCATGGGTGGGGCGGACTCTCTGAAACTCGGTCAAACAAAAAAGCGAAGCGCGCGAGTTTGCCACAGGCGGTTTGGCAGCCCGGAGACGGGGCGGCGGATTGTTCTCAATACTGGAACAGTTAGTTTGCGACTGAGTGGTTTTTCTCTGAACACCATCGGCGTACAGTTCATCCCATCGATGAGCCGAACCCGCAAGGCGACTCACCGAACCCGGTTCAGGAATGGTTTTTGACCCGGCTTTTTTGAGGTACAGTTCATCCCATCGATGAGCCGAACCCGCAAGGCGACTCACCGAACCCGGTTCAGGAATGGTTTTTGACCCGGCTTTTTTGAGACGCTTTTTTAACTTTCGAGGATTTTCATCATGAACAAGACCGCTCGTTTCCTCTCCGTCGCCGCTGTTGCCGCTTTCGCCGCCTTTGGCGCCCATGCTGACGAAGCTGATGGCTCGCAATTTGCCCTTAAGTTCGACACGAACCGCACCCGCGCTGAAGTGGCTGCCGAAGCCGTTGTCGAAGCCCGCACCCACAACATGGAACCCGCAGGCTCGCGCGTGGTGACCTACAAGTCCACCGCTGACCGCGCTGCCGTGCGTGCCCAGGCCTATCGGGCTGCAATTCAGCCNTCGCAATTTGCCCTTAAGTTCGACACGAACCGCACCCGCGCTGAAGTGGCTGCCGAAGCCGTTGTCGAAGCCCGCACCCACAACATGGAACCCGCAGGCTCGCGCGTGGTGACCTACAAGTCCACCGCTGACCGCGCTGCCGTGCGTGCCCAGGCCGCCGAAGCTGTGCGCACCGGCCAGATCCCTTCGGGCGAATTCAGCGCCATGTAATTGACGCAGTTGCGGGACTTCCCATGGTGGTGGCACTTTGCATTTGCGGGTGCTGCTGCCATGGGGAGTGTTAACTGAACCGCAGGGGCGGGCAGGCAAAAAGGGCTCCCCTGTGGAGCCCTTTTTGTTGGCGGACTGCATGGGCTTGCGGGCAGTCACACGCTCGGCACGGCCAGCCCTTCATAGAATGAAGGACTGTTCACACGCCGTTCCATGTCCCTTCCCCCCTTCCCCATCCGCACCGAATGCCCTCCCGGCACCTGCGTGTGCGACCGGGATGCGCTACTGCAGACGCCAGGCAGCGATGTGCGCATCCTGATGCTCACGCGCAGCGAAGAAAAGAAGATGCTGGAGCGGCTGGAGAACCTGGGCAGCCTGGCCGACCTGCGCAGGATGCAGGAGCGCATGGAGCAACAACTGGGCATTCGCCTGTCCATCACCCAAAGCCCGAACGAGGTGCGCAGCCTGCGCGGCATTGCAATCCTGGTGCACGAACAGCGGGGCCTGTGCCGCAAGACGCGGCAGGCCATTCCGGCAGCCATCAAGAAAAGCATGGACGCCCAGCCCCAGATCGCGTTTGACCTGCTGGACGAGAGCGGGCTGTTTGGCAGCGCGTAGCGCCTTGGCCCCCTCGCTCTGCTCTTAGTCGCCCCACCCCAGCGCATGCAAGACGATCTTTTTGGCGACACGCTGCCCAAGCCGCCGGCGGCAGAAGCTTCAGCCTCGGCACCCGCTTCGCCCATCGTGCCAGGCACCGATGCCCCCACACGGCGCTCCCGGTCTGGCACTGTGGCGCCCATCGCTCCGGACGGTGCACTGACGACCCTCGCCGCCGCCCTGCCGCCCCGGTTGCGCCTGGGCACATCGTCATGGACCTACCCCGGGTGGAAAGGCCTGGTGTGGGAGGGCGAGCATTCCGACACGCAACTGTCCAAACAAGGGCTGGCCGTGTACGCCCAGCACCCGCTGATGCGCACGGTGAGCATCGACCGCAGCTTCTACCGCCCGCTCACGGTGAGCCAGTACGAACGCTACGCATCGCAGGTGCCCGACGATTTCCGGTTTGTGGTCAAGGCGCCCAGCGTGGTGACAGACGCCCTGGTGCGCAGCGAAGACGGACGGGGCCGCCAGCCCAACCCGGCGTTCTTGAGCCCCGAGCTGGCGCGCAGTGAGTGTGTGGAGCCCGCGCTGCAGGGCCTGGGCCATAAGCTGGGCGCGCTGGTGTTCCAGCTCAGCCCCCTGCCGCTGGCGCAGCTGGACCGCATGCCCGCCTTGCTGGATCGTCTGCGCGCCATGCTGCTGGCCCTGCCCCCGTTGGCACCCCTGGCGCCTGACGGCGTGATTGCCGTGGAGGTGCGCGACCCCGAGTGGCTGACGCCCGACTTTGCGGCCATGCTGCGCGCAGCGGGCGCCACCTATTGCCTGGGGCTGCATGCCAAGATGCCGCCGCTGCAGGACCAGTTGCCCATGCTGCGCGCGCTGTGGCCCGGCCCGCTGGTGTGTCGCTGGAACCTGAACCCCGTGCATGGCCCCTACGGCTATGAAGAGGCTGAGCGGCTGTACGAGCCATACGACCGTCTGCACCACCCGGCACCGGAAACCCGGGCAGCGCTGGCTGCCGTCATCGCGGGCACCACGGGTCGGGGGCAGAACGCCTTCGTGACCATCAGCAACCACGCAGAGGGCTGCGCGCCGCTCACGGTGCGCGGGGTGGCTGAAGAGGTCGCAAAGCTGGCGGCCCGATAAAAGCGTCGGCGCTCCGTCACGCCCCGTTCGTCTCTATGGCTCCGGCGCCTGCTCGATGCGGTTGCGCCCGCCTTGCTTGGCTCGGTACATCGCGCGGTCCGCGCGCCGCACCAGTTCTTCGGCCAGTTGCTCGCGCTGGGGCGCCATGGTGGCCACACCAAAGCTCACCGTCACGATGCCCCACGGCGCCCCCTCGTGCGGCAGGGCCAGGGCTTGGATGGCCTGCTGGATGTGCTGGGCCACCTCCAGCGCAGCGGGGGCATCGGCACCTGGCAGCAGCACCACAAACTCCTCGCCGCCAAACCGTGCCACCACGTCGCCGTCGCGGCGTCCCCCGGTCTGCGCCAGCGTCAGGGCCAGGGACTTCAGGCAGGCATCGCCCGCGAGATGGCCGTAGTGGTCGTTGAAGTGCTTGAACACGTCCACGTCCAGCATGATCAGCGACACCGGGGCATGGGCCCGCTGGGCGCGCGCCCATTCATGGGCCAGGGCCTGGTCAAAGTGGCGGCGGTTGGCAATACCCGTCAGGCCGTCGGTGTTGCTGAGCAGTTGCAGCTGGTTGTTGGCCTGGGCCAGCGCCTGCGTGCGCTCGTCCACCAAGGCCTGCAGTTCCTGGTTGCGCTGCTGCAGGCGGCTGGCGGGGTACACCTCGCCGTCGCGCGCAAGGCCGTAGGGGATGGAGATGCTGCTGTGCGCAATCTTCCAGTCGTCGCCCTCCTGCCGGAAGACAAGCACCAAACGGGCGGTCTCACTGGCAAACAGCGGATCAGGGTTGGGCAGGTGGATGTGGAAAAACGCGGTCACGGCCAGCACGTCGGCACCGAGCTCCTGGGGGAAGAGGTCCCGCATCTCGATGCCGATGTGCCCGGGCACCTGCGCAAAGTCGAGCTGGGTGACGTTCACCCACTCGCTGCGGGATTTGATGAGCTTGTCGCTGCTGCCCGCAAAGCCGCTGAAGTTCTCGCTGAAGCGGTCCACCAACCGGGCATCGCGCGACGCATACATGGCGATGTACTCGTCAAACAGCATGCGGGCCAGCCGTTGGCGTTCGGGTGACATGGGCAACTTTCTCCTGAAGGCCGGGAGCGGAGGGATAGGGGGTCAAGGCGCAGCCACGGCAGTCCTGGACGCAATGCCTTGCTGCACAGAGCGCGAAGCGCATCACTACTGCACAAAAAACAGGCGCTTCAACAAATGTAGCACTCAGTAACACACTTGTGCAGCCAGCCGCGCCGACCCTCGTCGCAACAGATCACTGCCGCATGGCGGGGCAAGTCTGCTGGGCTAGTCCGCGCTGCCAAACAGCGAACGCGTACCGCCCAGGCAGGCCCCTTCGATCTGCAGCATGCGCATCTTGGTCAGCGCACCGCCCCCGGCCGAGAAGCCGCCGGGCTTGTCACCCGCCGCCAGCACTCGGTGGCATGGCACCACCGGCGCAAACGGGTTCAGGCCCAGCGCCTGCCCCACGGCGCGCGACAGGCCCTTACCGCCCAGCTGTTCCGCCACCTCGCCATAGGTGCGCGTCTGGCCCGGCGGAATGGCCCGTGCAATGGCGTACACCTGCTGGTGAAACGCCGACACACCCGACATGTCGAGCGGCACCTCCCGCAGGTCCAGTGCCTGCCCGGCCAGCAAGCCCTGGATGCCTGCGATGGCATGGCGCACCTCGACTGGCGGAACGGCCGGCGGCAACACCTGCGGATAGGTGCCCTGCCCCAGCCCGCGCAGCAGGCGCGCCTGGGTGGCCGGTGCATCGGCCTCGGGCAATTGCACTGCCGCAATGCCACCGGGCCCCCAGGCAATGCCGCAGGGGCCGAGCGCCGTATCGAACAGGGCGTGGCCCCACGCGGCCGCGTGGGCATCAGCGTTCAGCGGTGCATCCGGGGACATACGCTATGCATTTAATAGCTGCTGGCGCATATTGCACTAGCGCATGCAGCCATTTTTATTCAAACACCTGCCGCCAGGCGTCTGTGGGCGCGTTGCGCTGGTCAGTCCGCCCGCAGTGCCGCGCGCAGCTGCGCACCCAGCTCTGGCTTGGCGGCAAACGGGTCGGTGGGGTTGCGGCCCATCATTACGTCTTCCATGCGCGTCTGGACCGATGCCAGGGCCTTGGGGTGGCTGTAGATGTAGAACTGGCCTTGCGCTGCCGCGTCGAACACCTTTTGCGCCACCTCGGCCGCGGTCACCTTGCCGCTGCCCACGGCCTTGTCGCTCATGGCCTGGCCGATGAGCTGGCTCTTGGTGGGCCTTTCGGCAGGCAGGTCGCCGGGGCGGTTGCGGTGGCTCTGGTTGATGCCGGTGGGCACAAAGAAGGGGCACAGCACGCTCGCGCTGATTTGGTCGGTGACCAGCGACAGGTCCTGGTATAGCGTTTCCGACAGGGCCACCACCGCGTGTTTGCTCACGTTGTAGATGCCCATGTTGGGCGCTGCCAGCAGACCCGCCATGCTGGCCGTGTTGATGATGTGGCCGCGCCAGGCCGGGTCGGCCTTGGCGGCTGCCAGCATCATGGGGGTGAACAGGCGCACGCCGTGCACCACGCCCCACAGGTTCACGCCCAGCACCCACTCCCAGTCCTTGACCGAGTTTTCCCACACCAGGCCGCCCGCGCCCACACCCGCGTTGTTGAAGACAAGGTGTGGTGCGCCAAAGCGCTGCTGCACATCGGCGGCCAACTGCTCCATCTGAGCGGCGTTCGACACGTCCACCTTGCGCGCCAGCACCTGGCTGCCTGCGGCCTGCATCTCGGCCGTGGCGGCGTCGAGCGCGTCCTGCTGCACATCCACCAGCACCAGGTTCATGCCCAGGCGGGCGCCAATGCGAGCGCATTCCAGGCCAAAGCCCGAGCCAGCGCCGGTGAGGACGGCGGTTTTGCCGGCAAAGTTGTCGATCATGTTTTGTGTCTCCTAGGGGTTGTCGATGGATGATGGGGTGCGGTCGTGAAACATCGGGCGGCGCGGATACCGACACACCGCTTCGACGAACGCCGCCCGAACGCGCAGGCGCATCGGGCGCGAAGCGATAAAAAAGGCCGCCGTTGTTCAGGGCGCCAGAGGCCGCAGCACGTAGCCGATGCGGGGGAAGTGAACGTGCACGGTGCCCGCGCGCGGGTCGGTACGGCGCAAGGTGTAGCGGGTGCGGGTAGCGGCAATCAATTCACCTTCCGTGGGCTCCGTGCCAAAGCTCTCGGCGGCAATCGTGACCTGGCTGCCCAGCGGGATGCCGTGCTCGTCCTGGAACAGGTCGTCGGTCAAAGGCAACGGGTCCATGCCTGCGGCCACCGTGATGGCGTCGGCAGCGCTGAACTTCTCCATGCGGCCATGGCCCAACGCTGCCATACGGTCCATCCACTCCAGCACGGCAGGCGTGGCGGCGAAGATGTCGGCCATCACCGGCACGCACTGGCGCGTGAACCACAACGGGTGGTAGGCCGCAAAGTCGGCCAGGCAGGGCTCGGCACCGAACAGAAAGTCGTGCTCTTCGGCCATGTGGGCGATGCGGCGCAGGTACGAGCGGTAGGCCGCCGTGGCGTCGGCCGGGCGCAGTCGGTTCATGCCCGCACTCATCTCGCGGCGATCCTCGCCAAATACTTGTGCTGCAGCGGGCGGCAGGTTGGCAAACATCACGGCGGCGCCCTTGGGCTGCAGGTTGTAGGCCATGGCAGCCCAGAACAGCGTGGTGTCGGCCCACTGCGCAAACACGCGCGCCACGCCCTTCAGGTGCGGTGGGTACAGCACGGGCTCGGGCTGCTCATGCTCCAGCACATCGCAGATCAGGGCCGAGTCGCAATAGATGTCGGCGCCAATCTGCAAGAACGGCGTCTTGCGGTAGCCACCGGTCAGCGCCACCACATCGGGCTTGGGCATGACGCTGGGAATGATGACGGACTTCCAGGCCAGTTGCTTGAAGCCGAGCACCGCACGGATCTTTTCGGAAAACGGGGACGAGGGGTAGTGGTGCAGGATGAGGTGGGACATGGGAGTCTCCGTAAAAATCTGTGGAAGGACTCAAGCCGGAAGCGCGCGGGCCAAGATGGCGTCAAGGTTGACACCCGCACCCAGCGTGCCAAAGCTGTAACCCCAGTCGCCGCCCAAGCGCGAATCGCAAAACGCGCCGAACACGCTGGCGGGCGCGCTGCGGTACAGCAGTGCAGCCTGCACAGCCAACGCCACATCTTGCGCAAGGCGGCGGGCTTCGGCCTCGGTGGTCATGGCGTCCACGCGCAGGGGCAAGGCACCTGCGAGGCGGTCCAGCGCCGGGTGGGCGCCGCGTGCGGGGGCCAGCTCGTCGGCCAGGGCGGCGGCGGTGTCGGCACGGCGCACGGCGCGCAGCAGGTCCAGCGCCATGATGTTGCCCGCGCCCTCCCAGATGGAGTTGAGCGGCATCTCGCGGTAGATGCGGGCCATCACGCCCTCGCCGCCCTCTTCCACATAGCCGTTGCCGCCCAGGCATTCCATGGCCTCTTGCGCAAACACGCTGCCACGCTTGCAGACCCAAAACTTGGCCACGGGCGTGAGCAGGCGGGCCATGATGGCTTCGTGCTCGCTCTTATCTTTGTGATCAAAAGCGCTTGCAAGCCTGATGGACAAAGCGGTAGCCGCTTCACTTTCCAGGGCAAGGTCGGCCAGCACGTTGCGCATCAGCGGCTGCTCGATGAGCTTTTTGCCAAAGGCCGAACGCTGGCGCGTGTGGTGCAGCGCAATGCTGAGGGCTTGGCGCATGAGGCCGCTGGTGCCCAGGGCGCAGTCCAGGCGCGTCATGGTGCCCATCTCCAGGATCTGCGCCACGCCGCGGCCCTCCTCGCCCACGCGCCAGGCCATCGCGTCGATGAACTCGACCTCGGAGCTGGCGTTGGCGTGGTTGCCCAGCTTGTCTTTCAGGCGCTGGATGCGGAGGGCGTTCACGGTGTCGTCCGGCAGCACGCGCGGCAGGAAGAAGCAGGTGAGCCCGCCGGGCGCCTGCGCCAGGACGAGGAACGCATCGCACATCGGCGCGGAAAAGAACCACTTGTGCCCCGTCAGCCGATAGCGCGCGCCCCAGGCATCGTCGCCGTCGGGCACGGCCTGGGTGGTGTTGGCGCGCACGTCCGATCCGCCCTGCTTCTCGGTCATGCCCATGCCCATGGTGAGCGCGGATTTCTGCGAGAACAGCGCCAGGCGCGGGTCGTACTGCGTGCTGGTCAAGCCTTTGTTCCAGTCGGCCCACACGGCGGCGTTGCCACGCAAGGCCGGGGTCACCGCATAGCTCATCGACACGGGGCAGAGAATAGACGGCTCCGCCTCGGTGAACAGCATGAACCCCGCCGCACGCTCGACATGGGCATGGCCCGTGTCCTGGCGCGACCAGGGCGTGGCGTGCAGGCCGTGGCGCAGGGCTGCGCCCATCAGCGCGTGGTAGCTGGGGTGAAACTCCACCACGTCCGTGCGGTGGCCAAAGCGGTCATGCGTGCGCAGCTGCGGCTGGTGCGTGTTCGCAAGCCGCGCATGCGTCTGCATCTCGGCCGACCCCATCTCCGCGCCCAGCGCAGCCAGGCCCGCCAGCGGCAACGCGGGAGCCTGCAGGCGCAGGGCATCCTGCAGCGGCTGGTTGGTGGTGAACAGGTTCACGTCCACCCACGGCGTGCTCTGGTTGAAGACGTCATGGGTACGCGCCAGGGTGGCGGTGGGCAAGGTCATGTCGGCTCCTTCGCGGGTGGGTGGGGTGAATGGTCCAGGGGCTGCGGCGGCGTCAGCCCGCCCTTCTCAGCATTTCAATGTGGGGAATATCGTCTTCCAGGTACTCGTCGGACACCGCCTCAAAACCCAGGCAGCCGTAAAACCCCTGCAGGTGCGCCTGTGCGCTGATGCGGATGTCCCGGCCCGGCCACGCCTGGCTGCAGCGGGCAATACCCTCCTGCATCAGCGCTCTGCCCGTGCCGTTGCCACGCGCCTCCTTGGCGGTGACCACGCGACCGATGGAGGGCTCGGGGTAGTTCACGCCCGGGTCCACCACGCGCAGGCAGGCTTGCAGCACACCCGCCTCGTCGTAGCCCAGCAGGTGGTGGGACTTTTTGTCCGCTTCGTCTGGGTCCTGGTACGGGCCCTGCTCCAGGATGAAGACCTTGCAGCGCAGGGCCAGGGCGTCATGCAGCGCATGCACGCCCAGGTCGTCGAAGCGGGCCCAGGTCCACTTCAGCATCATCAGATCAGCTTGACCAGTTGCTTGCCGAAGTTCTTGCCCTTGAGCAGGCCCAGAAAAGCCTCGGGTGCGGCAGCGATGCCTTGAGCAATCGTTTCGCGCGGGCGCAGCTTGCCGGAGCCCACCAGCGTGCCCAGCTCCTTGAGCGCGTCGGGCCAGACTTCCATGTGCTCGCTCACGATGAAGCCTTCGACCTTCATGCGGTTGATGAGCATGAGTGCGGGGTTGGCCATGGGCAGCGGTGCGCCGTCGTAGCCGGCGATCATGCCGCACAGGGCGATGCGGCTGAAGGCGTTCATGCGCAGCATCACGGCGTCCATGATCCAGCCGCCCACGTTCTCGAAGTACCCGTCGATGCCGTTGGGGCAGGCTTCTTTCAGCGCTTTGGACATGGCCTTCACGTCGCTGTGCTGCTTGTAGTCGATGCAGGCGTCAAAGCCCAGTTCTTCCACTGCGTACTTGCACTTGTCCGCGCCGCCTGCAATGCCCACTGCGCGGCAGCCGCGGGCCTTGGCCAATGCGGCAAAGGCGCTGCCCACGGCGCCCGTAGCGGCGCTCACCACCACGGTGTCGCCTTCCTTGGGCGCAATGATCTTGACCAGGCCGTACCAGGCCGTCACGCCGGGCATGCCCACGGCGCCCAGGTAGTGCGACAGCGGCACATGGGTGGTGTCCACCTTGCGCAGCGCGCCGGGTTGGTCGGCGTTGACCACGCTGTATTCCTGCCAGCCGCCCATGCCCACCACCTTGTCGCCCACGGCGTACTTGGGGTGCTTGCTCTCGGCCACCTCACCCACGGTGCCACCGATCATGACTTCGCCCAGCGCCTGCGACGCGGCGTAGCTCTTGCTCTCGTTCATGCGGCCGCGCATGTAGGGGTCCAGGCTCAGGTAGTGGTGGCGCACCAGCACCTGGCCGTCTTGCAGCGCGGGCGTGTCGGTGGCGACCAGCTTGAAGTTGCTGGCCACCGCTTCGCCCTGGGGGCGGTTGTCGAGAACGATTTGTTGGTTGCGTGGCATGGAAAGCTCCTTCAGAAAATTCAATACTATGTTTTTGATAGCTGCCAGCGCATGTATTCATTGCGCTTGCAGGCAAAAAGGCTTCAAAACCTGCTGGCGACCTCAACCATTGGCTCAGTCGGTGGAGATGACCTTGAGGTCATTCACATTGCGCCCGTCCACAGGCAGGCGCTTGACGTACTTGAATGTGCCGGTGGCATGGCAGCACACCTTGCCTTGCGCGTCGTACACCGTGCCCTCAGTAAACGCCATGGTGGCCGTGCGGTGAATCAACCGCCCCTTGGCCACCAGCGGCCCGCGCGCGGGCTGCATGAAGCTGGTCTTCATCTCGATGGTGACCACACCCATGTCCGGCGTCACGCTGCGCGCGGCCGTGGCCATGGTCACATCCAGCAGCGTCATCGATGCGCCGCCGTGGGTGACGGCAAACGAGTTCAGGTGCTCGGGCTTGGCTTCGTAACGCAGCTCGGACTCGCCGTCCTCCATGCGGTGCAGCGTGAAGCCCAGGTGGCTGACAAAGGGGATTTCGACACCGAAACTGATCAAGGTTTGTTCCTTTGGAAACATAGGTCGCAACTGGCGGGGCCCAGGCGAGGGACTCAGAGCAAGGGCCGCCCCGCAGCGATTGCGTCGTCCCCCTTCGCGAATCGCTCAGCGATTCGAGAGAAGGGGGAAGCGGCGCAGCCGCTCAGGGGGATGTTCACCCTCCAGTAACGATACTCACCCCGCCATCCACCGCCAGCCACTGGCCGGTGATGTGCTTGCCCGCATCCGACGCGTACAGCGCGCACAGGCCCTTCAGGTCTTCATCATCGCCCAGGCGGCCCAGCGGGGCGTGGGCGGCCAATGCCTCCTCGCCCATGGCCTTGAGCGTGCCCACCGTCATCTTGCTCGGGAAGAAGCCCGGGCAGATGGCGTTGACGCGGATGTTGTACGCGCCCCATTCGGCCGCCAGCGCGCGCGTGAAGTTGATCACCGCACCCTTGGAGGTGTTGTAAGCAATGGTGTTCATGCCCTTGGGGTTGCCGCCCAGGCCCGCGATGGACGCCACGTTGATGATGCTGCCGCTGCGGCGGCCGATCATGCTGTGCTTGGCGATGTGCTGGCTCAGGATGAAGTAGCCGCGCACGTTGAGGTTCATCACCTTGTCCCAGGCCTCCACCGGGTGGTCTTCGGCCGGGGCGCCCCAGGCCGCGCCGGCGTTGTTGACCAGAATGTCCACATGGCCCAGGCGTTGCAGGGTCTCGTCGGCCAGGCGGCGGATGTCTTCTTCCTTGGCGCAGTCGGCGGCGATCCAGCGCGCGTCGATGCCAGCGGCCTGCAGGTCGGCGGTGGCCTCTTCCAGGTCGGAGGCCTTGCGCGAGCTGAGCATGATCTTGGCGCCCGCTTCGCCCAGTGCGTGGGCCAGCTGCAGGCCCAGGCCGCGCGAGCCGCCGGTCACCAGGGCGGTCTTGCCCGTCAGGTCAAACAGTTGTTGGATGGTGCGTGTCATCGGAATGTCTCCTTGGTTTTTTGCCCGTCGATGGATGTTCTCGTTCCCAGCCCGGCGCGGGGGTGCACTGGTGCGCGCTGGTAACAGGTGGGAATGCAGGCAGCCATTGTGCGGCGCTACAAGGCTGCATTGTGTCGCCGCCGCGTCGGCGCGGCAGCAAAAGACAGTGTCAGCCCTGGGGGTCGGCCTTGAGCCGCGCGCGCACGGCGATCAGCACCACGCCCACGGCCGCCACCACGCCCCCACCCACCATCAGTACCCAGCCGGTGGATGCGTCGGTGCGGGCAGTGGCAATGCCCAGCACCAGCGTGAGCAGGCCGCCGTAAATCAGCACCCAGATGAGCTTTTGCAAGCGCTGCAACGTGCCCGGAGCCGCCATCAGAACGCCTCTTCCGGAAAGCTGGCGCAGGTCGCGTCGCGCGCGCTGACCACTTGCAGCCAGGCACCGATCTTGGGCAGCTCGTAATGAAAGAAAAAGCGCATGGCCCCCATGCGGCCCACGCTGGCGGGCTGCGCCAGCGCGGCATCGGCCGCCAGCGTGGCGAGTGCCACGTCCAGCCACACCCAGGCCAGCACCGTGTGGCCAAAGGCTTGCATGTACGGTACGGCGTTGGCCAGCGCATCCGTCGGTTGCCCCGTGGCCCAGGCGGCCTTGGTGGCGGCGCCCACGTCCTGCAGCGCCTTGCCCAGCGCGTTGGCGTGGGCAGCGAGTGCCGGCACCTGGATGGCGCGCTCGATGGTGGCGTTGATGCGCCCGGCCAGCAGTTGCAGGCCGCGCCCGCCTTCCATCAGCACCTTGCGGCCCAGCAGGTCCATGGCCTGGATGCCGTGGGTGCCTTCGTGAATCATGTTCAGGCGGTTGTCGCGCCAGTACTGCTCCACCGGGAAGTCGCGCGTGTAGCCATAGCCGCCGTGGATCTGGATGGCCAGGCTGTTGGCCTCCAGGCACCATTCGCTGGGCCAGCTCTTGGCGATGGGGGTCAGCACCTCCAGCAGCAGGCGGGCCTCGTCGGCGGCTGCGGCATCGCCCGTGTGTTGCTCGTCCACCAGCCGCGCGCAGAACAGGTTGAGCGCCAAGGCACCCTCGCCGTACGACTTTTGCGCCAGCAGCATGCGTTTGACGTCAGCATGCTCCACGATGCGCACCTGGGGCTGGGCGGCGTCCTTGACCACCGCAGCCGCGCCGTCCTTGGGGCCCTGCACCGGACGGCCCTGGGGGCGGTTCTTGGCGTAGTCCAGGCTGGCGTAATAGCCCGCCAGGCCCAGCATGGTGGCAGCCATGCCGATGCCGATGCGCGCCTCGTTCATCATGTGGAACATGCAGTGCAGGCCTTTGCCGGGCTGGCCGACCAGGTAACCCACCGCGCCCGCCTGGCCGTCCACGGGGTACTTGCCCTCGCCAAAGTTCAGCAGCGTGTTGGTGGTGCCGCGCCAGCCCAGCTTGTGGTTCAGGCCCGCCAGCGCCACGTCGTTGCGCACGCCAGTCAGCTGGCCTTTGGTGTCCACCAGCTTCTTGGGCACGATGAAGAGGGAGATGCCCTTGGTGCCGGGCACCAGCTTGCCGTCCGGCCCCGGGATCTTGGCCAGCACCAGGTGCACGATGTTTTCGGTCAGCTCATGGTCGCCCGAGCTGATCCACATCTTGTTGCCCTTGAGGCGGTAGCGCGGGCCCAGCGGGTCGCTTTCAAAACCCTCGCCATCCGGCACGGCGCGCGTGGCCACGTCCGACAGCGAAGAGCCCGCCTGCGGCTCCGACAGGCACATGGTGCCCGACCAGCGGCCGTTGAATTCATTGAGCGCAAACACCTGCTTTTGCAGGTCGGTGCCATGCACCATGAGCAGGTTGGCGTTTCCCGAAGTCAGCAGGTTGGACCCAATGCTGATCGACGCGGCCGCAAAAAAGCTGTTGGCCGCCGCCTCCACCGTGTAGGGCAGCTGCATGCCGCCAATGTCGTAGTCCTGCGCGGCGCTCAGCAGGCCTGATTCTGCATAGGCGCGCCGTGCTTCGTAGGTGGCCTGTGGCAGCACCACGCGCAGCGTGCCGTCGGGCTCGGTCTCGGTGCGGGGTTCTTCGGTGTCCACCACGCGGTTGAAGGGCGCGTACTTCTCGCGCGCAATGCGCTCGGAGGTGTCGAGCACGGCATCGAAGGTTTCGCGGGAGTGGTCCGCAAAGCGCTCGCGGGCTTGCAGCTTCTCGGCGTCCAGCCACTGGTAGAGCAGGAAATCGACGGTGGGACGTAGGCTCATGGCATTTCAGGGTTAAAACGGCCGCAGGCGCATATGAATCATGCGCCAGCAGCTATCAAATAAGGAGTAAACGGCGCAGGAGTGAGGAGGAACATGCTCCCATCCCTTGCCACCATCAGGCGCCCGCAGGGGCCGGCGCTGCGCCGTCGCGCGGCGGCAGTGCGGCAATGGTGCCTTGCGCCACGGCGCACAGCTTTTCGGTGCCCGCCTGCACCACAAACACATCGCAGCGGCACACGGCCTGCGCGCGGCCATGGTGCACCGCCTGCGCACGGGCGATGAGCAGTTCGCCCACCGCGGGCCGCAGGTAGTTGATCTTGAACTCGGACGTCACCACCGGCACCCGCATGGCGGTGCCCCCGGCGTACGTCAGGGCGTTGTCGGCCACATAGCTCAGCACGCCCCCGTGCACAAAACCATGCTGCTGCAGCAGCTGGGGCGTGACGGGCAGGTGCAGCTCGCACAGCCCGGGCGACAAGGCATGCAGCCGCGCCCCCACCAGGATGCTGAACGGCTGCGATGCCAGTACCTCACGCCCCATGGCCAGGAAGACCTCGGGCGACACCACGACATCGGGGATGTCGGTGCGCGGTGGCGACGAGGCCTGCCCGGACATGGCTTACAGCACCTCGAAAATGCCCGCAGCGCCCATGCCGCCGCCAATGCACATCGTCACGCAGACCTTCTTGGCGCCACGGCGCTTGCCTTCGATGAGCGCGTGGCCCGTGAGGCGCTGGCCCGACACACCGTAGGGGTGGCCCAGGGCAATGGCGCCGCCGTTCACATTCAGGCGGTCGGCCGGGATGCCCAGTTTGTCGCGGCAGTACAGCACCTGCACGGCAAAGGCTTCGTTCAGCTCCCACAGGTCGATGTCCTGCACCGTGAGGCCCAGTTTCTTGAGCACCTTGGGCACGGCGAACACAGGGCCGATGCCCATTTCGTCAGGCTCGCAACCGGCCACCGCAAAGCCGAGGAAACGGCCCAGGGGCTTGAGGCCCTTCTTGCTGGCGTACTCTTCGCTGGTGACCACGCAGGCACCGGCGCCGTCGGAGAACTGGCTGGCATTGCCGGCCGAGATCAGGCCACCGGGCAGCGCCGAGCGCAGGCCACGGATGGCCTCCACCGTCGTGCCTTCACGCGTGCCTTCGTCCTTGCTCACCGTGACTTGCTTGGTGATCAGGCCCAGGTTCTTGTCGGCCACACCGGCCGTGACGGTGATGGGGGCGATTTCGGCGTCGAACAGACCAGCGGCCTGCGCAGCGCAAGCCTTTTGCTGGCTGGCAGCACCGTATTCGTCCATGGCTTCGCGGCCGATGTGGTAGCGCTTGGCCACTTGCTCGGCGGTCTGCAGCATGCTCCAGTAGATCTCGGGCTTTTGCTTGGCCAGGGCCAGGTCCTGGATCATGTGCAGGTTCATCTCTTGCTGCACGCAGGAGATGCTTTCGACGCCACCGGCCACAAACACGTCGGCCTCGCCCGCGATGATGCGCTGGGCGGCCATGGCAATGGTCTGCAGGCCGGACGAGCAGAAACGGTTGACGGTCACGCCCGATGCCGTGATGGGCAGGCCGGCCTTCAGCGCGATCTGGCGCGCGATGTTGCTGCCGGTAGCGCCTTCGGGTGTGGCGCAACCCATGATGACGTCGTCCACGTCAGCACCGTCGATGCCGGCGCGCAATACGGCGTGCTGCACGGCATGGCCGCCCAGGGTGGCGCCGTGGGTCATGTTGAACGAACCCTTCCAGCTCTTGGCGAGTGGCGTGCGGGCGGTGGAAACAATCACTGCGGAGGTCATGTGAATTCCTTTGATTCGGTGTCTGTGGATGCGGCTTACTGGAAGGCCTTGCCTTCGGCGGCCAGCTTGGCCAGCAGCGGAGCGGGCTTCCAGAACGCTGCGTCATCCAGCGGGTTCTTGGCAAAACGGTCCATGGCCTGCACCACGTTGAACAGACCCACTTCGCTGGCGTAGTGCATGGGGCCGCCACGGTGGATGGGGAAGCCGTAGCCGGTCAGGTACACCATGTCAATGTCGCCGGACTTGCTGGCAATGCCGTCTTCCAGGATATGCGCGCCTTCGTTGACCAGGGCGAAGACCAGGCGTTGCACGATTTCTTCGTCCGAAATCTTGCGCGGCGTGATGCCCAGTTCGTTACGGTGGTCTTCGATCATCTTGTTGACCAGGTCGCTCGGGATCGCATCGCGCTTGCCGGCCTGGTAGTCGTACCAGCCCGCGCCGGTCTTCTGGCCGAAGCGGCCCAGTTCACACAGCTTGTCGGCGGTGCGGCTGTACTTCATGTCAGCGCGCTCGACGGCGCGGCGCTTGCGGATGGCCCAACCGATGTCGTTGCCGGCCAGGTCGCCCATGCGGAACGGGCCCATGGCAAAGCCAAACTTTTCGATGGCCTTGTCCACCTGCTGGGGCGTGCAGCCTTCGTCCAGCAGGAAGCCGGCCTGGCGGCTGTACTGCTCGATCATGCGGTTGCCGATGAAGCCATCGCACACGCCCGAGACCACCGAGGTCTTCTTGATCTTCTTGCCGATGGCCATCACGGTGGCCAGAACGTCCTTGGCGGTCTCCTTGCCACGCACCACTTCCAGCAGCTTCATCACGTTGGCGGGGCTGAAGAAGTGCATGCCCACCACGTCCTGCGGACGCTTGGTGAAGGCGGCGATCTTGTCCACGTCGAGTGTGGAAGTGTTGGAGGCCAGGATGGCGCCAGGCTTGGCCACAGCGTCGAGCTGCTTGAACACGGCTTCCTTGACGCCCATCTCTTCGAACACGGCCTCGATGATCAGGTCGCAGTCCTTGAGGTCGTCGTAGCTCAGCGTGGTGCTCAGCAGCGCCATGCGCTGCTCGTACTTGTCCTGCTTGAGCTTGCCCTTTTTGACCTGGGCTTCGTAGTTCTTTTGGATCGTGGCGATGCCACGGTCCAGGGCTTCCTGCTTCATTTCCAGGATCTTGACGGGGATGCCCGCGTTCAGGAAGTTCATGGAAATGCCGCCGCCCATGGTGCCGGCGCCAATCACGCCCACCAGCTTGATGTCACGCTTGGGGGTGTCAGATGCGACATCAGGGATCTTGCTCGCGGCACGCTCTGCCATGAACAGGTGGCGCAATGCGCGCGACTCGGGCGTCCACATCAGGTTGATGAAGATCTCGCGCTCGACCAGCATGCCTTCGGCAAATTTCTTCTTGGTGGCGGCTTCGACCGCGTCCACGCACTTGGCAGGCGCAGGGAAGTTCTTGGCCATGCCCTTGACCATGTTGCGCGCGAACTGGAAGTACGCGTCGCCTTCGGGGTGCTTGCAAGGCAGGTTGCGCACCAGGGGCAGAGGACGGGCATCGGCCACGCTTTGTGCAAACGCCAGGGCTTCTGCCGCCAGCGACTCGGCCGACGCGGCCATCTTGTCGAACAGCTTCTGGCCGGGCAAGGCGCCGATCATTTCGCTCTTGACGGGCTCGCCGCTCACGATGAGGTTGAGCGCGGCTTCGACACCGATCACGCGGGGCAGGCGCTGCGTGCCGCCTGCGCCAGGGATCAGGCCCAGCTTGACCTCAGGCAGCGCGATGGAGCAGCCAGGCGCTGCAATGCGGTAGTGGCAGCCCAGGGCCAGCTCCAGCCCGCCGCCCATGGCGACGCTGTGCATGGCGGCCACGACGGGCTTGGCCGAATTTTCGATGGCGGCAATCACCGACAGCAGGTTGGGTTCTTGCAGCGACTTGTCGGTGCCGAACTCCTTGATGTCGGCGCCGCCAGAGAACGCACCACCGGCACCGGTGATCACGATGGACGTGACCGCTGCATCGGCATTGGCACGGCCAAGGCCGTCCACGATGCCCTGGCGGGTCGCCAGACCGAGTCCGTTGACGGGAGGGTTGGCCATGGTGATCACGGCAACGGAGCCGTGGACTTTGTATTCAGCGGTCATGGTGCTGTTGTTCCTTGGAAAGTGAAAAAGAACGATCGTGCGTTTTTATTGTAGAGACTTCAAACCCATTTGGCGTGTCAATTTGTCCCGGGCGAGACAAGGGGGTTTCAGACATTCCCTGCAGAACACATTCCGTCGGGCAAAAAAAGAGGCGCCACCGAAGACCGGGCGCCTCTGTGGACCGATTCAAGAAGGCCTCCTCAGGCCTCAGCCCGCGAAACTGGCGCGCTCCAGGCCACCGCCCCCGCGCTGGGGGCGTCCCCCTCCGGGGGAAGGCGCCGAAGGCGACTCAGGGGGCTTCTAAACCTCCAGCCATTCCTTGCGGATGTAGTTGTCGGCCCGCAAGCTGTCTGGTGTGCCCTGGAACACGATGGAGCCATGCCCCATCACCAGTGCGCGGTCGGAAATCTTCATCGCAATGGTCAGCTTCTGCTCGATCAGCAGCACCGAGATGCCGCGCGACTTGATGGTCTGCAGGTACTGCCCCACCAGCTCCACGATCTTGGGCGCCAGGCCCTCGGTGGGCTCGTCGATGATGATCAGATCGGGGTCACCCATCAGCGTGCGGCACAGGGTCAACATCTGCTGCTCGCCACCCGACATCACGCCCGCCTCGGTGTGCTGGCGCTCCTTGAGGCGGGGGAACATCTCGTACATGTCGTCAAACGACCAGCGGCTGTTCTTGCCGCTGCCCTTCTGGCCCAGCATCAGGTTCTGGTGCACGGTGAGGTTGGGGAACACGTCGCGGCTTTCGGGCACGTAGCCCACCCCCAGGTGGGCGATCTCGTAGGCCTTTTTGCCGTTGAGGTCCTGCCCCTTCCAGCTGAGCGTGCCTTCCCAGTCCACGAGCCCCATGATGGCCTTGGCGGTGGTGGATCGGCCCGAGCCGTTGCGCCCCAGCAGGGCCACGATCTCACCGGGTTGCACGTCAAAGGTCACGCCATGCAGCACATGGCTCTTGCCGTAGTAGGCGTGGAGATTTTCGATTTTCAGCATGTCAGTGTCCCGCCCCCTGCTCTTCTGCGATGACCGATCCCAGGTAGGCCTCTTGCACGCGCTGGTTGGCGCGCACCTTGTCGGGCGTGTCAAAGGCAATCACCTCGCCGTACACCACCACGGCGATCTTGTCGGCCAGGCCGAACACCACGCCCATGTCGTGCTCCACCGTGAGCAGCGTGCGGCCTTCGGTCACTTCCTTGATGAGGTGAATGAAGCGCGAGGTTTCGGTCTTGCTCATGCCGGCCGTGGGCTCGTCCAGCAAGATGACGTTGGCACCACCCGCGATGGTGATGCCGATCTCCAGCGCACGCTGCTCGGCGTAGGTGAGGTTCATGGCCAGCGTGTCGCGCTTCTTGTCGAGCTTGATCATCTCCATGAGCTGCTTGGCACGCTCGTTGGCGTCGTGCAGGTTCGACAGGAAGCGCAGGAACGTGTACTTGTAGCCCATGCTCCAGAGCACGCCGCAGCGCAGGTTCTCGAACACCGACAGCTTGGGAAAGATGTTGGTGATCTGGAAGCTGCGCGAAAGCCCGCGCCGGTTGATCTCGTACGGCGCCATGCCATTGATGCGCTGGCCGTTCAGGATCACGTCGCCACTGGTGGGCGCAAAGCGTCCGCTGATCAGATTGAACAGCGTGGATTTGCCGGCACCGTTGGGGCCGATGATGGCCACGCGCTCACCGGGCGCGACGGCCAGGTTGGCGCCGCGGATGATCTCGGTCTTGCCAAAGCTCTTGCGCAGGTCGCGCAGTTCGAGCGCATAGGTTGCGTTGTCAGCCGCCATGGTTACAAAGCCTCCCCACGCTTGATTTCATGTTCTATTTCTTCCTGGATCTTGCCCCACTGGCGCACAAACTGGCGGCGGCAGAGTTCAAACAGGGCAAAGCCCGTCACCATCACAAACACCGCGCCAAACCAGCTGGTAAAGCCCTTGGCATTGAGCGTGGCGCCCAGGAAGGTCAGCTCTGGCCCCAGCGCCGCATTGAGCTGCAGGTGGTAGGTCATCTCGATCATGCAGGCCGCGCCCATCACACCCACCAGGGCCGTGCCGCCCAGCGCCAGGTACGAGGTCCACAGCTGGCGCAGCTTGCCAAACTTGGCCAGGCGCAGGTTCATCATGATCAGGCTGGCAACACCGCCGGGCGCATACATCACCATGAACAGGAACACCAGGCCCAGGTACAGCAGCCAGGCCTTGGACAGCTCGGACAGCAGCACCGACGCCAGCACCAGCAACACCGCACCAATGATGGGGCCGAAGAAGAACGTGGCCCCGCCCAGGAAGGTGAACAGCAGATAGCCGCCCGAGCGCACCACGTTCAGGCTGTCGGCACCCGTCACGATCTCGAAGTTGATGGTGGCCAGGCCGCCACCAATGCCGGCAAAGAAGCCCGCGATGATGAACGCGAAGTAGCGCACCCGCTGCGTGTTGTAGCCAATGAACTCCACACGTTCGGGGTTGTCGCGCACGGCATTCAGGATGCGGCCCAGCGGTGTGCCGGTAAAGGCGAACATCGCCGCCGTGCAAATGAAGCAGTAAACGGCAATCAGGTAGTACACCTGAATCGCTGGTCCGAAGGTGATGCCAAAGAACGACTGGCCGTACACGCGGTCAGTAGTGATGCCGCCTTCGCCCCCGAAGAACTCGGGGAACATCAGCGCCATCGATGCCACCAGCTCGCCAATGCCCAGTGTGATCATGGCGAACGTGGTGCCCGACTTCTTGGTCGTCACAAAACCCAGCAAGATCGCAAAGAACGCCCCCGCCAGCCCGCCCACGATGGGGATGAGCACCAGGGGAATGCTGAAGCTGCCCTTGCCCGCCATGTTCATGGCGTGGATGGCAATGAACGAGCCCAGGCCGGTGTACACCGCGTGGCCGAAGCTCAGCATGCCGCCCTGCCCCAGCAACATGTTGTACGACAGGCAGATGATGATGAGGTAGCCGATCTGCGAGAGCATGGTCAGCGCCAGGCTGCTGCGAAACAGCATGGGCGCCACGATCAGTGCGACGGCAAACAGCGTCCAGATCACAAAGCGCCCCACGTTCCAGGGCTTGAACCGGTAGTGCGACGTGGCACCAGAGACAGGATGAGTGGTCGAATTCATGGCTTCAGTCCTCCCGCGTGCCCAACAGGCCCTTGGGGCGGAAGATCAGGATCAGCACGAGGAACAGGTACGGCAGGATGGGCGCCACCTGGGAAATCGTGAGCTTGAGCAAGGGGTAGCCGAAGGTCTGGTCGGTCACGGCCACACCCACTGCCTTGAAGACGTGGATCAGCGAGTAGTCCAGCGCCACGGCAAAGGTCTGCACCACGCCGATCAGCAGCGAGGCAATGAACGCCCCCGCCAGCGAGCCCATGCCGCCGACCACCACCACCACGAAGATGATGGAGCCCACGGACGCGGCCATGGCTGGCTCGGTGACATAGGTGTTGCCGCCGATCACGCCCGCCAGGCCCGCCAGCGCGGCGCCGCCACCAAACACCAGCATGAACACGCGCGGCACGTTATGGCCCAGCGCCTCCACCATCTCGGGGTACTTGAGGGCCGCCTGGATCACCAGCCCGATGCGGGTGCGGGTGAGCAGCAGCCACACCGACAACAGCATCAGCAGCGCCACCAGCATCACAAACGAACGCGACTTGGGAAACTGCGTGCCGTACAGCGAGAACAGCGGCCCCTGCAATTGCTCGGGCAGGCCGTAGGGCACCGTGGAGCGGCCCCAGACCAGTTGCACGACTTCCAGGATCAGGTACGACAGGCCGAACGTGACCAGCAGCTCGGGCACATGGCCAAATTTGTGCACCCGGCGCAGGGCATAGCGCTCGAACGCGGCGCCCAGCACAAAGACCACGAGCGGTGCCAGCACCAGCGCTGGCCAGAAGCCCACCACCCCCGAGATGGTGAACGCGAAATAGGCACCCAGCATGTAGAAGCTGGTGTGTGCGAAGTTGAGCACGCCCATCATGCTGAAGATCAGCGTGAGGCCGGAACTCAGCATGAACAGCAGGAGCCCGTAGCTCACGCCGTTCAGCAAAGAGATCACGAAAAACTCAGGATTCATTGGAATTTTTCATCACGGAGGGAAAAAAAAGGCCCGAGTAGGTCGGGCCTCGAAGTTCTGGCGCCGAAGCGCCAGCGCCGGATTTACGGGCGTTTCATCTGGCACGACGTGGGCGTGCTGGCCACATAGGGCTCGTAGTACTTCAGCGGCACGAAGGTGTAGCCGGTGTTCTCCGAGTCGATGGGGTACTTGCCGCCGGCCTTTTCCCACTTGGAAATGAACAGGCCCTGCTGCAGCTGGTGGTCGGTCTTGCGCATCTCGACTTCACCGTTGAAGCTCTTGAACTTCATGCCTTCGAACGCTGCAGCCACCTTGACGGGGTCGGTGGACTTGGCCTTCACGAAACCTTCGGACAGCATGGTGAAGGCGTGGTACACGGCGCCGGTGTACATGTCGTCGTTGAACTTCTTCTTGTAGTCCACCACGATCTTGTTGAGCTCGCCCGGCAGGTTCATGTGGGCGTAGGCCACCATGTACACGCGGCCGGCAGCCGCAGCGCCCATGGCCGTGGGGCTGCCGGTGACAGAACCGTAGTAGGTGTAGAAGTTGACGTTGTTCAGGCCTGCGTCGTTGGCGGCCTTGATCAGCAGCGCCAGGTCGGAGCCCCAGTTGCCGGTGATCACGCTGTCAGCGCCCGATGCCTTGATCTTGGCGATGTAGGGTGCGAAGTCACGCACCTGGGCCAGGGGGTGCAGGTCGTCACCCACAAACTGCACGTCAGGGCGCTTGCGCTGCATCATCTCCTTGGCGAACTTGGAGACTTGGTGGCCGTGCGAGTAATTCTGGTTGATCAGATAGACCTTCTTGACCTCAGGCAGGTCCTTCATGTAGGTCGTCAGGGCTTCCATCTTCATGGAGGTGTCTGCGTCCAGACGGAAGTGCCAGTAGCTGCACTTGCTGTTGGTGAGGTCTGGGTCCACGGCAGCGTAGTTCAGGAACAGGACTTCCTTGCCGGGATTGCGCGCGTTGTGCTTTTCGAGCGCGTCCATGATGGCCAGTGCGGGGCCAGAGCCATTGCCCTGCACCACATAGCGTGCGCCCTGGTCCATGGCCGAGCGCAGGGCGCTGGTGGTTTCCTGAGGGCTGAGTTTGTTGTCGATGCCGATGATTTCGAATTTGACGCCAGCAGGGTTCTTCTTGTTGAACTCTTCAGCGATGAACTGGAAGCTCTTGAGCTGGTTCGTTCCCACGGCTGCCATCAGGCCAGACAGGGGGTCGAGCCAGGCGATTTTCACCGTCTCGCCCTTTTGAGCGAAGGCCCCGCCAGCGCTTGCCAAGATTACCGAGGCTGCTACAGCCTTAATAGCGAACTTCATGGTTTTGTCTCCTTGTAAATCGACACAACGCAGCGTACCGCGTTGCAACAAAGCGATGCTCAGGGATTGCCCCTACCAGCGTCGCACACGTGACTGGCGCAGCGCTCCCCCGAGCGCGCACCAGCCTGGGGCAGTGCAAAAAATGGCGTTCGCAAGCGACGCTCACACATGCATTGCCCCACCTTGATCACAGGCCGGGAAGCTTGTAATCCTTGAGCTGCTCACGCAGCTTGGTCTTGAGCATCTTGCCGGTGGCACCCAGCGGAATGGCATCGACAAACACCACGTCATCGGGGATCTGCCACTTGGCCGTCTTGCCTTCGTAGAAGGCCAGTAACTCTTCGCGCGTGACCTCCGCACCGGGGCGCTTGACCACGGCCACGATGGGGCGTTCGTCCCACTTGGGGTGCGGCATACCCACACACGCTGCCATGGCAATGGCGGGATGGGCCATTGCAATGTTCTCGATGTCGATGGAGCTGATCCACTCGCCCCCGGACTTGATCACGTCCTTGCTGCGGTCCGTGATCTGCATGAAGCCGTCGGCATCGATGGTGGCCACGTCACCGGTGGGGAACCAGCCCCGGCCCTGCGCGTCGCGCACCAGCGGGTCGCCACCCTCTCCCTTGAAGTAGCTGCCCACAATCCAGGGGCCCTTGACCAGCAGGTCGCCATAGGTCTTGCCGTCCCAGGGCAGCTCGTTGCCGTCGCCACCCACGATCTTCATGTCCACGCCATAGATCGCACGGCCCTGCTTTTGCAGGATCTTCATCTGCTCGTCCTTCGACATGGCGAGGTGCTTGTTCTTGAGCGTGCACAGCGTGCCCAGCGGGCTCATCTCGGTCATGCCCCAGGCGTGCAACACCTCCACGCCGTAGTCTTCCTTGAACGCGTGGATCATGGCGGGCGGGCAGGCCGAGCCGCCGATGACCGTGCGGCGCAGGGTGGAGAACTTGAGGCCTGCAGGCTTCATGTGGCCCAGCATCATCTGCCACACGGTGGGCACGCCTGCGGCATAGCTCACCTTCTCCGCTTCGATGAGTTCGTAGATGGACTTGCCGTCCATCGCCGGGCCGGGGAACACCAGCTTGCAGCCCGTGAGCGCGGCCGAGTACGGAATGCCCCAGGCATTGACGTGGAACATGGGCACCACCGGCAGCACGGAGTCGCGGGCCGAGAGGCACATCACATCGGGCAGCGCCGCAGCGTAGGCGTGCAGCGTGGTGGAGCGGTGGCTGTACAACGCGGCCTTGGGGTTGCCCGTGGTGCCGCTGGTGTAGCACATGCTGGATGCGGAGTTCTCGTCAAACTCAGGCCAGGCATAGTCGGAAGACTGGGCACCGATCCAGGCCTCGTAGCTCGTGAGGCCCGGGATACCGGAATCCGCAGGCAACTTGTCCGCGTCGCACAAGGCCACCCACTTTTTGACGGTGGGGCACCTGGCATGCACCGCCTGCACCAGGGGCAGGAAGGTGGTGTCAAAACACAGCACCTGGTCTTCAGCGTGATTGATGATCCAGGCGATCTGGTCGGGGTGCAGGCGCGGGTTGACGGTGTGCAGCACGCGGCCCGAGCCACTCACACCGAAATACATCTCCATGTGGCGGTAGCCATTCCAGGCCAATGTGGCCACCCGGTCACTGAACTGGAGCTTCAGTTCGTCAAGCGCATTGGCCAGGCGGCGGGCACGTGCGGCAAGGTCGCGGTACGTGTAGCGATGGATGTCACCCTCCACCCGTCGGGACACGATTTCGGCGTCGCCGTGGTGGCGCTCTGCGAATTCGATCAGCGACGAAATCAGCAACGGTTGACTCTGCATCAAGCCCAGCATGAATACTCCTTGGATGTTGTAGTGAATGGAACGGTCATCGTAGCGCGCGTATCGGCGTCCGGGTGTCGCCCGCGTCGTGCCCCCGCACGCCACTGGGATGAACCCACGCAAGCCGCACCACCGCACTGGCGTGGCATGGGCGGCGGCATGGCTGCGCAGTCGCTGAACCCCGTGAACCGCAGCGGAGTGTGCGCCCGGCGGGCATGGCTGCCAACACTTGTCGTCCCACTGACAAAGGGCAAGGGAATACCCTGAACCGCAGGCACCTCTGCGGCGACAATCAGGCCCATGCTCTGCGCCGCCCCTTCTGCCCCACGATTCATTGCCGCCCAGCCATGGTTTGCGGGCCTGCCTGCCGCCATGCAGGAGCGGCTGCGCGAAGAGGTGTTTGCGGAGCAAGCCGACAAGGGCGCGGTGATGATGCCCGCCGGCAGCGCCGTGCAGGGCTGGCATGCCGTGCTGTCGGGCCTGGTGATGCTGCAGAGCCCCACCAGCCAGGGCCGGTCGTCCGCCTTCATCGGAGTGCCCGATGGTGAATGGTTTGGCGAAGGCTCGGCCATGAAGCCGGAGCCCCGCCGGTACCACGTGGTGGCACTGCGCCCCACCACCCTGCTGTGCCTGCCACTGCCGCTGTTTGCCACGCTGCGCGAGACCAGTCTGGCGTTCAACCAGTTCCTGGTGCTGCACCTGAACATGCGGCTGGGCCAGGCCATGACGATCATCGAAGCCGGACGCACCCAGTCCACCGAGCACCGCGTGGCGCTGTACCTCAGCCGCCTGTTCTGGCGCAGCACGCGGCGGCTCAACCTCACGCAGGAAGAGCTGGGGCAACTGGTGGGCCTGTCGCGGCAGACCGTGAACAAGGTGCTGCGCTCGCTGGAGGGCATGGGCATCGTGTCGCTGGACTTCGGGCGGGTGGCCATCGTGGACGACGAGGCACTGAACGCATACCTCGCCGCCACGGCCGCACACTGAACAACCGCACTCGGCCAAGGGCTGTTCAACATCTGCAGCGCGAGGGTCATTGAACGCTCAGGCGCACCGCCTTCTGGTCCGCGTCAAAGATGAACTTGCGGGGCCAGGGCTGCCAGGTCTGGCCCAGCGTGGCGTTGTTGGGATCACCGGTGTGCACAAACGCCCGCAGGCTGTCAATCATGGCCCGCGACAGGGCCAGGCGCCCCGGCTGGTTGGCGGTGCTGTTGGTCGCCTTCGCAAACACCGAGGGACCGAAGTTGCCAAACACAAACGGCAGGTCGAACGCATGGGCCGCGCCGTACACATCGTTCCACGGCGCAGGCTGCTGGGCCCAGTTGAACTGGTAGTTCCACACATTGCTCTGCTGGCTGCGCAGGGCGTTCAGCAGGTTGTCGCGGCTGGCGCCAATGAACACGTTGCCCAGCAGCTGGGTGCGTGCGTTGTAGCCCGTGCCGGGGGCTGTCACCGGCAGGTAGGACGCATCCAGAATGTCCGCCGCCGTCAGGGTGGCGGGCGCATCGGGGTCAAAGCGCTGCATCATCGCAAAGCGGTCGGCATCGCTGATCTTCATGCCAGGCTTGCCGCCCAGCAGCACCAGGAAGGGGGCAAACAGCTTGCCCTCCTCGGCGGTGTAGCCGGACAGCACGGGCACCTTCTGATAGCGCCCGGCTCCGATCTCGGCAATCGGATCGGACGGCACCACCACACCGTCCGGGATGGGACCGGAGCCTGTCAGCCCCTTCGCCAGCACCGTCTGCAAGATGACCCGCGCATCCTTGCCGCGCAGGTAGCTGGCCACCTGCGCGGGGGGCCAGCCGGCCACCAGGGTCTGGGCTTCTGGCAATGCGGGCGCCAGGCCATCGGCCACAGCCAGATGCGCCAGCAGCTGGCTGGCCTGCGTGGCGTAGCGGGCGACCGGGTTCAGCGTGGGAATGGACCCGGCGGGCAAGTTGGTCGCCAAGGAGATCCCCCCACTGATCGGCACCAGTTTGTGGAACAGACCGCTGGCCTGCGGCGCCGTCAGCAGCGCCAGGGCATTGATGGCCCCCGCCGACTGCCCCATCAACGTGACGTTGCCCGCATTGCCGCCGAACCGGGCGATGTTGCCCTGCACGAACCGCAGCGCCTGCACCACGTCCAGCAGCGCATAGTTGCCGGTATAGGCGCTGCTGCCCGCGTTGCCTCCACTGCCGTTGTTGCCTGCATGCAGGGCGGGCAACTGCAGATACCCCAGCACATCAAGCCGGTAGTTGGCAGTGACCACGATGGCATTGGCCGACTTGGCCAGTGCCGCGCCGTCGTACACCGGGTCGGCGGTGTAGCCCGAGATGGCACTGCCGCCGTGGATGAAGACCAGCACCGGCAGGTTGTCTTGCGCGTTGGCCGGGCGCCAGATGTTGAGGGTCAGGCAGTCTTCGCTGCCCAGCGGGGTGTTGAGCGTCTGGCCAATCGTGTCGTCAAAGCGGTTGTTGGCCCCTGGTCCGTAAATGCGGCCCATCTGCAGGCAGGCGCTGCCAAAGCGGCTGGCGCTGCGTTCGCCCGTCCAGGCGGCAGGCTCTGCAGGCGGTTGCCAGCGCAGGGCCCCCACGGGGGGTTGTGCGTAGGGAACTCCCTTCCACGCATAAGTGCCGCTGGTGGCGCTGTCGTCCGTGCCGCGCACCATACCGTAGCGGGTTTCGCGCAGTTCGGGCGGCGTACCGCCAGAGCCACCACACGCCGTGGTCATTACAGCGGCGAGACAGGCTGCGCCCCAGCGCAGGCTCTTTGCAAAATAGGCCATGTTGTTTGTCTCCTTCGGGGTTTTCAGGAATGGGGCGGGCCTGCAGAACGCATCACACTCGCGGCTGGGCCCGACCTCGGCGCCGATTGTGGAAACGCCAGGCCCACAACCCACTATCGCAACCACACCAAAACAGTGACTTCAGAACACCACCCGCGCGTAAACCCTGAGGCAGGGGCTTGCCCATGAACCCGCTGCCGCAGCGCACCAGCTCTGCCGCCTGGGTGCGCGGCATTGCCGAGCTGTTTGCGGCCGAAGGCTTGCCGGTGCAAGCCCTGTGCGCGCAGGCCGACATCGATCTGGAGAGCCTGCAGCACCCCCACACCCGCGTGGATGTGGACCGCGTCAGCCGCTTGTGGGAGGCCGCAGCCCAGCACTACGACCGCCCGGGGCTGGGCCTGGACCGCCAACTGGCCGCGCGCTACGGCAAGCTGGACCTGGTGGGCCACGCTCTGGCCTCGGGCCCCAACCTCCTCGAAGGTTTCAAGCACCTGGACCGGCACATGGCGCTGATCTCGGACGCCACCACGTTCTCGATGGAGCGGGACCCGCGTGGCTACTGGTTGGTGGTCAACCACATCGGCGCGTCGCGTCCCATTCCTCGCCAGCGCGTGGAATTTGCGGTGCTGACTCTCATCACGCTGTGCGACTGGCTCACGCGGCGCGACTTCACACCCCTGGCGGTGGAGCTGGTCACCCCAGCGCCGACCGACGACGCTTGCCACCGCGCCGCGTTTGGTGTGCCGCCCCGGTTTGGCCAGCCGGTGAACCGCTTTCTGATGGCCGAAGCCGACCTGCTGCAACCCATTCCCACCCACAACCCCAGCCTGTGGGCGCTGCACGAACAACTGGTGGAGGCCGAGCTGGGGCAGTTGGGCCCGCTGGGTCAGTCGCTGGTCAGCGCCAAGGTGCGCACCGAGATATCGCGCATGCTGCACCTGGGCGAACCGCGCCGTGAGGACGTGGCGGCGCGCCTGCACCTGACCGACCGCACCCTGCAGCGCCGGCTGCAGGCAGAGTCGGTGAGTTTTCAGCAACTACTGGACGACACCCGCAGCGAGCTGGCCCGCCAGTACCTGGCTGCCCCACGCCGCAGCCTGGCCGAGGTGGCCGACCAGCTGGGGTTCAGCGACCAGAGCAACCTCTTCAGGGCCTGCAAGCGCTGGTTCGGCATGCCGCCAGGCCAGTACCGCCAGCAGCTGCTGCAGCCTGCACCCAGCGCGGCCTTCCTGGCAGCGGCAGCGTCGCTATAGCGGTTGCAGTGTCGACCCGCCACACCCTGCCATGGCCCTGTGGGCACCGGGGCATCCGGCCTGCGAGACAATCCAGCCCATGACCCTGACTGCCGACAGCGACACCCGCACCGACCTCGGCCTGGCCTGGGACCACGGCTTTGCCGCGCTGGGCCCCGACTTTTTCACTGAACTGCGCCCTACCCCTCTGCCCTCGCCCCATTGGGTAGGGACCAGCCCCGCCGTAGCGCAACTGCTGGGGATGGATGAGTCCGCCCTGCGCAGCGACGAGGCCCTGCAGGCCTTCACCGGCAACCGCCTGCTGGCAGGCTCACGCCCCCTGGCCAGCGTTTACAGCGGGCACCAATTTGGCGTCTGGGCCGGTCAGCTGGGCGATGGGCGCGCCATCCTGCTCGGGGAGACGGCCACGGGGTGGGAAGTCCAGCTCAAGGGCGCAGGCCGCACACCCTACTCACGCATGGGCGATGGCCGTGCGGTGCTGCGCTCCAGCATCCGCGAGTTTTTGTGCAGCGAAGCCATGCACGGCCTGGGTGTGCCGACCTCGCGCGCGCTGTGCATCACCGGCTCCCCCGGGCCGGTGCGCCGCGAGGAGGTCGAAACCGCTGCCGTCGTCACCCGCGTGGCCCCGAGCTTTGTGCGTTTTGGCCACTTTGAGCACTTTGCTGCCAACGGCCAGGAGGCCGCGCTGCAAACACTGGCCGACTACGTCATCGACCGCTACTACCCCGAATGCCGGGACGGCGCGGACCTCGCGGGCAACCCCTACGCCGCCCTGCTGCAGGCCGTGAGCGAGCGCACCGCGCGCCTCATGGCGCAATGGCAGGCCGTGGGCTTTTGCCACGGGGTGATGAACACCGACAACATGAGCATCCTGGGCCTGACGATTGACTACGGGCCCTTCCAGTTTCTGGATGCTTTTGTGCCCGGCCACGTGTGCAACCACAGCGACTCGCAAGGCCGCTACGCCTACAACCGCCAGCCCAATGTGGCGTACTGGAACCTGTTTTGCCTGGCGCAAGCGCTGCTGCCCCTGATCGGCGACCAGGACTTGGCCAAACAGGCACTGGAATCCTACAAGACGGTTTTCCCAGAAGCCTTCATGGCCCAAATGCGTGCCAAGCTGGGGCTGGTGGAGGCCAACGACGCCGACGGTGCACTCCTCGACGGCATCTTGCTGCTGCTGGCCCAGAACGGGGTGGACTACCCCATCTTCTGGCGCCGCCTGTCGCACGCCGTGGGCACCCAAGACATGGAGCCCGTGCGCGACCTGTTTGCGGACCGCGCTGGCCTTGACCAGTGGTTGCTACTATATTCAGAGCATTCAAGGCATATGGATGTGGCGCATCAAGCCGATTTGATGCTCAAAACCAATCCCAAATTCGTACTGCGCAACCACCTGGGCGAACAGGCGATCCGTGCGGCGAAACTTGGCGACTTTGGCGAACTCCAAACCCTGCAGCGGCTGCTGGAGCGCCCGTTTGACGAGCACCCGGGGCATGACGCCTACGCCGCCTTCCCGCCCGACTGGGCGTCTTCCATCGAGATCAGCTGTTCATCATGACCCATCCCATCCAGAAGACAGACACCGAATGGCAAGCCGTGCTGCGCGAGAAAGGCGCCGAGCCCGTGGCCTTCCAGGTCACGCGCCATGCCGCCACCGAGCGTCCTTTCACCGGCAAATACGAAGCCCACTGGGCTGACGGCAGCTACCACTGCATCTGCTGCGGCGCCAAACTTTTCGACTCGGTCACCAAATTCGATGCGGGTTGCGGCTGGCCCAGCTTTTCGGAAGCCCTCCCGGGCGCCATCACCGAAATCGTGGACCGTAGTCATGGCATGGTCCGCACCGAAACGGTGTGTGCACAATGCGGGGCGCACCTGGGCCATGTGTTTGAAGACGGCCCAGCGCCCACGGGGCTGCGGTATTGCATGAACTCGGCATCGCTGGACTTCGAGTCCGGCGACCGCTGAAGCCCGGGACTCCTTGCTGACTCCATGAAAATTCTGATCGACTTCTTCCCCATCCTGCTGTTCTTCGGGGCCTACAAGTTCTACGGCATCTACGTAGGCACCGCTGTGCTCATGGCGGCCACGGCCTTGCAGATGGCCATCATCTATGCCATCGACCGGCGGCTGCAGACCATGCACAAGGTCACCCTGGTGCTGATCCTGCTGTTTGGCACGCTCACGCTGGTGCTGCAGGACGACCGGTTCATCAAGTGGAAACCCACCGTGCTGTACGGCGCGATGTCCATTGCCCTGGCGGTGGCGCTGTGGGCGCTCAAGAAGAACTTTCTCAAGATGCTGCTGGGCAGCCAGCTCGATCTGCCCGACACCGTCTGGCAGCGCCTGAACGTGGCCTGGATCATCTACTGTGCCTTCATGTCGGCCATCAACGCCTACGTGGTGATGAACTTCAGCACCGAGGCCTGGGTGGACTTCAAGCTCTGGGGCTATGCGTTTCCGCTGGTCTTCCTGGTGGCCCAGGGCATCTACATCGCCCCCCACCTCAAGGGCGACGAGCCCACTACCTGAACGAGCGCGAAGCCCATGACTACCCTTGCTGATCAGATGCACCAGACCCTGGCCGACCGCCTCACCCCCAGCCACCTGGAAGTGGTGGATGAAAGCGCGGCCCACGCCGGCCATGCAGGTGCCAACGGCACCGGATTTGGCACCCATTTTCGGGTGCGGATCGCGTCACCTTTCTTTACAGGACGCACCCGCGTGGCCCAACACCGCCTTGTGTATGATGCGCTGCAAGAATTTATTGACCAAGGCGTTCACGCCCTCGCCATTGAAGTTCTCTGAGCCGGCCCCAAGTCAATACCTGCCGGATTTCAGCTGGCAAACAACCCTCATTTTTTTGGATTCCGCATGAAGAAACAGCTCCTGTCCGGCCTCGTGGCCGCTGCCGTGCTGGGCACGTTGGCCCTGCCCGTTTCCGCCCAGAATGTCGCCATCGTCAACGGCAAGGCAGTTCCTAAGGAGCGTGTCGAAGCGCTCAAGCAGCAGGTCGAACGCTCGGGCCGCCCCGTGACGCCCGACATCGAAGGCCAGATCAAGGAAGAAGTCATCGCCCGTGAAATCTTCATGCAGGAAGCCCAAAAACGCGGCCTGGAAACCTCGGCCGACTACAAGTCCCAACTGGAACTGGCCCGCCAGGCCATTCTGATCCGCGAATTGTTCGCCGACTTCCAGAAGACAAACCCCGTCACCGACGCTGAAATCCAGGCCGAATACGACAAGTTCGTGGCCGCCAACAGCGGCAAGGAATACAAGGCCCGCCACATCCTGGTGGAAAAGGAAGCCGACGCCAAGGCCATCATTGCGTCCATCAAGAAGGGCGCCAAGTTTGAAGACATCGCCAAGAAGCAATCCAAGGACCCAGGCTCCGGCGCCAAGGGTGGCGATCTCGACTGGGCCAACCCATCGAGCTACGTGAGCGAGTTCACCGAAGCGCTGGTCAAGCTCGAAAAGGGCAAGATGACCGAAACGCCCGTGAAGAGCCAGTTTGGCTGGCACATCATCCGCCTGGACGATGTGCGCCAGGCCGAGCTGCCCAAGCTTGAAGAAGTCAAGCCACAAGTGGCACAGCAGCTGCAACAGCAAAAGCTGGCCAAGTTCCAGGAAGACCTGCGCGCCAAGGCCAAAGTGGAATAAGCCAACGGGAACTCAGTCGTTCTGGCAACAAAAAACGCGACCTCGGTCGCGTTTTTTTATGGGCTTGGGCTGTGTCGCAATGCCCCCTGGATCAACAAGGCTCAAGTCCGCCCCATTACCCACACCACAGCCATCAGCAGGCCAATCATCACCGGCTGGTGGACCATGTAGTAGCTCAGGCTCCACCGCCCCAGCGTCGCCAGGAGAGTGAGTCCGGCGGGTAACCGCCATTGCAGCCAACTCTTGTGTGCACGCGTCGCCCATTGCCCCGCGGCGAGCCCCCACCAGAGCACGCCCAACCAAGGCAGCACCGGCACATAGTCTTCCGTGAACGGTTTGCGGGACACCAGCCCCAGCCAATTCAAAGCCCGCCCGTTGAACCAGGGCGCGGCATCTGCCCATATCCCCGTCAGAAGCTGCTGCGCCGCCCACGGCAAGGCCATGGCCACCAGCCCGGTCAGCCAGAGCCAGCGCCCCCAACCAGCGGTACATCGCGCAACGAGCAACATCACCGCCATGCCGTGCAGCACACCGAAGTAGATGAAGCTTGCCGGAAACATCACCAACGACCCGGCAGATACCAGCAGCGCACACCCGGCAATCTGCACCCAGCGGCGCCCAAACCGGCGCCAGCCCTGCCCCTGGTGCAAGGCAATGGCCTGACCCAGCCCCGCACAGAACAGGAACAGACTCACGATGACAGTGCGCTGTGTGGTCCAGAAGGGATCCACGCGGAAGTTCTGCGGCCACAGGCCAAAGTGGCTCAGATCAAAACAAAAGTGGAACACCGTCATCCACACCATGGCCAGCCCCCGCAGGGCATCGACTGCGTCGTAACGGTGCGCCGCGGGCAATGCCAGCGCTTTGGAGGGCGGTGACGGCGCAGAGATGGCTGCAGGAGGTGCGGAGAATGTCATGGCGATACCAGCAAGCACCGTGCATGGCACACGGCAGGATCGAAGCGGACAAACGCCCACCAACGATGAACCCAATGGTACGTAGATTCCACGAGCCTGCCGGAATGGACTGCTGCGCATGCCGTTGGCCCGACGAAGGCGAGGCTTGGCCGCACCATGTGCAAGGCACGGACGGGCAAGAAAAAAGGCCTTGCAGCATGTGCTGCAAGGCCTTCAAACATTGGTCGGAGCGGCGGGATTCGAACTCGCGACCCTCTGCTCCCAAAGCAGATGCGCTACCAGGCTGCGCTACGCTCCGACAGCTCGTATTCTAACCCGCCAAATCCCCTGTTTTTGGTTCAACGCCCGCTTTTTTGACTTTTTTTAGAAAGTGGCGAGGCGAAGCGATGACAGGGAGACAGCCCAAGGGCTGCGACGTGACAAGAGACGAACCAGAAAAATCAAACACCTTCCTCGGTCTGCCACGGACCGAGAAAGAAGGGATCAGCGGCTGGACGACGGACCAGGGCCGCGACCGGCCAGATGGCGGAACGTGATGCGGCCTTTGGTCAGATCGTAAGGCGACATCTCGAGCGACACCTTGTCACCCGCCAGGATGCGGATGTGGTGCTTGCGCATCTTGCCGCCGGTGTAGGCAATCAGTTGGTGACCGTTGTCCAGCGTGACGCGAAAGCGCGAGTCAGGCAAGACTTCCGTGACGGAGCCCTGCATTTCAATGAGTTCTTCTTTGGCCATGTGTTTCTCTATCTCTTCTAAGCAAATGTTCTGTGGTCGGCGCCTGAGCGGGATTTTTGCGTTCACCACGGCAGCTGCAGTGTTGTCGAAACTCGACACACGGTGCATGGCGGGCGGTGGGAGTCGGCTGCACCCAGGGCGCAGATCAGGCAGAGGGCCGGGGAGACGGCTTCAATGAACAGGCGTCAGCGCTGTGCAAAGCCCATCAATTGTACCGCGACACGCATTGTTTTGCCTATGGGCGCACGGTGTGCTCTGTGGCGCGGGCGCTGCGTCACACCTGCCGCCCGCTATCGGCCTTGCACTGCGGTGGCCAGGGTGCGCACCAGGTCGGTCTGGGTGATGATGCCCACGAGGTGGTCCACGTCATCCACTATGGGAATGTGATGGTGGCCGCCCTGCGAGAACAGGGGCACCAGATCCATCGCATGCTGCGTGGCGCGCGCCACCTGGACCGGGTGGGACATGATCTCGCCCACGGCCTGCGGTTGCCCGCCACGCCCCATGACCAGCGTGCGCAACCGCTGCCCCAGCCCTTCGTGGGTATCGAGGTTGGCCAGCCGCATGAAGTCGGCCACTGTCACGATCCCGATGACCTGGCGCTGGGTATCCACCACCGGCAGTGCCTTGATCTGCTGCAAACGCATCAGCGCCCACGCCTCCTTGAGCGACACCCCCATCTCCACGGCGTGAGGCGGGCTGGACATGATGTCCGCGCACCGCAGCTCTCCCAGCGTCCGCTGGAACGCCGCACGTCCCGCCAGATGCAACAGCCCCTCCAGGTCCGCGCGGCTCACGTCGAGCACCTGGTTGTAATGGGCCAGTGCCGCGTCCACATCCGAGGCGGTGAAAGCCCCCTGGCTTGCTGCCACCCGCGAAACGACGCGCTGAGGATGGGGGTAACGGCGGCCCGTCAACCCGTTGTAGACCACAGCAGCGATCAACAACAGCACGACGTTGAACAACACCGGGAATGTGGCCAGGTGCCACCCATCGCCCGAGGTCAACACCACGTACAACGCCATGGCCCCCCCAGGCGGGTGCAGGCACCGCAGCGGCACCATGAGCGCAATGGCCAGGCCCACGGCAATGGCGCCCGCCAAAACCTTGTCTGGAATCAGTGTCGAGCAGACCGCACCCACCAATGCCGACAGGGTGCTGCCGCCAAGCACGGGCCAGGGCTGGGCCAGAGGGCTGGAAGGCATGCCAAACACCAGCACGGCACTGGCCCCCAACGACGCCACCATCCACGGGCCGGAGCCACTGCCCTGGGCCCACCAGCGGCTGAGCCACGCGGTAAGCAGCATGCCCATCATCGCCCCCACCACAAAGCGCAGGCGCTCCCGGCCATCGATGCCCAGCGGGGCGGGCCAGAAATGCCGCAGCCACTCGACCAAGCGCTCGGCCAATGGCTGGCGGGAAGGCATTGAAGAAGAGAGGTCGGGGGGGGAAGAAGACATACAGGACGAAAGGACGGAGGCCGCCGCAAGCTACATCAGTGCTCAACCGGCAAACTGGAGAGTTGCGGGCCGCTGTGCAGCGCCCATCGCGACGGGCCTGCCGGGATGCCGCTACATGGCGCAACCGATTGAAGAATCCGACGCCATTGTGCCGCCAGTGCCATGGTGCAGGTGCGCCGAGGGGCATCAGCCGCCTGGAGCGAGCCAGCCCTCGGTTGGAGGCGTCGCAACAGCTCCCTGCTGGAAACTACCTACGAGGCAGAACAGAATCGACCACCTCAATCCAAAAACACGCTCTATACTGCACAAAAAATAAAAACATGCATTTTAATTCATCTGCGAATTCACCCCCTTTTCCACCGGAGTCAGAAGCAGCTTCTTGCCATGCCCTCAACCTGCCGCGCGTTGACGGCATAGCCCCAGGACATGGGCAGTGATTGTGCTCTGAACCCAGTCCTACCTCCGGTACGGGTAACCCATAGGTATTCACCACCGAACGCTTGCAGTAAATTACTTTAAGCCTAAACAAAGGAGACAAGCCCCATGACCACCCGCCGCCTCGTCATCAGCCGCAGTGCCGCCCTCGTCGGCGCAGCATCCACGGGCCTGCTGCTGCCCTCCATCGTGCGCGCTCAGAGCGGCAAGGTGCGCGTGGGATTCATGCTGCCCTACACCGGCACTTTTGCCCAGTTGGGCGTGGCCATCGAGAATGGCGTGCGTCTGGCCATCGACCAGCAAGGCGGCAAGCTTGGCGGCCGTGAGATCGAGTGGTTCAAGGTCGATGACGAATCCGAGCCCAGCAAGGGTGTGGAAAACGCCAGCAAGCTGGTGCAGCGCGACAAGGTGGACGTGCTGATCGGCACCGTGCACTCCGGCGTGCAGATGGGTATCCAGAAAGTGGCGCGCGACACCGGCGTGCTCAACCTCATCCCCAACGCAGGCGTACACGCAGCCACCCGCGCCCTCTGCGCTCCCAACGTGTTCCGCACTTCGTTCAGCAATTCGCAGCCCACACTGGCGCTTGGCAAGGCCATGGTCGAAAAGGGCCACAAGAAGGCCGTCTGGATCACCTGGAAGTACGCGGCTGGTGACGAAGCGTTTGAGGGCTTCAAGGAAAGCTACACCAAGGCGGGCGGCACCATCGTCAAGGAACTGGGCCTGCCCTTCCCCAACGTCGAATTCCAGGCGCTGCTGACCGAGATTGCCGCGCTCAAGCCCGATGCCGTGGCCTGCTTCTTTGCCGGTGGCGGCGCGGCCAAGTTCATCAAGGACTACGCGGCGGCCGGCCTCAAGGACAAGATTCCGCTGTATGGCTCGGGCTTCCTGACCGAAGGCGTGCTGGACGCTGCAGGCCCAGCGGCCGACGGCATCATCACCACCATGCACTACAGCGACTCGCTGGATACGCCGCGCAACAAGCAGTTCCGCCTGGAATACGCCAAGGCCTTCCGCAGCCAGCCCGACGTGTACGCTGTGCAAGGCTACGACACCGGCCTGCTGCTGGTGCAGGGTGCCAACGCCGTCAAGGGAGACCTGTCTGCCAAGCCGGCCGTCATCAAGGCGATGGAAAGCGCCGTCATCGACAGCCCACGCGGCAAGTGGACCATGAGCAAGTCGCACAACCCCGTGCAGGACATCTACCTGCGCCGCGTGGAGAACAAGGAAAACAAGGTGATCGGCGTGGCCGCCAAGGCGCTGGCCGACAGCGGCGCCGGTTGCCGCATGGGCTAAACCGTTCGGTCAGCCCATTTTCCGACCCGACCGCCCGGCTTGGATGCCGGGCTTCTTCCGCCGGTCTCGTGCTGCGCGGGTTGATTTTTTGCACTCCAAACCCAGCCCTCCATGGATTTCGCCACGTTCCTGATCCAGTTGCTCAACAGCGTGCAATACGGCCTGCTGCTGTTCATGCTGGCGGCCGGGCTCACGCTGATCTTCGGGATCATGGGCGTGGTGAACCTGGCGCATGGCAGCTTCTACATGCTGGGCGCATACCTGGGGTACTCGCTCTCCGGCCAGTTCGGTAGCCTGACGCTGGCCATCCTGGGGGGCGCCGCGCTTGCTGTGGTGTTTGGCCTGGTATTGGAATGGCTGCTGTTTCGCCACTTCTACCATCGCGACCACCTGGACCAGGTGCTGCTGACCTTCGGGCTGATCTACATCTTTGAAGAGCTGCGCTCCATCCTGTGGGGCGACGACGTGCACGGCGTGGCTATCCCCAAGTTGCTGGACTGGTCCATTCCTCTCACCGACACCCTCTCCTATCCGGTGTACCGGCTGTTCATATCGGGCGTCTGTATCGCGCTGGCCGTGGCCCTGTATCTGCTGATCTCCAAGACCCGCCTGGGCATGAAGATCCGCGCGGGCGCCTTCAACCGCGACATGGCCGAGTCGCTGGGCGTGAACATCAAGCTCATCCATGCCATCGTGTTCGCGCTGGGCGTGGGCCTGGCGGCGGTCGCGGGCATGGTGGCTGCGCCCGTGTCGAGCGTCTACCCCAACATGGGCTCCTCGGTGCTCATCATGTGCTTTGTGGTGGTGGTGATTGGTGGGATCGGCTCCGTGCGAGGCGCGCTCATTGCTGCGCTGCTGGTGGGCTTTGTCGACACGTTTGGCAAGGTGCTGCTGCCGCAGGTGGCGGGCATGCTGGTCTATATGCTGATGGCAGCCGTGCTGCTGTGGAAACCTGAAGGCCTCTTTAAGCAATGACAAAGCCCCCCACGCTTATCACTTCGTGTATTTCGCTGCCCCCCAAGGGGGCCTTCACCGCCTTGGGGCGGCCCGGCGGCCGCTCATGAGTACCCCGCGCGCCAATATCGAAGTGCTGCCACGCAGCGTGCAGTTCGCCCTGGCACTGGGGCTGGCTGCGTTGCTGCTGTTCCCTGTGGTGGGCAGCGACTTTTATGTGCAGATGGTCACCCGCATGATGATCATGGCCATCTTTGCCATGAGCCTGGATCTGCTGCAGGGCGTGACCGGGCTCGTCTCGCTGGGCCACGCCGCCTACTTTGGCGTAGCGGGCTACGCCCTCGCCTTTCTCACGCCCGCCGACATGCCTGTGAGCCTGTGGTGGTCGCTGCCGCTGGCAGTGGCCGCATCCGGCCTAGTAGCGCTGGTGATCGGGTTCTTTGTGGTGCGCACCCACGGCATCTACTTCATCATGGTCACGATGGCCTTTGCGCAGATGGTGTTCTACCTGTTCTTCGACAACAAGGTGCTGGGCGGCTCGGACGGGCTGTACATCAACTTCCGGCCCGATGCCTCCATCCTCGGCTGGTTGCCGTTCGATCTGGAGGGACGCAAGACTTTCTACTACTTCACGCTGGCGCTGGTGGTGCTGGTGTACGCGCTGCTGCGCCGCCTGCTGTGGAGCCCGCTGGGCCGCGCGCTGGCTGGCATCCGCATCAACGAACACCGCATGCGCGCCATGGGCTTTGGCACACGGGGCTACAAACTCACCGCCTTCACCATCGCCGGGGCGCTGGCTGGCCTGGCGGGGTACCTGTGGGGCGCACAAACCGGCTATGTGAACCCGGAACTCATGGGCTTTCACATGAGCGCACACGCGATCATGATGGTCATTCTGGGCGGCATGGGCAACTTTGCGGGCGCCATCGTGGGTGCATTTGCCTTCGAGTACCTGCTGCACGCATTCAAGGACATCAGCAAACACTGGCAACTGCTGATGGGCTGCTTCATCGTGCTGGTGGTGGTGGCCGCGCCGCGCGGGCTGCTGGGCATGTTTGCCCAGCGCCGTGCGGCCCAGGCCTCGGAGGGCTTGCACCATGGCTGAAGTCCTGTTGTCCGCGCAGAAGGTGACCAAGCGCTTTGGCGGCTTGGCCGCTGTCAATGGTGTCTCGGTGGACCTGTGGCGGGGCAAGATCCATGCGGTGATCGGCCCCAACGGCGCGGGCAAGTCCACGCTGACCAACCTGCTCTCGGGCGACCTGCCACCCAGCTCGGGCCAGGTGCTGCTGGGCGGCACCGATGTGACCGGCTGGGCGCCCGAACGCATCTCGCGCCAGGGCCTGGGCCGCAGCTACCAGAAGACCAACATCTTCCTGCCGCTCACCGTGCACGAGAACGTGCGCCTGGCGGCCCAGTCGCGCGATGCACGGCAGCCCTGGAACCCCTTGCGCTGGTGGCAGGACACCCGCTCTGGCACTATCAAAAACAGAGCAACCAGCGCACGTCTTGAAAGCGCTATCGAGCTATCTGGCCTCAAAGACCGGCGCACCGCGATTGCAGGGGCCATGAGCCACGGCGAGCAGCGCCAGCTCGAAATTGCGATGACCCTGGCCACCGAGCCGCAGGTGCTGCTGCTCGACGAGCCCCTGGCCGGCATGGGCGTGGCAGAGGCCGAGCGCATGGTCGAGCTGCTGCAGCGCCTCAAGCCCGCCCACGCCATGATGCTGGTCGAGCACGACATGGATGCCGTGTTTGCGCTGGCCGACCGCCTGACGGTAATGGTCAACGGCGAGGTGATTGCGCAGGGCACACCGCCCGAGGTGCGCGCCGATGCCACCGTGCAGGCCGCCTACCTGGGGGAGGACCACTGAGATGACCACTCCATGGATCGATGCCAAGGGCATCCACACTTTCTACGGCAGCAGCCACATCCTGCACGGCATTGATTTCACCGTGGGCCAGGGCGAGACCATCGGCCTCATGGGCCGCAACGGCATGGGCAAGAGCACCCTGCTCAAGTCGCTGATGGGCCTGGTCAAACCCCGCTCGGGCAGCGTGGCCGTGGCGGGCCGCGACATGACCGGCAAACCGCCCTACGAGGTGGCCCGGCTGGGCGTTGCCTACGTGCCCGAAGGCCGGGGCATCTTCGGCAACCTGAGCGTGGTCGAGAACCTGCAGATGGCCGCCCGCGCCGGCACACGCGGCCAGCGCGATTGGACCTACGAGCGCGTGCTGGAGACCTTCCCGCGCCTGAAGGAAAGGCTGGGCCATGGCGGCCAGCAGCTCAGCGGCGGCGAGCAGCAGATGCTGACCATCGGCCGCGCGCTGATGACCAACCCCGACGTGCTCATCCTCGACGAAGCCACCGAAGGCCTGGCGCCCCTGATCGCGCGCGAGATCTGGCGCATCTGCAGCCTCATCAAGGACAGCGGCATCAGCAGCGTGATCGTGGACAAGAACTGGAAGCACGTCACGCAGATCACCGACCGCAACGTCATCCTGGTCAAGGGCCAGGTGGTGTTTGAGGGCAGCTCGGACGCCCTGCATGCGCAGCCCCTGCTGCTAGAGCAATACCTCGGGGTATGACCCCGTGCGGGCAACGGCGCCCCGCCGATAGAATCGTCCGCTTTCGTCTTTGAGGGGTTCGCCCGTGTCTGATCGCCTGGCAGTTCTGCCGCAATACCTCCTGCCCAAGCAGGCACTGACCACCCTGGCTGGCAAGTTCGCATCGGCCCGCCTCGGCGGCCTCACCACCTCGGTGATCCGCTGGTTCGTGGGCCGCTACAACGTCAACATGGCCGAGGCAGCCAACCCCGACATCGCCAGCTACACCAGCTTCAACGACTTCTTCACACGTGCGCTGAAAGACGGCGCGCGCCCGCTGGCCCAAGCCGACCTGATCTGCCCTGTGGACGGCGCCATCAGCCAGTTCGGCCCCATCGCCAAAGACCAGGTCTTCCAGGCCAAGGGACACACGTACTCCACCACAGCCCTGGTGGGTGGCGACGCCGTTGCCGCTGCCCGTTTTGACAACGGACATTTCGCCACGCTGTACCTGAGCCCGCGCGACTACCACCGCATCCACATGCCTTGCGGGGGCGAGCTCACGCGCATGGTCCATGTGCCCGGTGATCTGTTCTCGGTCAACCCCACCACGGCACGCGGTGTACCCGGCCTGTTTGCGCGCAACGAGCGCGTGGTGTGCTTTTTTGAATCGGCCCAGGGCCCCTTCGTGCTGGTGCTGGTAGGTGCCACCATTGTGGGCAGCATGGCCACCGTGTGGCATGGGCAGGTGAACCCGCCGCGCACGGGCACGCTGCGGCAGTGGGACTACGCACCCGGCCAGGTCCGCCTGCAAAAAGGCGAGGAGATGGGCCGCTTCTTGCTCGGCTCTACCGTCGTGATGTTGTTCCCGCAGGGGCCTTTGCAGTTCAACCCGCAATGGTCGCCCACACGGCCCATCCAGCTGGGTGAAGCCATGGCGCAGCGCGCTGGCGGTTAACGCTCATTCCATCGGCGGGGCTGCCCGCGTTCAAAGACGGTCTGGCGCGCGCGTGAGCTGAAAGGCGGTAGGCGCCAGATGCAGCGCGTCGGGGTGCACCGGGGACTCATGCCCCACCAGATACACCATGAGAGAGTTGCGGCGCACGACCACATGGCTCACGGTCTCGCGCTGGTGGTTCCATTGCACAAAGGCACCGGGCTTGAACAAGGGCATGTAGTAATAAGCGGTGGGGTCCATGGGGCGCGGCTCCTCCCGCTACAACGGGCTCATGCGTGAATGCTGGCCCAGACGGCGGTCCATGGCGGACCGACCGACCCATACTAGCACCGATAACCCCGAAGGGGGCGTGGCGCCCGATTCACACCGATTGCGCTGCCGCAAAGGCGAGCGCGGCCTGCAGCATGCGCTGAAGGTGCGGCTGCACACCAGCTGCCACATCGGGCAGGTAGTCAAAAGGCAAAGCCTCCTGCATGTAGCTGCACTGGGTCATCTCCAGTTGCACCGCGTGAATATTCTGCGCGGGCTGCCCATAGTGGCGCGTGATGTGCCCGCCCTTGAAGCGGCCATTGAGCGCGGCGGTGTAGCCCGGCGCCGACTGGGCAATCGCCAGCAGCTCCTGCGCCAGTGCGGGGTCGCAGCTTTCGCCGTTGGCCGTGCCCAGGTTCAGGTCGGGCAGCTTGCCTTCAAAAAAGCGCGGCAGCACTGAGCGGATCGAGTGAGCGTCCCACAGCACGGCCAAACCATGCTGGGCGCGGATGCGATCCAGCTCGGCACGCAGCTGCGCGTGGTACGGCGCCCAGATGGCATCGCGGCGCGCGGCGATCTCGGCGTCATCGGGCACGTCGCCCTTAGCGTAGATGGGCGTGTCGTCGAACGTATCGACCGGGCACAGGCCTGTGACGCTCTGCCCGGGGTACAGGCTCGCGCCATCCGGCGGGCGGTTCAGGTCGACCACATAACGCGAGTGCGTGGCCACGAGGATGGACGCGCCCAAGTCTTTGGCAAATGCATAGAGGCGCTCCATGTGCCAGTCGGTGTCGGGCACCTGGCGTGCCTCATCGGTAAAGCGCGCGGCCAGCGCGGGCGGCACGTAGGTGCCTGCATGAGGCATGGACACCAGCAGCGGCGCAGTGCCGGGATAAAACACAAAGGGGGGTGGAGAGGTATCGGTCATCACGAGCTCACGGGTATGAATTCAATCGGGTGCTTCAATCGGGTGCAATGGTGGCCGAGCGCGCGGCCACAAACGCCTGGGCCGCCGCATCATGCAGCGTGTGCCGGCCGCCCGTGATGCGCCGCTGGCCCGCTACCCACACGCTGTCGATGGCAGAAGTGCGGTGGCTGCCAAACACATGGGCCGACAACATGCTGTGCGCAGGCAGATCGCGCAGAGCCACATGCTGCGCATCCAGCGCCACCAGATCGGCCTGCTGGCCCACGGCCAGGCCGCCAATGGCGCGGCCTGCAGCCTGCGCCCCGCCGTGCACGGCCTGCAGGGTCATGGCAGCGGCCACCTCGGACTGGGCTGGGGTGGCCAGCACATTGCGCTGCCGCAGCGACAGGCGCTGGCCGTATTCCAGCATCAACAATTCCTCCGCTGCGTTCACGCAGGCATGGCTGTCCGAGCCCACGCCCCAGCGCCCGCCATGCTGCAGCCACAGCGGCATGTCGAAGATGCCGTCGCCCAGGTTGGCCTCGGTGGTGGGGCAGATGCCCGCCACGGCGCCCGTACGGGCTGCGTCCTGGTATTCCTGCGGCGTCATGTGGGTGGCATGCACCAGGCACCAGCGCTCGTCCACGGGTGCGTGCTCCAGCAGCCACTGCACGGGGCGCTGGCCGCTCCAGGCTAAGCAGTCGTCCACCTCCTGCGTCTGCTCGGCAATGTGGATGTGGATGGGCGCCTGGGGGTTGAGCGCCGTGAGGCCCCGCACGGCGGCGGTCAGGCTGTCGGGCGGTACCGCGCGCAGCGAGTGCGGTGCCAGGCCCAAACTCGCTCCTTGCGCCTGCGCCAAGGGCGCGAGGCGCTCCAACAACGAGAGCATGTTGTCCGTGCTGCGAATGAAGCGTGCCTGGTCCGCACGGGGTGGCTTGGCACCAAAACCGCTGGTCTGGTACAGCACGGGCAGCAGCGTGATGCCCATGCCCGCATTGCGCGCAGCGCGCAGCAGGGCCAGCGACAAGGTGGCATCGTCGGCATACGGTGCGCCCCCCTGGTCGTGGTGCACGTAGTGGAACTCGCACACGCTGGTGTAGCCCGCCTCCAGCATCTCCACGTACAGCCAGGTGGCGATGGCCTCCAGCGACGCGGGCGTGATGCGCGCGGCAAAGCGGTACATCAGGTTGCGCCAGCTCCAGAAGCTGTCCTGGCTCTCAGCGCGGTATTCGGTCAGGCCCGCAAACGCGCGCTGGAACGCGTGCGAGTGCAGGTTGGGCATGCCGGGCAGCAGCGGGCCAGGCGCCTGCGCGACCCCGGCAGGGACGGCACTGTTGGGGGTGACCTGGGTAATGCGCCCTGCCCCATCCCACGCGACCAGCACGTTGCGCGCCCAGCCGGTGGGCAGCAATGCATCGGTGGCGAACAACTGGTTCATCATGCCAAGACTCCGTGAATGTGACCTTGCCGCACGATGGTGCAAGCGGGCTTGTGGCCCAGCCAGTAGGCCAGCTCGGCCGCCTCACCCACCGGCCAGAGAACAAAATTGGCGGGCCGCTCGGAGGCAATGAGGCCGTGGGTATCTTGCAGGCCCAGCGCGCGCGCAGCGTGGGTGGTGATGCCCGCCAGCGCCTCGGGCACCGTCATGCGAAACAGCGTGCAGGCCATGTTGGCCATGAGCAGCAGGCTGAGCGCGGGTGAAGTGCCGGGATTGTGGTCGGTAGAGACGGCCATGGGCACGCCCGCCGCGCGCAGTTGCGCAATGGGTGGCAGGTGCGTGTCGCGCAGTGTGTAGTAGGCGCCGGGCAGCAGCACGGCCACGGTGCCTGCGGCCTTCATGGCGGCGATGCCGTCGGCCGACAGGTGCTCGATGTGGTCGCACGACAGCGCGCCGTAGCGCGCAGCCAGTGCCGAACCGCCCATGTCCGAGAGCTGCTCGGCATGCAGCTTGACGGGGATGCCGAGCTTGCGCGCGGCCTGGAAGACCTGCTCGGTCTCGGCCAGCGTGAAGGCGATGCGCTCGCAAAACACGTCCACCGCATCCACCAGCCCTTCGGCTGCCAGTGCGGGCAGCATCTCGTAGCGGACGAGGTCGATGTAGTCCTGGCTGCGGTCTGCATACTCGGGCGGCAGCGCATGCGCGCCGAGGAAGGTGGTGCGTACCGTGACGCCAAAGGCCTCGCCCAGGCGACGGGCCACGCGCAGCTGCTTGCGTTCATGCTCCAGCGCCAGGCCATAGCCAGACTTGATCTCGATGGCACACACACCTTCATCCAGCAGCGCCTGCAGGCGCGGCGCGGCCAGCGCGAACAATTCGTCCTCAGACGCCTCGCGCGTAGCGCGAACAGACGACACGATGCCCCCGCCCGCCTTCGCGACCTCTTCATACGTGGCGCCTGCGAGCCGCATCGCAAACTCGTTGGCGCGCTGCCCGCCGTACACCAGATGGGTGTGGCAATCGACCAGGCCGGGGGTGGTGATGGCACCCCTGCCATCAAAGCGGGGCAAGGCGGCAAAGGCCGCTGGCACCTGGGCCTGCGGGCCCACCCACTGCACGGCGCCGCCCTGCACCACCACACATGCCGGCGCGCCCTCGGGCACCGGCACATCCGCCACCCACAACGCGGCCACGGGCCGCAGGTTCAGCCACACGCCATCGGCGCTGGGCGCGCAAGACATCTTCGGGACCACGCCCTGCCTGTTGCCGTCTGCTGTTGTGTCCATGGGTTGATTTGCTATATTTTCTATAGCTGTCAGCGCATATTCCACTAGCGCATACAGCCTATTTGATTCGAATTATGGTGCGGAGACCGTGTGCAGGGCCACCCAGGCCAGCACCGGTGCATCGTCGGCAGACCCTGCGCCTTTGGTGGCGCGCGCAGGGGTGATCGACGGCGCCACTGCGGTGCCCTCGTTCACCCACCACACGCCCTGACCTGCCGTCAGCACCTGCGCGGGGTGCGTGTCGCCAGCCTCGCACCGCCAGGCGCCTTGCAACACCATGCACAGGCCGGCCGCAGCCCCTCCAGCGGGCGGCGGCACATCGTGCACCACCTCTAGCTTGCCGTTCCACGCACCCCGGCGCAGCATGAGGTTGAAGTCGGTGGAAACACCGCCCAGCATGCGACAGTCCACCGGCTCGTCGCCAGAGAAAGCAAACGGCTGCCAGCAGCGCTCCAGCGCGTGCTGCCAATGCCCTGCGGCGCCCTGCAGGTGCACGCCATCGCCCTCCAGCAGCATGATCTGCCGGTCCACGCCCGGAAAGGCCGAGAACGGCCCAGGGTGCGCAATGGTGGCCACGCTCACGCGCCACCCAAAACCGTCCATGCCCGCGCCGGGCGGCCAGCACGCCAGTTCTCGCGTGCTGCCGCCCCCGTTCTTCCATGGCACCGAAGGTGTGGCGGCCAGGTCCAGAAACTGCATCACGCCCGTTCCCCCTGTGGCACGTCGTTTCCGTCCACCAGCAGCGGGAACAGCGGGTGGTCCATCTCAGCCCCGGCAGGCAGCTCGTCGGCCAGGCCCGGAAACTCGGGCGAGGTCTTCCACGGCCGGGGCGCATGGCGCGTGTCGTCGCCCAGAAAGCGCACCGAGAACACACGGCGGCGGTTGCTGCCCTCCACCCCGCCGGCCGCATGCAGCGTGAGCATGTGAAAACACACCACGTCACCCGGCTCGATCTCCCAGCCCACGATGGGGAAGGCGTTGCGGTCGGCCTCGACGTTGGGCAAGTCCTGCAGGCTGCCCTCGGGGAACCACTTGGCCTGGTTGTCCATGAAGGTGCGCGGCATGAGCCACGGCCCCTTGTGCGAACCGGCCACAAACTCCAGCGTCGCAGCGCGGGACACCGGGTCCACCGGAATCCACATGCTGATGTTCTGCATGCCGTCGATGTTGTAGTACGGCTGGTCCTGGTGCCAGGGCGTGCGCTGGCGCGTGCCCGGCTCTTTGACCAGCACATGGTCGTGGTACAGCCGCACGGTGCGCGACTGCATCAGGCGCTGCGCAGCCAAGGCCAGCGGCGTGTCGCGCACAAAGCGGCCAAACTGCGGGATGTCCTGCCAGTTGCAGAAGTCCTCGAAGAAACGGCCCGGGTCATCCGGCCGGCTGGCCACCTTGGCGCGCGGGCTGGGCGCGTCCAGGTTGGCGTCGATGCCATCGCGCAGCAGCGCAACCTCTTCAGGCGTGAGCAGTTGCTTGATGCAGAGCGCACCATCCCGATCAAAGCGGGCAATGTGGTCTGCGGTCAGGCGCTCTTGCAAACGCTGTTGAAAGTGCTGTCGCTGGCGCCGGTCATTGCCGGGTGAGAACGGGGGCATGCGAGGCTGTCTCCTTGTAGGTTGTTGACCGTTGTCGTGCACCATGCCGCCCCCTGGCTCAGGCGCGGGTCAGCACCGCCTGCAGGAAAGAACGCGTGCGCTCCTGCGTAGGGTTGGTGAAGATGGTGGCGGGCTGGCCGGATTCGATGATGCCGCCGCCATCCATCACGACCACCACATCGCCCACCTCGCGCGCAAAGTCCATTTCGTGGGTCACGACCATCATGGTCATGCCTTCACTGGCCAGCAGTTTCATGACCTGCAGCACCTCGCCCACCAGCTCCGGGTCCAGCGCCGAGGTGGGCTCGTCGAACAGCATCACGCGCGGCTCCATGGCCAGCGCGCGGGCAATGGCCACCCGCTGCTTCTGCCCGCCCGACAGGCTGGCGGGCATGGCCGCGGCCTTGTGCGCCAGGCCCACCTTGGCCAGCAAGGCCTGCGCACGCTCCTCGGCGTCCTCGCGCGAGAGGCCGCGCAGCTTGCGCGGGCCCAGCGTGACGTTGTCGAGCACCGACAGGTGCGGAAACAGGTTGAACGACTGGAACACCATGCCCACCTCTTCGCGCAGGGCGTTGAGGTCATGGTCGGGCAGCATGCGGCCGTCCTGCACCAGCGTGCGGCCACAGATCTCGACCGTGCCGCCCTCTGGCTGCTCCAGCCCATTGCAGCAGCGCAAGAAGGTGCTCTTGCCTGAGCCACTGGGCCCGATGACCACCACCACCTGCGAAGGCAGCACATCAAAGTCGATGCCGTTCAGCACCACATGGCTGCCAAACGACTTGCGCAGCCCCCGGATGCGCACGATGGGCTCGGCGGACTGGCCTGCTCCGTTCATTGCAGATTCTTTTTTCATTGCACCATCCCTCCGGCACGCAGGCGCAACTCCATGCGACGCAGCACCAGCGTCGTGACACCCGTGAGGATGAAATACACCACCGCAATCGCGAGGTACACCTCCAGCGAGCGGTAAGACACGCTGATGATCTTCTGCCCCTCGTGCATCAGATCGTGGATGGTGAGCAGCGACACCAGCGCGGAGTTTTTGATCAGCGCGATGAACTCATTGCCCAGCGGCGGAATCATGCGCACCACTGCCTGCGGCAGCACCACGGTGCGCATGGCCAGACCTGAGGACATGCCGATGGAGCGCGCAGCCTCCATCTGCCCCTTGTCGATGGACTGGATGGCACCGCGCACCACCTCGGACACATAGGCACCCGAGTAAATGCCCAGGCCAATCACGCCGCACACAAACGCGGGCAGCAAGATGCCGAACTGCGGCAAGCCAAAGAACAGGATGAACAGCTGCACCAGCAACGGCGTGCCGCGGATCGCAGCCACGTAGGCGGTGCACAGGGCGTAGACCACGCGGCGCTTGGGGTTCAGGCGGCCAATGCCCACCAGCAGGCCCATGACGCAGCCCAGCAGCAGCGAGGCGGCCGTGATTTCCACGGTGACCAGCGCGCCCGCCAGCAACTGGGGCAATCCGGCCCAGACAGGAGAAAAATCGAGTTCCATGGCTCAGTTCGGCTACGGGAGGCTGTTGTTTACTTGGCAGCGCTGTTGCTGAACCACTTCTTGACGATGGCCGCGTACGTGCCATCGGCCTTGAGCTTGGTGATGGCGCCGTTCACGGCCTTCGTCAGCTCGGGCGTATCCTTGCGCAGGGCCATGCCGTACTCTTCAGTGGTGAGCTGCTCATCGAGCACGCGCAGGCCTGGGCGGGTGCGCACATACTGGAAGGCGGCGGGTTTGCCGGTCACAGCGGCATCGGCACGGCCGATGTCCACCAGGTTGAACATCTCCTGGTTCTTCTCGACCTCGACACGTTGCACCTTGGGGAATTTCTCGGTCAGGTACGCCACCGACTTGGTGCCCACCTGCACGCTGACTTTCTTCCCATCCAGGTCGGCCAGCTTGTTGATGGCCTTGTTGTCGGCCTTCACCATCACCACCAGGCCACCGGCGTAGTACGAATCGGTGAAGTCCACCACCTTCTTGCGCTCGTCCGTGATGTAGATGGCCGAGACGGCCATGTCAAAGCGCTTGGAGATCAGGCCGGGGATCAGGCCCTTGAAGTCGATGTCCACCCACTCGACCTGCTTGCCCATGGTCTTGGCAATCGCCTCCACCAGTTCGACGTCAAAACCCGTGCGCTTGCCGTTCTCGACAAACTCCATGGGCGGGAACGTGGCATCGGTGCCCACACGCAGCACGTTGTCCTGCGCCTGTGCACCCGTGGTGCAAAAGGCTGCGGCGGCCAGGCTGGCCAGAAGAAGATTGCGACGAAGGTTCATGGGGAAAGCTCCTTGGGGAGGGGTGAGGGAATTCAGGGAGGGGTGAGCTGGCGGGAGATGCGCGCTGCGGCGACGACGGTCATGCCGGTGAGCGCGGCCTCCTGCCCCTGGGCTCGCAAGATCGGGGCCATCAGGGTGATGGCTCCGGCGGCCTGCCGGGGAGAACCGAACACGGGCACGCTGACGCCCCAGACACCGGCATCCACTTCGCCGGAGCTGACGGCGTAACCCGCCTTGGCAATGCCTTCAAGCTCGGTCAGCGCCGCCTGGCGCTCAGCAGTGTCTGCGCCGTAGTGCAGGTCCAGAATGGCATTGCGCGTGGCCGGGGCCACATGGGCAAGCAGGCACTTGGCGGAGGCCCCCGCGCGCAGCGGCACGCTGCGCCCTTTTTCAAACGAGCAGCGCAGGGCCTGCGTGCTGTCCACCATGTCCAGGCACACCACGCTGTCGTTCACGGCCACCACCAGCCCCACGCTTTCGTGGGACTGCCGGGCCAGCGCCTGCATGTCTGGCCGTGCGTGGTGCACCAGGTGCGACGCCATGTCAAAGCCCAGAGCCAGCTGCAGGCTGAGTGGGCCGGGCGCGTAGTGCCCACTGCCCTCCAGCACAAAACCCCACAGCTTGAGCCGCGCGAGCTGCCGGTACAACGTGCTGCGCGCCAGACCCGTGGCCTCCATCAGCTCAGCCGCCGACATGGGCTGGCCGTGCTGCGCCAGTACCGCCAGCACGTGCAGAACACGGTCGGCGGCGGCAACGGAAGTCGGTCCACGGGTGGGCATGGACTCAGTATCAAAGGATTGCTGCGGCATTCAAACCCTGCATTCCCACGGAATGGGAATGCAGTTCCCTTTTTCACATCCCTGTCATTTCCTCACTTTCGACGGGTCACTTCACCATGGGCAGCTTCAGACCCTGTTTCTTGGCCGTTTCCACAGCCAGTTCGTAGCCCGCGTCGGCATGGCGCATCACGCCGCTGCCGCAGTCGTTGACCAGCACGCGCGCCAGGCGCTCGGCTGCGGCGTCGGTGCCGTCAGCCACGATGACCATGCCCGAGTGCTGCGAGTAGCCCATGCCCACGCCACCGCCGTGGTGCAGGCTGACCCAGGTGGCGCCGCCTGCGGTGTTAAGCAGCGCGTTGAGCAGCGGCCAGTCGCTCACGGCGTCGGTGCCGTCCTTCATGGCTTCGGTCTCGCGGTTGGGGCTGGCCACGCTGCCCGTGTCCAGGTGGTCGCGGCCGATCACGATGGGTGCCTTCAGCTCGCCGTTTTTCACCATCTCGTTGAAGGCCAGGCCCGCGATGTGGCGCTCACCCAGGCCCAGCCAGCAGATGCGTGCGGGCAGGCCCTGGAAGGCGATGCGTTCGCTCGCCATGTCGAGCCAGCGGTGCACGTGCTTGTTCTCGGGGAACAGCTCCTTGATCTTGGCGTCGGTCTTGCGGATGTCTTCTGGGTCGCCAGACAGCGCCACCCAGCGAAACGGGCCCTTGCCTTCGCAGAACAGCGGGCGGATGTAGGCAGGCACGAAGCCAGGGAAGTCGAACGCGTTCTTCACGCCTTCGTCAAACGCCACTTGGCGGATGTTGTTGCCGTAGTCCACGGTAGGGATGCCCATGGCCTGGAAGTCGAGCATGGCCTGAACGTGCACGGCGCAGGATTTGGCGGCGGCCTTCTTCAGCACTTCATGCTGACCCACGTCCTGCTGCGCGGCACGCCACTGCGCCACCGTCCAGCCAGCGGGCAGGTAGCCGTTGACCAGGTCGTGGGCCGATGTCTGGTCCGTCACCAGGTCGGGTTTCAAGCCGCCTGCCTTGGCACGTTTGACCAGTTCGGGCAACACCTCGGCCGCGTTGCCCAGCAGCGCGATGGAGATGGCCTCCTTGGCCGCCGTGTGTTGCTGGATGAGTTCGATGGCGTGATCAATGTCGCGCGCCTGCTTGTCCACGTAACGCGTGCGCAGACGAAAGTCGATGCTGCTTTGCTGGCATTCGATGTTGAGCGACACCGCGCCCGCAAACGTGGCCGCCAGCGGCTGCGCGCCGCCCATGCCGCCCAGGCCCGCCGTGAGAATCCACTTGCCCGCCAGCGAGCCGCCAAAGTGCTGGCGGCCTGCCTCGGCAAAGGTCTCGTAGGTGCCTTGCACGATGCCCTGGGTGCCGATGTAGATCCAGCTGCCGGCGGTCATCTGGCCGTACATGAACAGGCCCTTCTGGTCCAGTTCGCTGAAGTGCTCCCAGTTGGCCCACTTGGGCACCAGGTTGGAGTTGGCCAGCAGCACGCGGGGTGCATTGGCGTGGGTCTTGAACACACCCACGGGCTTGCCGGACTGGATGAGCAGCGACTCGTCGTCGTTCAGGTCCTTGAGCGACGCGAGGATCTGGTCAAAGCATTCCCAGTTGCGCGCGGCGCGGCCGATGCCGCCGTACACCACCAGGTCTTGCGGGCGCTCGGCCACCTCGGGGTCGAGGTTGTTCTGGATCATGCGGTAGGCGGCTTCGGTGAGCCAGCTCTTGCAGGTGAGCTGGCTGCCGCGTGGCGCACGGATCACGCGGCTGGCGTCGTGGCGGGGGGCGGTGCTGGCGGACGAAGTGGCGGCAGCGATGATGGCGTCGTTGGCGTTCATGGTGGGCTCCTGTGAATCAGTGGGTGTGCGTGGAAAAAATCAGGCGAAGCTGGGCAGGCATTGCGTGAGCGCTGCAGGCCATGTGGACTGCTGGGCCCAGGCGCGCATGGCTTCGATGTCGGGGGCGAGGTAGCGGTCCTGCTCCAGATAGGCCACGCGCTCGCGGATGGCGGCGAATTGCTCCTCCACCAAAGGTGAAGACTTCAGGCTTCGGTCGAACTCCATGCCCTGGGCGGCGGCCATGGCTTCAATGCCGACCATCACCGCTGCATTGCGCACCATGTCACCCAAGCGGCGCGCGCCATAGGTGGCCATGGAGACATGGTCTTCCTGGTTGGCCGAGGTGGGCAGGCTGGTCACGCTGCTGGGGTTGGCCAGGCATTGGTTCTCGGCGGCCAGCGCGGCGGCCGTCACCTGCGCGATCATGAAGCCGGAGTTCACGCCGCTGTCGCGGATTAGGAACGCGGGCAGACCGGAGAGGCCCGGGTCCAGCAGCAGCGACAGGCGGCGCTCCGAGATGGCACCGATCTCAGCCACCGCCAGCGCGATGATGTCGGCCACAAAGGCCACGGGCTCGGCATGGAAGTTGCCGCCGGAGATCACGTCGCCGTTGTCGAACACCAGGGGGTTGTCAGAGGCCGCGTTCGCCTCAATGGTCAACACGCGGGCGGCGTGGTGCAGGTTGTCCAGGCACGCGCCCATTACCTGCGGCACGCAGCGGATGGAATACGGGTCTTGCACACGGCCGCAGTTCGGGTGCGAGGGGTCGATGGCGCTGCCGTTGAGCAGCGCGCGCACGGCCGCTGCCACGGCAATCTGCCCCACCTGGCCGCGCGCTTCGTGGATACGCGCATCAAACGGCTTGACCGAGCCCTTGATGGCTTCGAGCGACAGGCAGCCTGCGACCAGCGCGGCAGCAAACACGCTCTCGGCGCCGAACAACCCGGCCAGCGCCAGCGCGGTGGACACCTGCGTGCCATTGAGCAGCGCCAGCCCTTCCTTGGGGCCCAGCACAAAGGGCTGCAGGCCGATAGAACGCATGGCCTCGGCACCCGGCACCACCTTGCCGTCCACCTTGGCCTGCCCTTCGCCGATCAGCACGCAGGCCATGTGCGCCAGCGGCGCCAGGTCGCCGGATGCACCTACCGAGCCCTTGGCCGGGATCACGGGCAGCACGTTGGCGTTGGCCAGCGCCAGCAAGGCATCCACCAGCTCGGGCCGCACGCCCGAGTGGCCGCGCGCCAGGCTCACGGCTTTGGTCGCCAGGATGAGGCGCACCACATCGTCGGACAGCGGGTCGCCCGTGCCCACGCTGTGCGACAGCACCAAGTTGCGCTGCAGCTCGGCCAGGCGGTCGTGCGCAATCTTGGTGCTGGCCAGCTTGCCAAAGCCAGTGTTGATGCCATAGACCACCTGGTCTTCATCGACGATGCGCTGCACCGTGGCCAGGGATTTCTGCAAGCCCGCGCGCGCCGAAGCATCCAGAACCAGTTGCACGGGGCCAGCGTGGATGCGGCGCAGCTCGGTCAGCGTGACGCGGCCGGGGTGCAGGGTGATGGGTGATGCGTTCTGTGTCATGGCGTTGATCCTGTATATACAAGTAGGTACAAGCAAAAAATAGCGAGCGTCAGTTTGTTCGTCAGATGCGGACTGTCAATCCCGCTGCGGTTGCAACTGCCAGTGCCTCCGCGAGAGACACCGAGCAAGAGCCGCCCGCAGCGAGGGTGTTGTCCCCCTTGAGGGGGAAGGCGCGAAGCGACTCAGGGGGTGCTTCATATTCAACCGGCGACGGGGTTGCCGTCGGCTCGGAAGCGGCTGCCCAGGCGGTAACGGGTGGCGGGGTGCAGGCAGCGCACCACGGTGATCGGCACGCCGCGCGACCAGGTGCGGCGGGTAAGAAGCAGGCAAGGCTCCTGCGGAGACATCTCCAGCAGCGCGGCCTGCTCGGCGGTGGGCATGACGGCATCGACCACATGCTCGATCTGGTCGAAGGGCACGTTGCGCACCAGGTATTCGGAAGGTTGCAGTTGCGTGAAGTCCTGCGCGGCGAACTGGGGCACCTGGCGTGGGTTCACGTGGCGGTCTTCCAGCTGCACGGGCAAGCCGTCTTCGCGGTGGATGCACAGCGAGTGGAACACCGACTCGCCCGTGCGCAGGTCCAGCGCGGCCGCCACTTCCAGCGTGGCAGAGGTGCGCTCCACCGCGAGCACGTCGCAGCGGTAGTCGTGCCCACGCTGGCGGATTTCGCTCGCCAGGTTGGCAATCTGCAGCAGCGTGGACTGAGGCTTGTCTTCGGCCACAAAACTGCCCACGCCCGCCACGCGCACGATGCGGCCCTGCTCCACCAGCTCACGCAGCGCGCGGTTCACCGTCATGCGCGAGATGCCGAACTGGGTGACCAGCTCGTTTTCGGACGGCAGACGGTCGCCCGCGCGCCAGATGCCTTCCTGGATCTTGCGCGAGATGTGGTCCTTGACCTGCTCGTACAGCGCCATGGCCTGCGCGGGCGCCGTCACTGCGGCCACTGCCTTGGCGGGCGTGGTGCTGCGCGGTGCAGCAGCGGTGGTACGGCGGGATGGACGGGCGCTCATGGGTGGATGCGGGGCTGGTGCAGGTTCAGATCAGTGCAGGTCCGCCGCCATGGATTCGGCGCGGATCTCTTCGGTGAGGCGCGCCTTGAGGTCCATGAACTCGGGGCTGGTCTTGATCGTGTAATGGCGTGGGTGCGGCAAGTCCACTGCCAGCTCGGTCTTGATGCGGCCGGGCCGGGCACTGAACACGGCCACGCGGTTGGCCATGAAGATGGCTTCGTCGATGTCGTGGGTGACGAAAAGCACCGTCTTGCGCTCGGCCTCCCAGATGCCCAGCAGCAGCTCTTGCATGAGCACGCGGGTCTGGTTGTCGAGCGCGCCGAAGGGCTCGTCCATCAGCAAAATCTTGGGGTCGTTGGCCAGCGCACGCGCAATGGCGGTGCGCTGCTGCATGCCACCCGACAGCTGCTTAGGGAAATGCTGCTCGAAACCGCGCAGGCCCACCTTGGCGATGAAGTACGCGGCGCGCTCTTTTTGCTTTGCTTCGGGCATGCCGCGCTCGCGCAGGCCGAAGCGGATGTTCTGCTCGATGGTGAGCCAGGGGAACAGCGTGTAACTCTGGAACACCATGCCGCGGTCGGCGCCAGGGCCTTCCACTGGCACACCGTCCAGCAGCACTCGGCCGCTGGTGGCGTGGTCCAGCCCCGCGACGATGCGCAGCAGCGTGGACTTGCCGCAGCCCGAGGGGCCGAGGATGGTCACGAAGTCGTTATCACGCACTTCAAAATCAACCGGCTGCAGCGCCTGCGTTCGCTGGCCCTTGGCGGTCTCGAAGACGCGCGAGACGGCTTGGATGGATACGCTGCTCATCGCACAAAACTCCAGGCAAACAGACGGTGGTTGAGCGCCTTGAAGGCGAAGTCGGACACCAGCCCGATGAGGCCGATGATGATGATGCCGAAGATGATCTGGCCGGTGTTAAGCAGCGACTGGCTGTCGGTGATCATGTGGCCGATGCCGCTGGACGAGCCGATCAGCTCGGCCACGATCACATAGGTCCAGGCCCAGCCCAACACCAGGCGCAGGGTCTCGGCGATCTCGGGCGCTGCGCCCGGGATCAGCACGCGCGTGACGATGCCTTGGTGACCCGCGCCCAGCGTGTAGGCGGCCTCCACCAGGTCGCGCCGCGCACCGCCCACCGTCACGGCCACCATCAGCGTGATCTGGAAGACCGAGCCGATGAAGATGACCAGGATCTTCTGCGTCTCGCCGATGCCGGCCCACAGAATCAGCAGCGGAATGAAGGCCGACGCAGGCAGGTAGCGGCAGAACGAGACGAAGGGCTCGAAGAAGGCTTCGATGCCTTTGTACGCACCCATCGCGATGCCCAGGGGCACGGCGATGACGGCGGCCAGGATGAAGCCGCCGAAGACGCGCCACACCGTCATGCCGATGTCCTTGTGAAAGCCGTACTCGCTGAACAGCAACCAGCCCTCTTTGGCCATGGTGACGGGACTGGCCAGGAACGTGGGCGACACGAAGCCGCCCAGCGTAAAGAACGCCCACACCAGCACGAACAACACAAAAAACCCGAAACCCAGCAGCCAGCGTGCACGGGCGCTCACAGGCTCCAGCGGAGCGAGCGAGCGCCGGCGCACCGGGGCTTTGGGCGTGGTCACAGACAGGGGTTGCACAGCAGACATGGCGCGTTCTTCTTCCTGCTATTACTTGATGAAGCTCGCGTCGAACGTGACGGCCAGGTCCTCAGGCGCCTTGCGGATGATGCCGGCCTCCAGCAGGATGGCCGTGGCGTCCTTCATGAACGTGGTCAGCTCGCCCGCAAAGAACTTCTGGTTGGCGGCCTTGTCCTGCCAGCGCAGGAAGGACGAGGACTTGGCGAACTGCTCGCCCGTCTGCTTGACCGCAGCGCCCATGATCTCGTTGGACTTGACGGGGTCGGCCTTGATCATGTCGAGCGCCTGGAAGTACGAGTTGGCCAGCGCCTGTGCGGCCTTGCCGTTGGCCTTGAGCCAGGTGGGGTCGCAGCCCACGGTGTCCATCACCATGGGGTAGTCGAGCGTAGTGGCCAAAATCTTGCCCGACGCAGGGTTGTCGCGCACGGTGGAGAGGTAAGGCTCGTACGTCATGGCCGCATCGTTCTGCCCCGCCACGAAGGCCTGTGCGGCCGCCTGGGGCGACAGCGTGGTGGTCTTCACGTCCTTGAGGCTCATGCCGTTTTTGCTCAGCATCCAGGCCAGGCCGAAGTACGGTGCGGTGCCGGGCGCGTCCACGCCGATGGTCTTGCCCTTGAGGTCGGCAAAGCCCTTTATGTCGCCGCGCACCGCGATACCGTCAGCACCATAGGACTTGTCCATCTGGAAGATCTGAACGATCGGCACGCCGTTGGCGTTCCAGGCCACATGCGTCTCGACCGTAGTGGCGGCGCACTGGATGGACTTGGAGGCCAGGGCCAGGTGGCGGTCCTTCTGCGGGATCATCTTGATCTCCACATCCAGGCCATTCTTCTTGAAGATGCCGGCCTTGTCGGCCAGCGTGAGCGGTGCAAAACCTGTCCAGCCGGACATGCCCAGCACGATTTTGGTGTCCTGCGCCTGGGCCGGTGCGGCCAGGGCCATCATGCATGCCGTTGCCGCTGCCAGCGACGTCCATTTCACAACCGATCGAGTCATCATCTGCTCCTGTTTGAAGAAAGTACCTTGGCCCAGCCCACTGGAACGCGCCTGCGTACCGGGGGCCATGATGACAGCTTCAGCATACCTGTATATACAGGGTAAACACTAAAAAGCCGACTCATGCGAGGGGTGCTCATCTTCAGCAAGAACGGGGCCAGGGGAGACGACGACTCCGTCAGTCGCCTCAGGTGATGCAAATTACTCCTGATTTGATAGCTATCAGGGCAATAAATATCGGCATTACCGAGCAAAATGGCTGTGGATTTACCTTGAGAGGCCATCCATGGCCGTGGCGCGGCCACCTCCTCTTGCACCAGGCCTGTGCGCCGGCCGAACCCGCCCGGTGCAACGCAACCCGGCTGCCAAGAGGCCAGCCTGTCTATGCCACAGGCCAGCGACCTATTCCACCACCGGCAAACGCACGGTGACCGACAGGCCGGGCTCTGCATTGCGCATGTTCAACTGCCCGTCGTGCGCCTGCGCCACCAGGCGGCACAGGTACAAGCCCAGCCCGACACCGCCGGTGGCGCGCTGGCGTGCGGTGTCCGGGCGGTAGAACGCCTGGGCCAGGTGGGGCAGGTGCTCGGGGGGCACACCGCGCCCATGGTCGCGCACTTCCAGCTCCAGCACCCTGCCCTCATCCACCAGCCGCAGATGCAGCTCGGGCGGGAAGGCACCCGACTCGCTGTGGCGCAGGCTGTTGTCCAGCAAGTTGCGCAGCAAAAGCCGCAGGCGAGACCGGTCGAGCCGTACCGCAGGCAAGTCCGGCGCTGCGTGCAAGGCAATGTCGGCGGCGCCCGCATGGCGGGAGCACAGGTCGGCCACCACTTCGCGCGCCAGCTCGGCGACATCGGTGGGCTCGCGGTGCAGCGCTGCATGGCGGCCCGCCAGGCGTTCGCTTTCCAGCAGGTCGGTGATAAGGCCCGCCATTTCGCCCAGGTCGCGCATCAGCGCCAGGCGCTGGGGTTGCACATCGGCCGTTTCGGGCAGCAGCTCGGTGTTCAGGCGGGCCCGTGTGAGCGGGCTGCGCAGCTCATGGCTCATGGCTAGCAACAGTGCACGCTTGGCTTCCAGCATCTGGTGGATGTCGTCCCCCATGGTGTTGATGGTCTCGGCCAGCTGGCCCAGCTCGTCCGGCCGGTGGGCATGCCGCACCGGTATGGGCTGGGCAAAGTTGCCGTTGCCAAAACGCTGCGCCCCCTGGCGAATGTCGTCCAGCGGCCGCAGCAGATGCCGCACGTATACATAGGCCAGCGCCGTGAGCAGCAGCAGCACCGTGAGCGTGCCCCACGCAATGCGCGGGCGCTTGTCCCACGACAATGCGTTCAGTCCGAACTCGATGTGGTGCCCATCGGCCGTCGTGCGGCGCAGCAGGCTGTGCCCATTGTCGTCCCCAGCCCAGCGGTCTTCCTGCCGGAACTTGTTGCTCATCCAGTCGGGGTTCTGCTGGTCGGGGTGCGATGCCCAATGGATCTGCGGGCCATCGATGCGCAAGGTCAGCGGCAGGCGGTTGGCAATTGCCTGCGCGCGCTCAATGCTCGGCGGGCTGCCGATCTCGGCCGCCAAGCGGTCCACATAGTCCATCAGCAGCGGCCGCGCAGCCTCGCGCCAGCCCACAGACACAGCCTTTTGCACGCCCCCCATGAAGGTCACAGCCACGGTCACTGCCAGCGCCATGAACACCAGCACCAGCCGAATGCGCAGCGAATGCCCTACAGCGTGCCGCGCACGGCGATGCCAGGGACAGTTCGGATCGTGGGGTGGGGTACAAATCTTTCTCATGGAGCAGCGCGGCGCAATGCCAGGGAATAGCCGACGTTGCGCAGCGTCTTGATGCAGTCGAGCGGCTCCAGCTTCTTGCGCAACCGGCTCACCACAATGTCCACCGCGCGGGTATATAGCTCGGCCTCATGGCCGCGCAGCTGGTTCAGGATGTCGTCGCGGCTGAAGACCTTGCCTGGCTCACGCGCCAGCAGGTGCAACAGGTCGAACTCCGTACCTGTCAGCTCCACCACCACGCCTTGGCGCTGCACGCTGCGGCGGGCTGCGTCGATGGACAGGCCCTCGAACTCCAGCGCGCCAACTGCAGCGCCTTGCCCTGGCGCCCTGCGGCGGCGCAGCACCGTCTGCAGGCGCGCCACCAGCTCACGCGGCTCAAAGGGCTTGGGCAGATAGTCATCTGCCCCCAGTTCCAGCCCCACCACCCGGTCCATCACCTCGCCGCGTGCGGTCAACATCACGATCGGCAGGTCGCCCTGCTTGCGGATGGTGCGGCACAACTCGAATCCATCCATTTCAGGCAGCATCACGTCGAGAATGGCGGCGTCAAAGCCGCCCCCCGTCAATTGAGCCAGGCCATCACTGGGCCGCAGGGCGTGGATCAGTTCCAGTTCAAAACGCTGGAAATACGTGGCCAGGGGAGCGCCCAGTTGCGCGTCGTCGTCAATCAGCAAGATGCGGTGCATGAGCCATTCTCACACCGTCAGGCGCGCTCTCCATACGCCACCTCGAGCGGAGCGCCCACCCCGCACAATGCGCGGTGTCGCACGATGAGTCGGCGCAAACGGCCCTGCGCGCCGGCGTGGAGCGCATCAAAATGGTCGGCGGCCGCCAGCAGGGCCGGCAGGGTGTGGGCCGCCACGGAGGGTTGGCGGGCCACCAGGCCCATCGCATGCTCCCGGTCAAAGCGTGGTCCCCATACGAGCGACATCAGCTCATCGTGAGGCTCCGGCATGCCCGACAGCAGCGCAGGCCCGTGCACACGCACGCCCTGGGCCAAGCGGTGAATAGGTTCCAGCGTGGGTGACATGCGATGCTCCTCGCCCATCACCCGCGGGCCATCCAGCCCTTGCGCCGCTGCATCAGCTCGCGCACTTTTTGCTGTTGGTCCGGGTTCAGGCTGTCATAGAAGTCAGCCATTGCATTGACCACGGCGGGACTATGGGCCTGCACCGCACGCGTCTTGTCTTCGAGCAGAGACTGCGCCCGCGCCCGATCAAACTTGTCGCCAGCCACAATGGCCTGCACCTCGGCTCTGGGGTCTGCGGTCTTGCCAATGAACGCAGCACGTTGCGCTTCCAGTTGGTCAGCCAATGCATTGAGCTTGGTCTTTTGCGCCTCGTTCAGATCCAGCTTGCTGCTCACCCGATCTACCACCTTGCCGCGCACTTCCGCCATCCTTTCTGCGCTCATCGGGCCGCGCTGGTGGTGCCCGCTGGAGCAGGCCGTCAGCCCCCCCACCGCAATAGACGCACCAAAAATGCCCATCAGGGTTTTCTTGATCCAGGGTTTCATGATGCAGTCCTTTCAAAGACGGTATGGAACATGACCCTGATGGTGCCCGCGGCGGCCCAGAACGTCGTCTCGACCCAGTTTCGGTTTATTTCATTTTGTTTCTTGGCCGCCCCGGCGAGATACGCTGGCCGGTATTCGGACATGCAGATGGGAGAGTGCTATCCGATTTCGCCCAGGGATCGCAGCGCGACGCCCTGGATATACGGCAACAGCATCATTGCGATATGGAGCCAGTGCCTCACAGGCGAGGCCATTTTGGAAGGCAGAAAGCAATTTGCGCTGTGCCAACGAGGCGAATGACGGCGAAAACCTTGCTATGCAGGAAAAATTGGGGAAAAGAAAAACCCCCAACCGTGACCGGTTGGGGGTTTGTATTTGGTGGAGCTGGCGGGAATTGAACCCGCGTCCGCAAGCCTTCGTCAGGCAGATCTACATGTTTAGCGGTCTGATTTGGATCTCGCTACCCATGTCGCGCAGTCGCACGCTACATGGGCCGCCAGCACCCTATTTTCTCGCTCCCATCCAAGGTACCCGGATGGAAGCCAGCCCATGTAATTATCCTTGCAGCCGGGAGGCACTGATTGCTCAGAACCCCCTTGCCCAGCCCATCGGCCAACTGTTGCAAGGCTCACTGGCAATTAAGCAGCGAGTGCGAAACGTTCGTCGTTTGCAGTTAGTTTGTTAAATCGAGATTTACGAGCGTGACTCAAGCTCGACATGCACCACACTGATCCCGAACCCACGTCGAAACCAGGACAGCCCCCATGATTCCTATTTTAGGCGCTCGCGAGCAATTGCAAGAGCTCGGCTGGAGATTTAATTGCGGCGTGCGCGCCCCACTCCGCAGGGTCGGCCTTGGCGCCCAAGTAGCCGTAGGTGGCAGCCACTGTACCCATACCTGCCGCCAGGCCCGCCACGATATCCCGCTCGTCATCGCCCACGTAGATGCAATGCGCCGGGGGCACGCTCAAGCGCGCAGCAGCTTCGAGCAGCGGTGCAGGGTGGGGTTTGGCATGTGGCGTTGTGTCGCCACTGACCACCGCCGACGCGGTGGCAAACAGCGGAATGGCCTGGGTCAGGGGTTCGGTAAAGCGGGCAGCCTTGTTGGTTACCACGCCCCACGCCATGTTCCGCCCGAGAATCTGACGGACCAATTCAGGCACACCTTCAAAAATGGTGGTCTGCGCTGTCATGCGGGATTCGTAGTTCACAAAAAACTCTTCGCGCATAACGGCAAACTCAGGGTGATCCGGCCCCATGCCAAAGGCTTCTGCGAGCATGCCACGGGCCCCCGCCCCCGCCATGGGACGATATCGATCCAGAGGCAACGAAGGCAAGCCTCGGTCGGTACGCATCTTGTCTGCGGCCGCCCCCAAGTCAGGGGCACTGTCGATCAGGGTGCCGTCCAGATCAAACAGGACTGCGCGAATGCCATGAAAAACGGTAGCCATATCAGCCCACGCGACGCGCGGCAAACAGGTAGTTGACGCTGGTGTTGGCGCTGAGCCAATAGCGACGTGTCAGGGGGTTGTACTCCAGCCCCCGGGTGTGCAGAACGTCCAGGCCCGCATTGCGGCAATGGCCGGCAAGCTCACTGGGGCGGATCATCTTGGCGTATTCGTGGGTGCCACGCGGCAGCATATTGAGCACGTACTCCGCACCCACAATGGCCAGCATAAAGGCTTTGGCATTGCGGTTGATGGTGGAGAAGAACACCCAGCCACCGGGCTTGACCAGGGTGGCGCAAGCGCGAACCACCGAGGCGGGATCAGGCACATGCTCCAGCATTTCCATGCAGGTCACCACGTCAAACCCAGCGGGTTGCTCCAGGGCCATCGCCTCAGCGCTGATTTCGCGGTACTGCACGTTTTGGGTTCCGGCCTCCAGAGCATGAAGTTGCGCCACACGCAGCGCCTTGGTTGCCAGATCGATACCGACCACATCGGCACCTTTACGTGCCATAGAGTCAGCCAAAATGCCACCGCCACAACCCACGTCCAGCACACGTTTGCCGGTCAAGGCGCTCAGTCCATGGATCCAGTCAAGCCGCAAAGGGTTGATTTGGTGCAAAGGGCGAAATTCGCTATCGGGATCCCACCACCGGTGGGCCAGTTCCGAAAACTTGGCCAGTTCGGCCGGATCTGCATTGACGGTTTCGATCATGTCGCTGATTGTCCATGAAGGTAGGGGATGAAAATCCCCAGACGCAAAAAAGCCCCGCGAACGGGGCTTTTTTGTGAAGCAATCCGAAGATTACTGCGCGGCGCGGGTGCCGACCACTTCGATTTCCACGCGACGGTTCTTCGCACGGCCTTCGGCGGTCTTGTTGTCAGCCACAGGTTGCTTTTCGCCCTTGCCTTCGGTGTACACGCGGTTCTTTTCGATGCCCTTGGACACCAAGTAAGCCTTCACGGCTTCAGAACGACGCACCGACAGCTTCTGGTTGTAAGCATCGGAGCCGACGGAGTCAGTGTGACCCACGGCAATGATCACTTCCAGGTTGATGCCCTTGACCTTGGAAACCAGGTCGTCCAGCTTGGCCTTGCCTTCTGGCTTGAGGACCGACTTGTCGAAGTCGAAGAAGGCGTCAGCGGCGTAGGTCACCTTGGTGGCGACTGCAGGAGCTGGTGCTGGTGCGGGTGCAGGGGCGGCAGCGGGTGCTGGAGCAGCAGCAGGAGCTGGTGCAGCGGCAGGTGCGGGCGCAGCGATAGCGCCATCGCAACCAGCGGCAGCCGTAGCAGGCGTCCAGTTGGCATCGCGCCAGCAGTATTCGTTGGTACCGTTCTTCCAGACCAGTTGGCCAGAAGCATCGCGCCAGTTGTCAACGGTTTGTGCGCCAGCGGCGGTTGCGAGCGCTGCAGAGGCAAACAACATCGCCACTTTGTTCAGTTTCTTCATGGTTCTCCTCTTGGGGAAAAAGCCGCAGCCGCGCTGCGAATCAGGACGCCTGGGGTGACCACCACCCTAAGCGTTCAAACGATTGTGCCATACGTAACAGGGCAAAAGCTGCGCGTGCTGGTCGGGGCCCGTAGGACAAAACCTGAATTGCTTCGATATGTTGCGCCGTCGCTACACGGTCTTACGCCTAAAATGGCTCTCCTTTGCCGTCCCCGCCGTCCCAATGACCCAGTTTGCCAAAGAAACCCTGCCGATCAGCCTCGAAGAAGAGATGCGGCGCAGTTACCTCGATTACGCGATGAGCGTGATCGTGGGCCGTGCACTGCCCGACGCGCGCGACGGCTTGAAGCCGGTGCACCGTCGCGTACTTTTTGCGATGCATGAGCTCAACAACGACTGGAATCGACCTTATAAAAAGTCGGCCCGTATCGTTGGCGACGTGATCGGTAAATACCACCCGCATGGTGACTCGGCGGTGTACGACACCATCGTGCGGATGGCGCAGGATTTTTCGCTGCGCCATATGCTGGTAGATGGACAGGGCAATTTCGGATCGGTGGACGGCGATAACGCTGCCGCTATGCGATACACCGAAATCCGCCTGGCCAAGATTGCGCATGAAATGCTGGGAGATATCGACAAGGAAACTGTCGATTTCGGACCCAATTACGACGGCAGCGAGAAAGAACCGCTGGTATTGCCCAGCAAGCTGCCCAATTTGTTGGTGAATGGATCGGCAGGTATTGCGGTGGGTATGGCCACCAACATTCCGCCCCACAACCTCAACGAAGTGGTCGATGCCTGCCTGCACATGCTGCGCAACCCCGAGACGACCATCGACGAGCTGATGGAAATCATCCCGGCCCCCGACTTCCCAACGGCCGGCATCATCTACGGCATCAACGGTGTGAAGGATGGCTACCGCACCGGGCGCGGCAAGGTGGTGATGCGTGCCAAGTGCCACTTCGAGGACATTGATCGCGGTCAGCGCCAGGCGATCATCGTGGACGAGCTGCCCTACCAGGTCAACAAGAAGACGCTGCAGGAGCGCATGGCCGAGCTGGTGCACGAAAAGAAGATCGAAGGCATCAGCCACATCCAGGACGAGTCCGACAAGTCGGGCATGCGCCTGGTGATCGAACTCAAGCGCGGTGAAGTGCCCGAGGTGGTGCTGAACAACCTGTACAAGCAGACGCAGCTGCAGGACACGTTCGGCATGAACATGGTGGCGCTGATCGACGGCCAGCCCCGCCTGTGCAACCTGAAGGACCTGATCAGCGTCTTCTTGCAGCACCGCCGCGAAGTGGTCACCCGCCGCACGGTGTTCGAGCTGCGCAAGGCACGCGACCGTGGCCATGTGCTGGAAGGCCTGGCCGTGGCCCTGGCCAACATCGATGACTTCATTGCCATCATTCGCAATGCACCCACACCGCCCGTCGCCAAGGCCGAACTGATGGCCCGCCCCTGGGACAGCAAGCTGGTGCGCGAGATGCTCACCCGCACGCGCGCCGACGGTGGTGTGATCAATGCCGACGACTACCGCCCCGACGGCCTCGAAAAGGAATTCGGCATGGGCCAGGACGGCCTGTACCGCCTGTCGGAAACGCAGGCCCAGGAAATCCTGCAAATGCGCCTGCAGCGCCTCACAGGCTTGGAGCAGGACAAGATCGTGGCCGAGTACAAGGAAGTCATGGCGGTCATCGAAGACCTGCTGGACATCCTGGCCAAGCCCGAGCGCGTGTCGGTCATCATCGGCGACGAACTCACGTCCATCAAACAGGAATTCGGCCAGCACAAGCTGGGTGCGCGCCGCTCGATCGTTGAGTACAGTGCGCAGGATCTTTCCACCGAAGACCTGATCACGCCCACCGACATGGTGGTGACGCTGTCGCACACCGGCTACATCAAGAGCCAGCCCCTGTCCGAGTACCGCGCCCAGAAGCGCGGCGGCCGCGGCAAGCAGGCCACGGCGACCAAGGAAGACGACTGGATCGACCAGCTCTTCATCGCGAACACGCACGACTACATCCTGTGCTTCTCCAACCGCGGCCGCCTGTACTGGCTCAAGGTGTGGGAAGTGCCCGCAGGCTCGCGCGGCTCGCGCGGTCGCCCCATCGTCAACATGTTCCCGCTGCAGGACGGCGAGAAGATCAACGTCGTGCTGCCGCTCACCGGCGACATGCGCAGCTTCCCGGCCGACCGCTTCGTGTTCATGGCCACCAGCATGGGCACCGTCAAAAAGACAGCGCTGGACGAATTCAGCAATCCGCGCAAGGGCGGCATCATTGCCGTCAACCTGGATGACGGCGACTACCTGATCGGCGCAGCCCTCACCGATGGCAAGCACGACGTGATGCTGTTCAGTGACGGCGGCAAGGCCGTGCGCTTCGACGAAAACGACGTGCGCCCCCTGGGCCGTGCAGCGCGCGGTGTGCGCGGCATGATGCTGGAAGACGGCCAGAGCGTGATCGCCATGCTGGTCGCCGAGGACGAGACGCAGAGCGTGCTCACCGCCACCGAAAATGGCTACGGCAAGCGCACCAGCATCGTCGAATACACCCGCCACGGCCGTGGTACGAAGGGCATGATCGCCATCCAGCAAAGCGAGCGCAACGGCAAGGTCGTGGCCGCCACGCTGGTGCACGCGGACGACGAGATCATGCTGATCACCGACAAGGGTGTGCTGGTGCGCACCCGCGTGAGCGAGATTCGCGAGCTGGGCCGCGCCACGCAGGGCGTGACGCTGATCGCGCTGGACGAGGGCTCCAAGCTCAGCGGCTTGCAGCGCATTGTTGAGAACGACGCCAATATGACGGATGCAGAGACCGATGGCGAAGGAGGTGCTGACAGTGGTGACTCCTCCGCACCTGAAGCCCCCGACGCCTGACCACCGCAGGGCGTGAAGACGCCCCGAAAACGCTATCAAAAGCGGAGCATCAGGCGCTTATTGAATAGCGCCTGATGCATTTTTAGCCTTGAACATGACACGCCCTTACAACTTCTCCGCTGGCCCCGCCGCCATCCCCTCCGCAGTCCTGCAACAAGCCGCCTCCGAGATGCTGGACTGGCACGGCAGTGGCATGGGCGTGATGGAGATGAGCCATCGCGGCAAGGAGTTTCTGTCCATCTACGAGAGGGCAGAAGCCGACCTGCGCGAGCTGCTGGCCGTACCTTCACATTTCAAAATCCTCTTCATGCAAGGCGGAGGCCTGGCCGAGAACGCCATCGTTCCACTCAATCTGTCGCGTGCAGGGGTGGTCGATTTTGTGGTGACGGGCAGTTGGAGCCAGAAGTCACAAAAGGAAGCGCGCAAGTACGCTTCAGAAGTCAACATCGTCGCCACCACCGAAGACACGGGCTTCACCACCGTGCCCGACCCGGCCGCCTGGACGGTCAGCCGGGGCGCGAGCTACCTGCACCTGTGCAGCAACGAAACCATCAACGGCACCGAGTTCCACCAGTTGCCCGACCTCAAGGCGCTGGGCAGCGATGCGCCGCTGGTGATCGATTTCTCGTCGCATGTGGCGTCGCGGCCCGTGGACTGGAGCCGCGTGGGCCTGGCTTTTGGCGGCGCGCAAAAGAACCTGGGACCCGCTGGCCTCACGCTGGTGATCGTGCGCGAAGACCTGCTGGGCCACGCCCTGCCCGCCTGCCCCAGCGCCTTCGACTACAAAATCGTGGCCGACAACCAGTCCATGTACAACACGCCGCCCACCTGGGGTATCTACATCGCCGGGCTGACCTTCCAGTGGCTCAAGCGCCAGACGGAAGGCGGCTTGAGCGGCGTGGCCGCGATGGAGCAGCGCAACATTGCCAAGGCCACGCTGCTCTACAACGCCATCGACCAATCGCAGCTGTATGTGAACAAAGTGGCGGCCAACTGCCGCTCGCGCATGAACATCCCGTTCTTCTTGCGTGACGAAAGCCGTAACGATGCCTTCCTGGCCGGGGCCAAGGAGCGCGGGCTGCTGCAGCTCAAGGGCCACAAGTCTGTGGGCGGCATGCGAGCCAGCATCTACAACGCCATGCCACTGGCGGGTGTGCAGGCGCTCGTGGACTACATGCGAGAATTTGAGCAAAAGCACGCCTGAGCGCGCATTCGACACGACAACAACAGAAAACGGCTCCCAGAGCACGCACCGCGACCCCACCGTCCATGAACAATCCGCAAGCCTCACCCGACCTCGCCAGCCTGCGCGTGCAGATCGACAGCATCGACCAGCAACTGCTCACGCTGCTGAACCAGAGAGCGTTGGTGGCCGAGCAGGTGGGTGAGGTCAAGAAGCGTGAGGGCACGCCCTTCTTCCGCCCCGACCGCGTGGCCCAGGTCATCGACAAAATCACCAACGCCAACCCCGGCCCGCTCAAGGGCCCGCATGTGGCCGCCATCTGGCGCGAGATCATGTCGGCCTGCCTCGCCCTCGAATCGCCGCAGCGCGTGGCCGTGCTCGGTCCCGAGGGCACATTCTGCGAACAGGCCGCCATCGAATTCTTCGGCGGTGCGGCTGACCTCATGTACTGCGCCAATTTCGACGAGGTGTTCCACGCCACGGCGGCGGGCAGCGCGCAATACGGCGTGGTGGGCGTGGAGAACTCCACCGAAGGCGTGGTCACGCGCTCGCTCGACCTGTTCCTGCACACCCCCACGCACGTGGTGGGCGAAGTCAGCCTGCTGGTACGCCACAACCTGCTGCGCACCAGCAATTCGCTGGACGGCATCGAGGTGGTGCTTGCGCACCCGCAAGCCCTGGCCCAGTGCCAGGCCTGGTTGTCCAAGCACCTGCCGCACGCCGAGCGCCGCCCGGTGTCGAGCAATGCCGAAGGCGCGCGCCTGGCCACCACCAACCCCGCCTGGGCGGCCCTCTCCAGCGAGCGTGCAGCCACCCAGTTCGGCCTGCACATCGTCTCCCATGCCATTCAGGACGACGCGTACAACCGCACGCGTTTCGCGATCATCTGCCTGCCGCACACACTGCAGACGCCACCCCCTTCGGGCAAGGATTGCACCAGCCTGGTGGTGTCGGTGCCCAACCAGCCTGGCGCAGTGCACGACCTGCTAGTGCCGCTCAAGACGCACGGCGTGTCCATGACGCGCTTTGAATCGCGCCCCGCGCGTACGGGCCAGTGGGAGTATTACTTCTACATCGACCTCGACGGCCACCCCGCCCAGCCCCACGTCGCGCGGGCCCTTGAAGAGCTGCGCAGCCTGTGCGCGTTCTACAAGGTCCTGGGGACCTACCCCGTCTCGGCATAAGGAGCCGTCGCCATGTTCGAACAATTGGGGCTGATCGGCTGCGGACTCATGGGAGGCTCGTTCGCCCTGGCCATGAAGAAGGCGGGACTGGTCAAGCGTGTGGTGGGCTACAGCAAGTCGCCTTCCACCACCGACCGTGCGCGCCAGTTGGGCGTGATCGATGTCGAGGCGCCCTCCGCTCTGCTGGCGGTGGCAGGCGCCGACGTTGTCCTGGTGGCTGTGCCGGTAGCGGCCACCGAAGCCACCCTCAAGGCCATCAAACACCTGGTCACCCCCCGCATGCTCATCATGGACGTGGGCTCCACCAAGTCCGACGTGGTCCAGGCAGCGCAGCGCTCGCTGCGTGACCAAGTGGGCTCCTTCGTGCCCGCGCACCCCATCACCGGGCGCGAGGTGTCGGGCGTGGAACATGCCGAAGCCGACCTCTACAGCGGGCGCCAGGTGATCCTGACGCCCACCGAACGCACACTCACCGCCCAGTTGCAGGACGCTGAAAAGATCTGGACTGCGCTGGGCTGCCGCGTGACCAGCATGTCGCCGGAGTCGCATGACGCGGCCTTTGCCGCCGTCAGCCACCTACCCCATTTGCTGGCGTTCGCAATGATGAACAGCATCACCGGCCAGACGCACGGTGACGACTTTCTGTCCCTCGCAGGCCCCGGATTCCGCGACTTCACCCGCATTGCCGCCAGCGACCCCAAGGTGTGGCGCGACATCCTGCTGTCCAACCGCGACGAGCTGATTGCCCAGTCCAAGCTGTTCCAGCAGGCCCTGCGCAACATCGAGCAGGCCATGGAAAAAGGCAATGCCCAGGCGCTTGAAGACATGCTGACCCTGGCCAGCGAAACCCGTGCGCATTGGCGCATGGGCGCAAAGAGAAAATAACCCCCTGAGTCGCCTACGGCGTCTTCCCCCAAGGGGGACGCACCCGGTGGCCTGGCAAAGCCAGTTCCACGGGTGCACTGGGATGGGCCTGCGCCAGTCATGACGGGCGCTTGCACCAATGGACGAAAGACACTGATGTACAGCACCGCATTCCTCGATCTCCCCCCTTTGCAAGCCGCTGCAGGCGAAGTCCACCTGCCAGGCTCCAAGAGCATCTCCAACCGGGTGCTGCTGCTGGCCGCGCTGAGCAACGGCACCACCACCGTGCACGACCTGCTGGCGTCCGACGATACGCGCGTGATGCTGGACGCCCTGCGCCAGATCGGGTGCACAGTGGATGAAGCGGGCAGCACCGTGCACATCACCGGCCTGGGTGGCCGCCTGCCTCAATCCCCCGCCAAGCTGTTCTTGGGCAATGCAGGCACGGCCATGCGCCCACTGACGGCCGCACTTGCGCTGCTGGGCGGCGAATTCGAGCTGTCTGGCGTGCCGCGCATGCACGAGCGCCCCATTGGCGACCTCATCGATGCGCTGCGCCAGCTGGGCTGCCAGATCGACTACCTGGGCAACGACGGCTACCCGCCGCTCAAGATCGCCCATGGTCAGGGCGTGCCTCCGCTGGCGGTAGCGGAGCCCATCCGCGTGCGCGGCGATGTGTCCAGCCAGTTCCTCACTGCCCTGCTCATGGCACTGCCGCTGGCGGCGGGCACGCAGGCCATTGTGATCGAGGTGGTGGGCGAGCTGATCTCCAAACCCTACATCGCCATCACGCTGCAACTGCTGGCGCGCTTTGGCATCGTGGTCGAGCACCAGAACTGGCAGCGTTTCACCATCCCGGTAGGCAGCCGCTACCAGTCGCCCGGCAGCATCCATGTGGAGGCAGACGCCTCATCTGCTAGCTATTTCATAGCGCTTGGCGCAATTACTTCTAGCACTAGCAGCCAAAAAGGCATCAAGATTCAGGGCGTGGGCCTGGATTCGATCCAGGGCGACATCCGCTTTGTCGAGGCCGCACGCGCCATGGGTGCTGTGGTCACGGGTGGCCCCAACTGGCTGCAGATCGAACGCGGTGCCTGGCCCCTGAAGGCCATTGATCTGGACTGCAACCACATCCCCGACGCCGCCATGACGCTGGCGGTGATGGCGCTGTATGCCCAAGGCATCACCACGCTGACCAACATCGCCAGCTGGCGCGTGAAGGAAACCGACCGCATCGCCGCCATGGCCACCGAGCTGCGCAAGCTCGGCGCCACGGTAGAGGAAGGTGCGGACTACATCCGGGTGACGCCCCCGGCCCAACCCGCTGACTGGAAGGCCGCCAGCATCCACACCTACGACGACCACCGCGTGGCCATGTGCTTCTCGCTGGCCGCGTTCAACCCGGCGCGTCTGCCGGTGCGCATCGAAGACCCCAAGTGCGTGGCCAAGACCTTCCCGGACTACTTCGAGGCCCTGTTCTCGGTCGCCCAGGTCGAGACCGCCCACATCCCGGTGATCTGCATCGACGGCCCCACGGCCTCGGGCAAGGGCACGGTGGCCGCGGCGGTGGCGCAGCGGCTGGGCTATCGCTTCCTCGACTCAGGCGCGATGTACCGCATCACCGCCCTGGCCGCTCTGCGGGCGGGTCTCGCCATCGATGCTGACCACGAAGCCCGTATCGCCACCCTGGCCCAGACCCTGCCCGTGCGCTTTGAAGGCGGCAAGGTGTGGCTGGGCAGCGACGACGTGACCGAGGCCATCCGCACCGAAGAAGCCGGCATGAACGCGTCCCGCGTGTCCGCCCTGCCGGCCGTGCGCACAGCGCTGGTGGACCTCCAACACAGTTTCCAGCGCCTGCCGGGACTGGTGGCCGACGGGCGCGACATGGGCACCGTGATCTTCCCCGAGGCCCCCTTGAAGGTGTATCTCACGGCCAGCGCCGCCTGCCGCGCGGAGCGCCGTTATAAGCAGTTGATTTCTAAGGGTTTTTCGGCTAGTATCGAAGACCTTCGTGCGGATCTGGAAGCGCGCGACGCCCGGGACAGTTCCCGCAGCGTTGCGCCTCTCAAGCCCGCGCAGGACGCTCTGGTCCTGGACAACTCCGATTTGACGATTGAACAAGCCGTCGAACAGGTATTGGCCTGGTGGCAGGAGCGTCAGCCCTTCGCAGCTTCTGCGCAGCGCTGACAATGTGGAGCCCTCGGGCTCCAGGCAGTGCCGAAAGGCCTTGCCACAGGCCCACGCAACCCCTCTCGCGCGTCAGCGCACAGGTTGTGTGGATCGATAACCTAACCCGCGGCTCTGCCGCAAAAAACCACCGCAAGCAGCTATAAAAACGGTAGCAATGGTGCTACCGGAATCCTGTTTGTGGCAAGGAAACACATGTCCGAATCTTTTGCCGCCCTTTTTGAAGAATCCTTGCAGCGCACGGAAATGCGACCAGGCGAAGTCATCACCGCTGAAGTCGTGCGCGTCGAGCACAACTTCGTGGTCGTGAACGCTGGCCTCAAGTCCGAAGCCTACGTGCCGCTGGAAGAGTTCAAGAACGACAAGGGCGAAGTCGAAGTCCAAGTGGGTGACTTCGTGTCGGTGGCCATTGGCTCCATCGAAAACGGCTACGGCGACACCATCCTGTCGCGCGACACCGCCAAGCGTCTGGCTTCCTGGATGAGCCTGGAAAAGGCCCTGGAATCCGGCGAATTCGTCACTGGCACGACCAGCGGCAAGGTCAAGGGCGGTCTGACCGTTCTGGTCAACGGCATCCGCGCATTCCTGCCCGGTTCGCTGATCGATACCCGTCCGATCAAGGATCTGACGCCGTACGAAAACAAGACCATGGAATTCAAGGTCATCAAGCTGGACCGCAAGCGCAACAACGTGGTGCTGAGCCGCCGCGCTGTGGTGGAAGCCTCCATGGGCGAAGAGCGCGCCAAGCTGATGGAAACCCTGAAGGAAGGCTCCATCGTTCAGGGCGTGGTCAAGAACATCACCGAATACGGTGCGTTCGTGGACCTGGGCGGCATCGACGGCCTGCTGCACATCACCGACATGGCATGGCGCCGCGTGCGTCACCCCTCCGAAGTGGTGACCGCTGGCCAGGAAATCACGGCCAAGATCCTGAAGTTCGACACCGAGAAGAACCGTGTCTCGCTGGGTCTGAAGCAAATGGGCGACGACCCATGGATGGGTGTGAACCGCCGCTACCCACAAGGCACGCGCCTGTTCGGCAAGATCACGAACATCGCCGACTACGGCGCGTTCGTCGAACTCGAACCCGGCATCGAAGGCTTGGTGCACGTCTCCGAAATGGACTGGACCAACAAGAACATCGCTCCCGCCAAGCTGGTTTCGCTGGGCGACGAAGTCGAAGTCATGGTTCTGGAAATCGACGAAGACAAGCGCCGCATCAGCCTGGGCATGAAGCAGTGCAAGGCCAACCCATGGCAAGAATTCGCACAGGACACGAAGCGCGGCGACCGCGTGAAGGGTCCGATCAAGTCGATCACCGACTTCGGCGTGTTCGTGGGCCTGGCTGCCGGCATCGACGGCCTGGTGCACCTGTCTGACCTGTCGTGGAACGAACCCGGCGAAGCCGCTGTTCGCAACTACAAGAAGGGCCAGGAAGTGGAAGCCATCGTGCTGGCCGTGGACGTGGACCGCGAACGCATCTCGCTGGGCATCAAGCAGCTCGACGGCGACCCATTCACGACCTTCGTGACCGTGAACGATAAGGGCCAGACGGTGACCGGCAAGGTCAAGACCGTGGACGCCCGTGGCGCTGAAATCGACCTCGGCGAAGACATCGTGGGCTACCTGCGCGCTTCGGAAATCTCCCGCGACCGCGTGGAAGATGCCCGCAATGTGCTGAAGGAAGGCGACGAAGTCACGGCCGTGGTGGTGAACGTGGATCGCAAGACCCGCAACATCCAGCTGTCGATCAAGCAGAAGGACATGGCTGACGAACAAGGCGCCATGGCCAACCTGAGCCAGCAATCGAGCCGCGAAAGCGCCGGCACGACCAGCCTGGGCGCCCTGCTGCGCGCCAAGCTGGACAACTCGGAAAAGTAAAGCGCTGACCCACCAGGGAGCCTCCGCGCGAATCGACCCACGCGAAGATTCATGCAGAGGCCTCTTGGACGGTCAGACAGCGGGCGCCTCGGCGCCCGCTCTTTTTTCAGCCAAGACTTGCCTATGTCCCAAGATTCCATGACCCGCTCAGACCTCGTCGAAGAACTGGCCGCCCGCTTCAGCCAGCTCACCCACCGCGATGCCGAATACGCGGTCAAGACCATTCTGGACGCTGTGGGCGAGGCCCTGGTGCGCGGGCACCGCAGCGAGATCCGGGGCTTTGGCAGTTTCTCGGTGAACCATCGCCCTCCCCGCATGGGCCGTAATCCGCGCAGCGGCGAGGCCGTGGCCATCCCCGAAAAGCGCGTTCCCCATTTCAAGCCGGGCAAGGCCCTGCGCGAAGCCGTGGACAAACGCACAGCCGAAATGGAAGAAAACACCCAGCCTGCCACAGGCACCACGGGTACTTGATATCGAATTGATAGCAATAGGCGCATGAGTTGTATGCGCCTGCGGCGTTTTTGGCCTGTGCTGGTCTGACTGCACCTCCACACGGGGCCGCAGCGCCAAGCTCTTAGAATCGCCCCACCACTGGGGAGACCGATGAAATACCTCCTGTGGCTGCTCAAGGCAGCCATTTTTTTTACGCTATTCGCCTTCGCGCTGAACAACCAGCAGGACGCGACCGTGCATTTCTTCTTTGGCACGCAATGGCGCGCGCCGCTGGTGCTGGTGGTGCTGACCGCCTTTGCCGCAGGTCTGGTCGTTGGGGCCCTGGGCATGGTGCCGCGCTGGTGGCGGCACCGCACCGCTGCACGCCGCGCCCAGGCCGCGGTCATTGCCCCCACCCCTGTAGCGCCCGCCACCAGCGCCACACCCGCCGCGCCTCCACCACCTCCTGACCTGCCTTCAATCCATGGAATTTGACCTGAGCTGGATACTGCTGGGCCTGCCTCTGGCCTTTGTGCTGGGCTGGCTCGCATCGCGCTTTGACCTGCGCCAGCTGCGCGCAGAGAACCGGCGGGCGCCCAAGGCGTACTTCAAGGGCCTGAACTTCCTGCTCAACGAGCAGCAGGACCAGGCGATCGACGCCTTCATCGAGGCCGTGCAGAACGACCCGGATACGTCCGAGCTGCACTTCGCCCTGGGCAATCTGTTTCGCCGCCGGGGCGAGTACGACCGCGCCGTGCGTGTTCACGAACATCTGCTCTCGCGCGGCGACCTCTCCCGCACCGACCGCGAGCGCGCCCAGCATGCACTGGCGCTCGACTTTCTGAAGGCCGGGCTGCTGGACCGCGCCGAAGACGCGTTGCAGCGCCTGGAGGGCACCCCGTTCGAGGCCCAGGCCCGCCTGGCGCTGCTGGCCATCTACGAACGCTCGCGCGACTGGCCCCATGCCGCCAGCATCGCCCGCAAGATGCACGACGCCGACCAGGGCGACTTCAGCACCCGCCAGGCCCACTACCTGTGCGAGCAGGCCCTGGCGCTGAGCGCGCAAGGCGACTTGCCCGGCGCCCAGGCCCTGCTGGAGCAGGCTGTGGTGGCTGCCCCCGAGGCGGCGCGTGCGCGCATTGAACTGGCGCGCCTGCAACGCCTCATGGGCCAGCCCGCGGCGGTGCTGTCCACCCTGAAGACGCTGGGCGAGCGCAACCCCGCTGCACTGCCCTTGGCGGCCCCGCTGATGGTTGAGGCCGGAACGGCCACTGGCCGCACGCAGGAAGTGCACGCCCTGCTGCAGGCCCACTATGCACAAGCGCCTTCGCTGGACGTGCTGGAAAGCATTGTGGCCATGGAGGCCGCCGACGAGGCCACCCACCCATCCGCCCGCCAACGCTATGTGGAGCACCTGGACAAGGAACGCTCTCTGGTCGCCGCCGCCAAATGGCTGGCCACCGAAAAGCTGGAACACGAAGAATTCCACCCCCAGGTCCAACGTGCACTGGACCATGCCGTCAAACCCCTCACCCGCTACCGCTGCGCGGCCTGCGGCTTTGAAGCCCGTCAGCATTTCTGGCAATGTCCCGGCTGTCAGACCTGGGACAGCTACCCCGCGCGCCGGGTCGAAGAACTCTGACCCCGGCCCTCCCCCGCTACGCCGTAGGACCCTTGCCATGCTGAAGAAACTGCTGACCCTGCTTGTTGCCACGCTGCTTGCCTCCGCCGCCTGGGCCGCCGTGGACGTGAACACCGCCACCGAGGCCGAACTCGACGGCATCAAGGGCATTGGCCCCGGCCTGTCGGGCCGCATCCTGCAAGAGCGCCAAAGCGCACCCTTCAAGGACTGGGCCGACTTCATTGGCCGTGTGGGCGGCGTGGGCAACAAGAGTGCCGTCAACTTCTCCAAAGAGGGCCTGACGGTCAACGGCAAGAAGTACAGCGCGGCGGCAGCCGCCAAGGCTGAAGCCAAGAAAAACAACAAGAAGCACGGCAATACCCAGACAGCAGACCGCCGAACCCAGGCCGGCGCTGACAAGGAGCCGGCTACGCCAGTCACACCGGTCGCACCAGCCACCCCTGCGACTGCAAAGGCAGCACCGGCTACTCCAGCCCCAGCAAGCAGCGCTAGCAAAAACTAAGCACGCTTCACAAGCAGCAAGCCCGCTGCAGCGGGCTTGTTTTTTGCAGCATGGCTACCCAACAGCGTGGGTCGGGCAGGGTTTTTAGGGGCTGCCCCCAGGGCGTGTCCCCCTTCAATTCCCCCACGCGAAAGCCATCCAGGCCGTGCAGTGCTAGGCGCCCTGAGCGCCGTGTAGCTTGGCTACACAAGCGAAGGGCAACGACGCAGTGTGCGGCCTGGCTGGCTTTCCCTTCGGGCTGGCTGCGCAATGCGGCGTCTGCTTTGTCGGGCTTCCATCCGCATTGCACCGCCAGCGCGTGGGGGAATTGAAGGGGGACACGCCCTAGAATCGTTTGCGCATGCCCCTGATCACGCTCATTCTTCTCCCCTTCATCGGCAGCCTGCTGGCAGCGGTTCTGCCGTCCAACGCCCGCAATACCGAGTCCACCCTGGCGGGCCTTATCGCCTTGTTCTGCACAGCCCAGGCGGCGCTGTACTTTCCAGAGATTGCAGACGGCGGCGTGATCCGGCAAGAACTGGCCTGGCTGCCCGCGCTGGGCCTGAACCTCGTCATCCGCATGGATGGCTTCGCGTGGATGTTCTGCATGCTGGTGCTGGGCGTGGGCAGCTTGGTGGTGCTGTACGCGCGCTACTACATGTCGCCCGCAGACCCGGTGCCGCGCTTCTTCTCGTTCTTCCTGGCGTTCATGGGCGCGATGGCGGGTGTGGTGCTGTCGGGCAACATCATCCAGATCGCGTTTTTCTGGGAGCTGACCAGCCTGTTTTCATTCCTGCTGATCGGCTACTGGCACCACCGCAAGGATGCGCGGCGGGGTGCGCGCATGGCGCTGACGGTGACCGGCACGGGCGGACTGGCCATGCTGGCGGGCATGTTGGTGCTGGGCCACATCGTCGGCAGCTACGACCTCGACCATGTGCTGGTTGCGGGGCAGCTCATCCAGAACCACCCGCTCTACACCACCGCGCTTGTCCTGATTCTGCTGGGCGCGCTGACCAAAAGCGCGCAGTTCCCGTTCCACTTCTGGCTGCCCAACGCCATGGCAGCGCCCACGCCTGTGTCGGCGTACCTGCACTCGGCCACCATGGTCAAGGCCGGCGTATTTCTGCTGGCGCGCCTGTGGCCGGCGCTCGCAGGCACCGAGCAGTGGTTCTGGCTGGTGGGCGGTGCGGGGCTGTGCACGTTGCTGGTGGGCGGCTACGCCGCCATGTTCCAGAACGACCTCAAGGGGCTGCTGGCGTACTCGACCATCTCGCACCTGGGCCTCATCACCCTGCTGCTGGGCCTGAACAGTCCGCTGGCGGCCGTGGCCGCTGTGTTCCACATCATGAACCACGCGACCTTTAAGGCCTCGCTGTTCATGGCCGTGGGCATCGTGGACCATGAAAGCGGTACGCGCGACATACGGCGCCTGTCGGGTCTGCGCACCATGATGCCGATCACCGCCACCCTGGCCATGGTGGCCAGCGCGGCCATGGCGGGCGTGCCGTTGCTCAACGGCTTCCTGTCCAAGGAAATGTTCTTTGCCGAGACGGTGTACGTGAACACCACGCCGTTGCTCGAATGGCTGCTGCCCATCGCCGCCACGGTGGCCGGCATGTTCAGCGTGGCCTACTCGCTGCGCTTCACGGTGGATGTGTTCTTTGGCCCGCCCGCCACCGACCTGCCACGACCGCCCCACGAGCCCCCACATTGGATGCGCGTTCCAGTCGAACTGCTGGTGCTGGCCTGCCTGGTGGTGGGCACGTTGCCCGCATGGTCGATGGGGGCCTACTTGGCCGCTGCCGCGCGGCCGGTGGTGGGCGGCGAGCTGCCCACGTACAGCCTGGCGGTCTGGCATGGCTTCAACACCCCCTTTGTGATGAGCCTGGTCGCTTTGGGCGGGGGCATCGCGCTCTACGCACTGCTGCGCTGGCAGCGCGAAAAGGGCATCATCGATGCGCCCCCGATCATGCGCCGCATCAGCGGCCAGCGGGCCTTTGAGGCCACGTTGGCTGTGCTCAGCCTGATGGGCCGCAACGGCCGCCGCCTGCTGGGCACCGGTCGCCTGCAGTGGCAAATGCTTTGGCTGGTGTGCGCTGCGCTGGTGGCGGGCACCCTGCCCCTGTGGGCGCGGGGCCTGCCCATTGGCGACCGGGTGCAGCTACCGCTGTCGCCTGCCTTTGCGCTGCTGTGGCTGCTGGGCGCGGTGTGCGCCGTGGCGGCAGCATGGCAGGCCAAATACCACCGGCTGGCGGCACTGACGCTACTGGGCGGCTCCGGACTGTGCGTATGCCTGACCTTCCTGTGGTTCTCAGCGCCCGATCTGGCGCTCACACAGATCGTGGTGGAGGTGGTGACCACCATCCTCATTTTGCTGGGCCTGCGCTGGCTGCCCCGGCGTGACGAGAGCCTGCGCGTGCCCACGCTGGCCGAAGAACGCCGCACCCAGCTGCGCCGCTGGCGCGACCTGGCGTTGACACTGGCTGCAGGTGGCGGCATGGCGCTGCTGTCGTTCGCCATGATGAGCCGTCCGTTCCCGGACAGCACCTCGACCTTCTTCCTGGAGCACGCACTCACGGGCGGCGGCGGCACCAACGTCGTCAACGTGATGCTGGTGGACTTCCGGGGCTTTGACACCTTTGGCGAGATCGTGGTGCTGGGCATCGTGGCGCTCACGGTGTACGCGCTGCTGCGGCGCTTCCGGCCCGCACGCGAGGTGATGGACCTGCCGCCCCAACAGCGAGCGCTGCCCCCCGACGTGGACACCGATCTGGCCAACCCCAGCCAGACGGCCGACACCGCCGTGGGCTATCTCATGGTGCCCGCCGTGCTGGTGCGACTGATGCTGCCCTTTGCCACGCTGGTCGCGGTGTACCTGTTCATGCGCGGACACAACGAGCCTGGCGGCGGCTTTGTGGCCGGGCTGGTGTTCTCGGTAGCGCTGCTGCTGCAGTACATCGTCTCGGGCACGTCCTGGGTCGAGGCCCATCTGCCGCTGTACCCGCGCCGCTGGATTGGCGTAGGCCTGCTCGCCGCGCTGGCCACGGGCTTGGGCGCACTGGCCTGGGGCTATCCGTTCCTGACCAGCCACACGGCGCATTTTTCGCTGCCTGTGGTGGGTGAGATCCATGTGGCCAGCGCCCTGTTCTTTGACATCGGCGTGTTCACCTTGGTGGTGGGCTCCACCATGCTCATCCTCACCGGCATTGCCCACCAGTCGGTGCGCAGCCACCGCTACAACAACGCACGCGCGGCCGAAGAAGCCCAGGCCGCCGCCACACCGGGAGAAGGTCCATGGAACTGATACTGGCCTTGGCCATCGGTGTGCTCACCGGCTCCGGCGTGTGGCTGCTGCTGCGGCCGCGTACCTTCCAGGTCATCATGGGCCTGTCGCTGCTGTCGTATGCCGTCAACCTGTTCATCTTCAGCATGGGTCGCTTGGGCCTCGCGATTGACAAGGAACCCGTGCTGCAGCCCGGGGTGCCGCAAGACTTGGCCCACTATGCCGACCCCATGCCCCAGGCGCTCACCCTCACGGCCATCGTGATCGGCTTTGCTATGACCGCCCTCTTCCTCGTGGTACTCCTGGCATCGCGCGGCATGGCCGGCACCGACCATGTGGACGGCACCCGCGCCAAAGATGAGCAGGAGATGCCGTGATGAAGAACACTCCTCTGAGCGGCTTTGCCGCTGCGCGCTGCGGGCAGGGGAACGCAGCCCTCGCGGCGGGGCGGCCCAGGCTCGGCTGCCCTGGCCTGAGGCGCGCCCTTTTCATGCGCAGCGCCATGGAGTCCTGACATGACATCCGTGCACTTCCTACTGGAGCGGTTGATGCCGCACCTGATCCTCGCGCCCATTGCACTGCCCCTGCTCACGGCCGGGCTCATGCTGCTGCTGCGCGAAGAGCGCCAGCGCACCAAGGTCACGCTCAACATCACCTCGACCCTGATGGGCCTGGTGGTGGCCGTGCTGCTGCTGGTGCAGGCCAAGGAGCCCAGCGTGCAGACCAGCCTGGGCGTGTACCTGCCGGGCAACTGGCCGGCGCCGTTCGGCATCGTGCTGGTCATCGACCGCCTGTCGGCCATGATGCTGGTGCTGACCAACACGGTGGCGCTGGCCACCGTGCTTTTCTCGGCCGCGCGCTGGCACCGGGCGGGCGTGCACTTTCACCCGCTGTTCCAGTTCCAGCTCATGGGTCTGGCCGGGGCCTTTCTCACGGCCGACCTGTTCAACCTGTTCGTGTTCTTCGAGATCATGCTGGCGGCGTCCTACGGGCTGCTGCTGCACGGCTCGGGCCGCCCGCGCGTGTCGGCGGGGCTGCACTACATCGCGATCAACCTCGCGGCCTCGTCGCTGTTCCTCATCGGCGTGTCGATGCTCTACGGCATCACCGGCACGCTCAATATGGCCGACCTGGCGCAAAGCATTGCGGGTGTGGCCGTGGCGGACCGGGGTCTGCTGCACGCAGCCGCCGCCATTCTGGCGGTCGCGTTCCTCATCAAGGCCGCCGTGTGGCCTCTCAACTTCTGGCTGGTGCCTGCCTACAGCGCGGCCACGGCGCCCGTAGGTGCCCTGTTTGCGCTCATGACCAAGGTGGGCGTGTACAGCGTGCTGCGGCTGTGGACGCTGCTGTTTGGCGCCGAGGCGGGTGAATCCGCGCTGTTTGGCAGCCAGTGGCTCATCGGCGGTGGCATGCTGACCATGGCGTTTGGCGCCATGGGCATGCTGGGATCGCAGCGCCTGGGGCATCTGGCCGGGTTCAGCGCCGTGTTGTCATCGGGCACGCTGCTGGCCGCTGTCGGCTTCGGGCAAAACCTGCTCACCAGCGGGCTGCTGTACTACCTGCTCAGCTCCACGCTGGCTGTGAGCGCGCTGTTCCTGCTCACCGACCTGATCGACCGCTGGCGCAATGACGGGGCCAACCTCGCGCCGTACGAGCAGACCGACGACGCGCCCTTTCTGTCGGCCGACCTGGTGCCCACGGAGGGCATGAACCTGGACGACAAGGAACAGGCGCTGATCGGCCAGGTCATCCCCGCCGCTGCGGCCTTTTTGGGCCTGGCGTTCATGGCCTGCACGCTCGTGATTGCGGGCCTGCCGCCCCTGCCCGGCTTTGTGGGCAAGTTCGCCATGGTCCATGCACTGCTCAACCCACTGGGGCTGGGTGCGGCCCAGGGCTTCCGCCTGGGCGCTGCGGGCTGGACGCTGGTGGCGCTGCTGGTGGGCTCGGGGCTGCTGGCACTGCTGGCGCTCACGCGCGCGGGCATTCGCCATTTCTGGTCGGCCCAGGGCCGGGCTTCACCGCAGCTGCTGGTGCTGGAGGGGCTGCCCATTGCCCTGCTGCTGCTGGCCTGCGTGGCGCTGGTGTGGCAAGCCGGCGCAGTGATGCGCTACACCCAGGCCACGGCCGATGCCCTGCATGCGCCAGGCACCTATGTGCGTGCGGTGATGACCGCCGCGCCCGTCGCGCCTTCGCCTGCGGCAGCGCCTGAAACCCTGCCACCGGGGAGCAAGCCATGACCCAGCCAGGCCCATCGACGGCATCCAACGCCCCAGCCGTTCCCCCGCGCCCCGGTCTGTTGCGGCGCCTGGTCCCGGCCCCGCTGCTTTCGCTGGCGCTGCTGGGCCTGTGGCTTCTGCTCAACCGCAGCCTGAGTGCAGGCCACCTCGTGCTGGGCTCTGTGCTGGCACTGGCCATCCCGCTGCTGACGGCCGGGCTGCGCCCACTGCCGGTGCGCATTCGCAAGCCGGGCACCGTCTTGCGCCTGGCACTCACGGTGGTGGCAGACACTACCCGGTCCAACCTGGCCGTGGCCCGCCTGCTGCTGGCGCCCGGCCGCAGGCGCCACCCTGCGGGCTTTGTGCACATCCCGCTGGACGTGCGGGACCCCAACGCACTGGCCGTGCTGGCGATGATCGTGTGCATCACGCCCGGCACCGCGTGGGCCGAGATTTCGCTGGACCGCAGCATGCTGCTGCTGCACGTGCTGGAGCTGGACGACCCCGCCACGGTGATCGCTGACGTGAAACAGCGCTACGAGGCCCCCTTGATGGAGATTTTTGAATGACCCCCGTGCTGGACTGGGCCCTGCCGGCCGCCCTGCTCATGCTCGCGCTGGCCATGGGCTGTGCGTTGATCCGACTGCTCAAAGGCCCGTCTGCGCAAGACCGTGTGCTGGCGCTGGACTGCATGTACCTGAGCGGCATGCTGATGATGCTGGTGCTGGGGCTGCTCTACGGCAGCAAGAACTACTTCGAGGCCGCGCTGCTGCTGGCGCTGTTCAGCTTTGTCGGCTCCATGGCCATGGCCAAGTTTTTGCTGCGCGGCGAGGTGATCGAATGACCGACGCTGCCACCACCGTCACGGCGGTTCTTCCGCTATGGCTGGAAATCATCGTGGCCGTGCTGGTGCTGGCCGGTGCTGCGCTGGCCCTGCTGGGCTCCATCGGACTGCTGCGGCTGCCCACGTTTTTTGAACGGGTACACGCCCCCTCCATCATCGCCACGCTGGGCTGCTGGCTGATCATGCATGGCACCGTGCTGTACTTCTCGGTGGCCGATAGCAGCCTGGCCCTCCATGCGCTGCTAATTGCCGTGTTCGTGGCGATCACGGTGCCCATCATGTCGATTTTTCTGATGCGCGCGGCGTTGTTCCGCGCACGGCAGGCCGGGCGCGATGTGCCACCCAGCCTGAGCCAGCCCAAGGTGGATGGCAGCCCAGAAGCCAAAGACTCCTGATCACTTACCCCTGATCAATTACTCCCGATTTGATAGCTGCAGGCGCATATAAAACATGCGCCTGCAGCACTATTGCTCTTATTTCGCCCCTGGCACGCCAAACCCGCCGCCGCCGGGGGTATGAATCTCGAACACATCGCCCGGCGCCATCTCGGCCTGGCCGATGTGGTCCAGCAGTTCCACCCGGCCATCGCTGCGCACCACCTTGTTGATGCCCACGGCGCCCGGCTGGCCGCCCGCCATGCCAAACGCACCATGGTGGCGGCCGTTGGACAAGATGCTGGCCGTCATCGGTTCGAGGAAGCGCACACGGCGGATGCCGCCATCGCCGCCCTTGTACTGACCCGCACCGCCCGAGCCCTTGCGGATCTCGTAGCCCTCCAGCCGCACCGGAAAGCGGAACTCCAGCACCTCCGGGTCCGTCAGGCGCGAATTGGTCATGTGGCACTGCACGACGCTGGTGCCGTCAAACCCGCCCGCCAGTTGTCCATTCGCATCCCACACCCCACCCGCGCCGCTGCCACCGGAGATGGTCTCGTAGTACTGGTAGCGCGTGCTGCCAAAGGTGAAGTTGTTCATGGTGCACTGCCCCGCCGCCATCAGGCCCAGCGCACCGTACAGCGCGTTGGTGATGCAGGTGGAGGTCTCCACGTTGCCTGCCACCACCGAGGCCGGTGGGTTGGGGTTGAGCATGCTGCCCGGCGGGATGATCACGTTGAGCGGCTTGAGACACCCGGCATTCAGCGGAATGTCGTCGTCCACCAGCGTGCGGAACACATACAGCACCGCCGCCATGCACACCGCCGTGGGCGCGTTGAAGTTGTTCGTCTGCTGCGGGCTGGTGCCGGTGAAGTCGATGGTGGCGCTGCGGCTTTGCGCATCCACCTTCACGGCCACGCTGATCTGCGCGCCGTTGTCGAGCGGCAGCGTGAAGCTGCCATCCTTCAACCGCGTGATGACGCGGCGCACGGATTCTTCCGCGTTGTCCTGCACATGGCGCATGTAGGCCTGCACGACATCGAGGCCAAACTCGCCCACCATGCGGCGCAGCTCCTGCTGACCCTTCTCATTCGCTGCAATCTGCGCACGCAGGTCGGCCATGTTCTGCTGCGGGTTGCGGCTGGGGTATTCGCCACTTTCCAGCAGCGCGATCATCTCGGCCTCGCGCAGCACGCCGCGCTCCACCAGCTTCACGTTGTTGATCTGCACGCCCTCTTCTTCAATGCGCGTGGAGAACGGAGGCATGGAGCCCGGCGTGGTGCCACCCACATCGGCGTGGTGGCCGCGGCTGCCCACGTAGAACGTGGGCGTGGCCTCGTCGGCAATGTAGACCGGCGTGATGACGGTGATGTCAGGCAGGTGCGTGCCACCGTGGTACGGGTCGTTGAGCACGAACACATCACCCGGCTGCATCTTGCCAGCGTTCTCGCGGATCACCGTCTTGATGCTCTCGCCCATCGAACCCAGGTGCACGGGCATGTGCGGCGCGTTGGCAATGAGGTTGCCCTCGGTGTCGAACAGCGCGCAGCTGAAGTCCAGGCGCTCCTTGATATTGACCGAGTACGCCGTGTTCTGCAGCTGCAGCCCCATCTGCTCGGCGATGTTCATGAACAGGTTGTTGAACACCTCCAGCAGCACCGGGTCCACCGTGGTGCCCACGGCATGCTGCACGGCGCGCGCCACGCGGCGGTTGAGCAGCAGGTGGTCCAGGTCGGTCAGCGCGGCCTCCCAGCCGGGCTCCACGATGGTGGTGGCGTTCTTCTCGGCAATGATGGCCGGGCCGGGGATCACGTCGCCGGGGCGCAGGTCCTCGCGCACCACCAGCGCGGCGTCGTGCCAGGCGGGCACACCGTCCACGCCACCCGTGTACATGCGCACGGTGCTGCGGCGCGGTACCTCGCGCACAGGCTGCACCGCGTGGCGCGGCTCCACGGGGGCATCGCCGGGCACCACGGCCTCGACGGAAACCGCTTCGACCACCAAGCCCTTGCCTTGCATGAGGAACGCAAAACGCTGGCGGTAAGCGTTCTCGAACGCTGCGGTGATCTCGGCCAGCGAGCCAAACGGCACGATGAGCGCGGTGTCGCTGCCCTCGTAGCGCACATGCACGCGGCGGTGCACCACGGCTGTGCCCGCGCCCACCTGCTGGCGCTCCAGCTCGGTGCGTGCGGTGGTGGCCAGTTGGTCCAGCGTGGCTTCGATGCTTGCGAGTGCATCGGGCACCAGCTTCGTTTCTACGGCCTGTTCGCGGATCACGTTCTGGTCCGCCAAGCCCATGCCATAGGCGCTGAGCACGCCCGCCAGCGGGTGCACAAACACGCGCGTCATGCCCAAAGCGTCGGCTACCAGGCACGCATGCTGACCGCCTGCGCCGCCAAAGCACTGCAGGGTGTAGCGTGTCACGTCATACCCACGCGCTACGCTGATCTTCTTGATGGCATTGGCCATCTGCTGCACGGCGATCTGGATAAAGCCGTGGGCCACGTCCTCGGCGCTGCGGCCCGTTTGCGCGGCCAGGTCGCCAAATTTCTGCGCCACCGCATCACCGTCCAGCGCCTCGTTGGCTGCATGGCCAAACACCTTGGGGAAATGCGCGGGCTGGATCTTGCCCACCATCACGTTTGCATCCGTCACGGCCAGCGGGCCGCCCCGGCGGTAGCTGGCAGGGCCGGGGTTGGCGCCCGCGCTTTCGGGGCCGACGCGGAAACGTGCGCCGTCAAAGCCGAGGATGGAGCCGCCACCGGCCGCGACGGTGTGGATGCTCATCATCGGCGCGCGCATGCGCACGCCCGCCACCTGGGTTTCGAACTCGCGCTCGAACTCGCCGGCGTAGTGGCTCACGTCGGTGCTGGTGCCACCCATGTCAAAGCCGATGACCTTGTCGTGGCCTGCCAAACCGGCAGTGCGTGCCATGCCCACAATGCCGCCCGCCGGGCCACTCAAGATCGCGTCCTTGCCCTGAAACACCTGGGCGTCCGTCAGACCACCCGACGACTGCATGAAGAACAACTTCACGCCCGGCATTTCGCTCGCTACCTGGTCCACATAACGGCGCAGGATGGGTGACAGGTAGGCATCGACCACCGTGGTGTCGCCCCGGCTCACCAGCTTCATCATGGGGCTGGTGGCGTGCGATGCACTCACCTGCGTAAAGCCGATCTCGCGCGCAATACGGGCTGCAGCCTCTTCGTGTGCGGTGTAGCGATAGCCGTGCATGAACACGATGGCCGCGCTGCGCAGGCCCGCGTCGTAGGCGGCCCACAGGCGTTCCCTCAAATGCGCTTCTTCCAGCGGCTCGATCACTTCGCCCTGCGCGCCCATGCGCTCCTGGGCCTCGACCACACGCTCGTACAGCAGCTCGGGCAGCACGATGTGGCGGTCAAACAAACGCGGACGGTTCTGGTACGCAATGCGCAGCGCGTCCTTGAAGCCTTTGGTGGTGATGAGCAGCGTGGGCTCGCCCTTGCGCTCCAGCAGCGCGTTGGTGGCCACGGTGGTGCCCATCTTCACGCACTCCACCAGCTCAGGCGTCACCGGCTCGCCCGGCTTCAAACCCAGCAGGTGGCGAATGCCCGCCACGGCCGCGTCCTTGTACTGCTCGGGGTTCTCGGACAACAGCTTGTGCGTGACCAGGGTGCCGTCAGGCCGCTTGCCCACCACGTCGGTGAAGGTGCCTCCACGGTCTATCCAGAACTGCCAGCGGGACATGGGGGAAGGTTGGTTGGACATGGTGATGCTATCTAATCAATAGCTGCCAGCGCAATTAGCAATTGCGCTACAGCCGCTTTTCATTCAAAAACTCAAAAATCGGAGGCCAGAGTTCACAACGACGCGGCCGAGCGCGCCGCCTGGTCGTACATGCCCGAGAGCACACGCAGCAAACGGGCCAGCTCGCCAATGTCGCGGTTGAGCGCGTCATCGGCATTCAAGGCGTCGATCAGGCAACTCTCGCGGATCTCGCGGTAGCGCTGCACGTAGGCGCGGCCGGTGTCGGTGGCGGCGTAGGTCACTTCTTTGCCATTCTTTTGCGAGGCCACCACGCCCAGGGTCTGCAGCTTTTTGAGCGAGTAGTTGACCAGGTGCGTGTCTTCCACGTTCATGATGAAACAGATGTCGGCCAGGCGCTTGTCGCGCGCGCGGTGCGTGACATGGTGCAGCACCACCACGTCGAGCGGCGTCAGGTCCTTGAGGCCCGCTGCTGCCATGCAGTGCACCACCCAGCGGTGGAACGCATTGCCCGCCACGATGAGGCCAAACTCGAACTCGCTCATCTCCGCGCTCTGCGCCGACACCAGATGCGCCGACGACACGATGGGGCCGGAGTCAGTTTTGGCCTTGGGCTTGGCGTCAGATTTCATGGCGGGTTCGGGCCTGCGGGTTCTGTCATTGGCACGGGATATGCATGGGGCATTGTAGGCAAGTCGATGGTAATTTGTTGGCAATTTGTCAGCGTTTAGGCAAAACACCTATCGCAATCGGATCGGCTTCCGATACAGTGATTTGTTACATCCAACCTTGTACATACAACCCTGCGGAGCAATATCCATGAAGCGTCGAATCTTCCCCGTGACCGCACTCGCCCTGACCCTGGCTGCGGGCCTGTCTGCCACCTCGGCATTTGCCCAGACCAAGTGGGACCTGGCCGCCGCCTACCCCGCCACCAACTTCCATACCGAGAACATGGTGCAGTTGGCCAGCGATGTGGACAAGGCCACGGGCGGCAAGCTCAAGATCACGGTGCACGCCAACGCGGCGCTGTTCAAGGCCCCTGAAATCAAGCGCGCTGTGCAAGGCGGCCAGGCACAGATGGGCGAGATCCTGCTGGCCAACTTCCAGAACGAATGGCAGCTGTTTGGCGTGGATGGCCTGCCCTTCCTGACCGACAGCTACGACGCCTCCAAGAAGCTCTATGCCGCCCAAAAGCCCTTCCTGGAAAAGAAGCTGGCTGAGCAGGGAATGATGCTGCTGTACGCCGTGGCTTGGCCTCCACAAGGCATCTACACCAAGAAGCCGCTGGCCTCTGCCGCTGACCTCAAGGGCATCAAGTGGCGCGCCTACAGCCCTGCCACCGCGCGCATTGCCGAGCTGGTCGGTGCCCAGCCCGTGACGGTGCAGGCTGCGGAGTTCTCGCAGGCCCTGGCCACGGGCGTGGTCGAATCGACCATGACCTCGGGCGCCACCGGCGTGGACAGCAAGCTGTACGAGCACCTCAAGTTCTATTACGACACCCAGGCCTGGTTGCCCAAAAACGCCCTGCTGGTGAACAAGAAGGCGTTTGATGCGCTGGACAAGCCCAGCCAGGACGCCCTGCTCAAGGCCGGTGCTGACGCCGAGGCGCGCGGCTGGGCCAACAGTGCCAAGGTCAACGCCGACACCATCGCGAAGCTCAAGGCCAATGGCATGAGCGTAGAGGCGCCGCCCGCCGCGCTGAAGGCCGACATGGCCAAGGTGGGTGACACCATGCTCAAGGAATGGCTCGAAAAGGCCGGCCCCGAAGGCAAGGCGCTCATCGACGCCTACCGCAAGTAAGCCCAGGCGCCCACGCACATGCGTCGTCTGCTGGACTTTCTGTACGACAGCGCCGCCGCCCTGGCGGCGCTTTTCATGGTCGGCCTGCTGGGGATGGTGCTGCTGTCCATCGCCAGCCGGCAGTTCCACTTTCACGTGCCGGGCACGGACGCCTATGCGGGCTATCTGATGGCTGCATCGGGCTTTCTGGCACTCGCCCACACCTTGAAGCGCGGAGAGCACATCCGCGTCACGCTGCTGCTCAACTTCTTGAAGGGCGGCGCCAAGAAGGCGTTCGAGATCTGGGCTTTGGCCATTGCCACCCTGCTCGCCGTGCTGTTTGCGGTATACAGCTGCAAGCTGGCCTGGCAGTCGCACGAGTTCCACGACATCTCCACCAGCAGTGACGCCACACCTCTATGGATTCCACAGATCGCCATGGCCGTGGGCACGGTGATTCTGGCCATCGCGTTCCTGGACGAGCTGGTGCTGGAGATGATGGGCAAGCGTGTGGATGCCTCCTCTGGCGAAGCATTGCGCAATGAATAACCCCTGCTGCACGACCTACCATGAGTGATCTCGCCATAACCGGCCTGCTCGTACTGTCGCTTTTCCTGATTCTGGGCAGCGGCGTATGGATCGGGCTCACCCTCTCCGGCGTCGCCTGGATCGCCATGCAGCTGTTCTCCGCCCGCCCGGCGGGCGATGCGATGGCTGTGACGATCTGGGGTAGCGCCTCCAGCTGGACCCTCACAGCCCTGCCCCTGTTCATCTGGATGGGCGAAATCCTGTTCCGCACCCGCTTGTCGCAAGACATGTTCAAGGGCCTGGCCCCCTGGGTGCAGGCACTGCCGGGCCGGCTGCTGCACACCAACGTGGTGGGCTGCACCATCTTTGCCGCCGTGTCGGGGTCGAGCGCCGCCACCTGCGCCACCATCGGCAAGATGACGCTGCCCGAACTGACGCGCCGCGGCTACCCCGAGCACATGGTCGTGGGCACGCTGGCGGGCGCGAGCACGCTGGGCCTGTTGATCCCACCCTCCATCATCATGATCGTGTACGGCGTGTCGGCCGAGGTGTCGATCTCGCAGCTGTTCATTGCGGGCGTGCTGCCGGGCATCTTGCTGGCGGCGCTGTTCTCGGGCTACATCATGGTCTGGGCGCTGCGCCACCCCGAGCAGGTGCCCGCGGCCGATGTGCGCATGAGCTTCATGCAAAAGCTGTCGGAATCGCGCAGCCTGATCCCCGTGGTGCTGCTGATTGCGGCCGTGCTGGGCAGCATCTACACCGGTTTTGCCACCGCCACCGAGGCGGCGGCCGTGGGCGTGGTGGGCTCGCTGGTGCTGTCGGCCGTGCAGGGCTCGATGACCTGGGGCACGTTCAAGGACTCGCTGATGGGCGCCACGCGCTTGTACTGCATGATCGCGCTGATCCTGGCAGGCGCCGCCTTCCTCACGCTGGCCATGGGCTACATCGGCTTGCCTCGCCACTTGGCCGAATGGATCGCGTCGCTGGGCTTGAACCAGGCCCAGCTCATCGTGGCACTGGCCATTTTCTACATCATCCTGGGCTGCTTCCTTGACGGCATCTCGATGGTGGTGCTGACCATGGGCGTGCTCATGCCCACGGTGCAGGCCGCGGGCATCGACACCATCTGGTTCGGCATCTTCATCGTGCTGGTAGTGGAGATGGCGCAGATCACACCGCCCGTGGGCTTCAACCTGTTTGTGTTGCAGGGCATGACCGGGCGCCAGCTGCCCTGGATTGCCAAGGTGGCCATGCCCATGTTCTTGCTGATGTGTGGCGCCGTGGCGTTGATCTATGTCTTCCCTGGGATCGTGACCTGGCTGCCACAGCAGATGTCGGCGCGCTGAACACGCCTGCCACCAGCAGGCACTACCAAGCGGGGCGCCCCCCACCGGGGACGCCCCGCTTGGCGTTTTGAGGGATGGAGAGCCGCCCGTCCGACGCCTCAAAATCCAGCGACAATGCCCCGATGTTGAACGTTCTTGCCATCTGCATCGGCGCCTGTGTGGGCGCACTGGCGCGCTGGCGCCTGGGCCTGTGGCTCAGCCCTGGCGGGCTGATTCCTTGGGGCACACTTGCCGCCAATCTGGTGGGCGGCTACCTCATTGGCGTGTGTGTGGCCATGTTCCACGCCATGCCCCAGCTGGACCCCGTGTGGCGGCTGGCGCTGGTCACCGGGTTTCTGGGCGCACTCACCACCTTCTCCAGCTTCTCGGCCGAAGTCGTTGAGATGCTGATGGTGCAGCGCTACGCCCTGGCACTGGGCACCACGGCTTTGCACCTGGTGGGCTCCCTGGGCCTCACAGTGCTTGGCATGCAAAGTGCTTCGTATTTCATAGCATCTCGCGCTTGATATTCCAGCACTAGCACGTCATTTCGTCATCAATCCACGCCACACTGCATGGGCCCTCACCTGCTGCTGCCGGTGCTGACCCGCTCTTCTCTGTTCACCTATCGATACGCGAGCCCGCCATGGAAGCCAACACCCAACTCAACGAACGCCGCCTGGCCGATGCCTGGGCCGAACTGCACAACCACGCCCACAACGGCAACCCGCTGCAGGCCGATGCCAACCGCATGGCCTTTGCGGACCCCGAATTCATGTTCCGCCGCGAAACCCGCGGCATACGCTTTCAGCTCGAAATGCTCAAGCCCGACCTGGGCCAGGCCGAACAAGGCATTGAAAGCACCGTGGTGGTATACGGCAGCGCGCGCTTCGTGGCGCCCGACGAGGCCGCTGCCCAGCTCACCGAAGCCGAAGCCAGTGGCGACGCCGAACGCGTGCGCCGCGCGCGCCTGGCCGTGCGCAACGCGGGCTATTACGACCTGGCCCGCCAGTTCGCCAAACTGGTGGCCGACTACAGCGAACGCCAGCGCCCTGCCGACCGCATCTACATCTGCACCGGCGGCGGCCCCGGCATCATGGAGGCCGCCAACCGGGGCGCCCACGACGCTGGTGCACTGAACGTAGGCCTGAACATCGCCCTGCCCCACGAGCAAAGCGGCAACCGCTTCATCTCGCCGTCGCTGTCGTTCAAGTTCCACTACTTCGCGCTGCGCAAGATGCATTTCATGATGCGCGCCAAGGCGCTGGTGGCCTTCCCCGGCGGCTTTGGCACGTTGGACGAGCTGTTTGAAGTGCTGACCCTGGTGCAGACCAAAAAGGCCAAACCTGTGCCCATCGTGCTGTTCGGCACCGATTACTGGAAGCGCCTCATCAATTTCGATGTACTGGTGGAAGAAGGCACGATCTCGGCACAAGACCTGAAGCTCTTCCACTACACCGACAACCCGCAGGAAGCCTGGGACCTGATCCGGGCGTTTTACCAGCTCTGAGGGGCAGCACCGCGCCTGCGCGCGCGTCAGATGGCTGCAACCCTCCTCGCTATCGAATCACAGGTGGTGGCGGTGGCGGCGGTAGCCGGATGATAGGCAGCACCGGGATGAAGACAATCGGTGGCCGTACCGTTGGAGGCGGCGGCGTCGTAGTCACTGGTGGCGCTGTCGGCCGCGTGGGCGGAGGTGGCGGCGTCGTTGGCGTGGGCGCAGGCGGCGCAGGAATCCCCGGCTGCGGCGCACCCGTGGGAGGCGGCGGCGAGACCGGCACGGGTGCCGGTGGCGGCGCAGCCTCCGGCGGGGGTGGAACGGGTACGGGCACCGGTGCAGGAACGATGTACACAAATGCACGGCGGCCCTGCACATCCAGCTGGTCGCCCGCCAGCAAAGGAGTCTGTACCTGGGGCACCGGCAGCAGGGCGCGGGTGTGGGTATAGACCGGCAGCTCCTGATCCGACACCACCAACACGGCTTCGCCCGCCGTCACGCCCACGCAGCCCGCCTGGGTGCACACCTCGATCTCATCCTGCTCACCCGACACGAACACCTGGCCGTTGGCATCGATGGCCAGCAAGAAGGCGGAGCCCCGGATCCCCACCACCGCCGTCGGTGTGACCACCTTGTAGTTGGCCGGGTTACGTTTGCCGATCAGCCCGGTGAGCGCGCGCATTCCTCCCCGTAACAGATTGACCACAAAATGGTCCTCACCCGTACCCGCACCGTCGGCATACCGGGTGACGGTGAACTGCGAGTCCGGGTACAAGGCCACCAGGCCACCATCTGAAAACCGTATCTGCGCCCTGCCCTCGGTGCCGGTAAGCACCACATCCCCGCCATCCAGTTCTGCCCCTTTGGACAGTCTCGACAGAGTTTCACCCCGCCGCAGCTGCACATCCCCGGCCGTGAACTGCACCAGCCCGGCAGCGGCCAGCCCTGTGAGTGGCCAGGCCGCCACCATGCCCATCAGCAGCGCCAGCCGCGAGCGTTTTTGTTCTGACGTCATAGACAACTCCAAGGTGAGTCGGCACAGGACCCGCTATGCCAAAGCATTCAGAACTCCCGGCGCACGGTGACGGAAAACACCCGGCGCTCATAGTCGGTGATGGGCAGCGTGGACGCGTTGCGTGTGAACGACCATTGCGGCGTGACCCGCCAACCGGGCGATGGTGTCCAGTTCAGTCCCAGGGCCAGCTGGGCCTGCCGGTCGGTACGGGTGACCGCGAAAAACGGGTCCTGACCGCCGTAGCGCCGGTGCTCCCAGTCTGCACTGGCAAACACAGACCACTGAGGCGCCAGGGGCCACTGCCCTCCGGCCCGCAGGCCCCACAGTCGATGACCCAGCGCGTCGGCACCGCTTGCCTGCGCCCGCTCCCGGCCACCGTACACGCCCCCATAGGCCGACGAACCGTTGCGAAACAGATGGGAATACGACGTGCCCACCACGCTCCGGCGCACGTTGCGCAGTGCCTGGTCGGGGTACCGCACGTCGAGCACCTGCACAAAACTGCCCCACTGGCGAAACCCGTCAATACGGTAAATCCATTCACCCAGCACGCCGCCCATGGTGCGCAGCCGCGTGCCGTCCAGCGCGTAGTAGGACCCTTGGCCAGACGCAATCAGTTCATGGCGCTCGGCACGCCAGGCCAGTCCCAGGGTGCCGTCGAGCGCCGTGTGGTCCAGCCGGTCCGCCTCGCCTCCATAGTGCCGCGCGGCGCCTACCGCAGTGCCCACCACGGACCACCGCGCATTGAGCACCGCCCGCCCCCGCAGCCCCGCTTGGGCCACCACATAGTTGCCCGAGGTTGCCCGGGCTTCGGGCAGCAGAGCCCACGCGGGGGTGCCCGGCACGGGCGACAGCAGGTCGCCCACCACGGGCCCAGCGTTGGCGTTGGAGTCATGCCCCATGCCCAGCTCTACATAGCCCTTGATCGAAGAGCGCCCACCGGCCTCCAGGCGATCATACGAATACAAAAACTGGTCGAGGGTGTGCCCAGCATCCACCGGGATGAGTGCTGCCTGCACCGGCGCAGGCAGGGCCATGACACCCCTGCGGTCGCCTGCGGCCTGCAGGGACTGCCCCAGTGCCACCTGGGCCTCCAGGCTGCCCGGCTGCGCGGCGAGCCATCGCTCGCGCGCCATGATCGCTCGCGTGTACTGGCCTGCAGCGTGCGCCGCTTCACCCATGGCTGCATCAAAAGCAGGGTCGCCAGCGCGCTGCGCCTCGTCCGCGTCCAGCAAACGGAACGCCTGCTGGGCCTGGCCTTGCCGGACCAGCGCCAGCGCCTGCTCCACCACGCCATCAGCTCGCGCACTGCAGGACAGCCCACCACCCCACGCCAGTACCACGCACCATGGCAGCACGCGCCGTGACCAAATTCGCAGGTACATGACCGCCCCCTCTCGAAACCCGCTGCCGGGTGGAGGCAATTTACACCTGTTTACTCTTTTTGTGGGAGCTTTGTGGAGTGCTTTTCACCCATGCGCCATGCGATTCGCGCCCCCCCGCCAACGGCTCCTCCCACCACCCAGAAAAGCCCTCCCACACCAATCACGGCACCCGCAGAGCCAAACAGCATGGGCATGAGCACGCTCGATGCGTTGATGGCCATGAGCCGCAGGCCCAGCGCCTCGCCATGGCGGGCGGGCGGCGTGATCTGGTGCAGCAGGCTCATCACCATGGGCTGCACCGAGCCCAGCGCAAACCCCAGCAGCACCGAACATGCGCCCATGGCCAGCGCGCTGTGCAGCAGCGGGTAGGCACCAAACAGCACCGCCGTAGCCAGCATGGCGCCCGCTACCACCACCCGCTCGCGCAGCCGCTCCGCAACGATGGGCATCAGCACCCGGATGACGGCGGCGGCAATGGCGAATGCCCCCAGGATGGAGCCAATGACCGACGCCGACAAGCCGCGCTCGTGCCCCAGCAGCGGGACCACGAAGGTGTGTACGTCCCAGCACGAGGACAAGATCCAGTTGACCAGCAGCAGGCGGCGAAACGGAGGGTCGTTCATCAAGTCCCACGCGCGCTGCGGAGGACCGCCTGCGGCGGCGATCACAGGCGGAAGTTCCACCGTGTCGCGCACCCAGAACCAGGTGAGCAGGGGCAGCACCGCCATCAGGGCGAAGGCGGCGCGGTAGCCTTCTGTGCTGCCCGCCGCACTGCCCGCGTTGTCGATCATGAGCCCCGCACAGAAGGGCCCGATGAAGTTGGACACCGCAGGCCCGATGGCCAGCCAGCTGAACACCTGCTTGAGCTGCGTGGCGTCGTGCGCGGCGCGGCCCACATGGCGCTGCAGCGCAATGATTGCGGCGCCGCTGGCCCCTCCGGTCATCAAGGCGGCCGCACACAACACCGGGAAGACCGGGAAAGCCAGCGCTAACGCGGCCCCGGCCGACGCCACGGCCACCGCATAGCCCACGGGGCGCTTGAGGCCATGGCGGTCCGCGTAGCGCCCTGCGGGCAAGGCCAGAAACACCTGCGTGAGTGCGAACAGCGCGAGCAGCACCCCCACGGCCGCTGCACTGTGGCCCTCGCGCAGCGCAAGCAGCGGTGCAGCCATGCGCATGCCCGCCATGCAGGCGTGCACGCAGATCTGACCCGCAATCAACCGCGCAAGGGCCCAGTTCACAGCAAATCATCCTCCGCATCCAGCCCCGGCAGCGCCGCCGTGCGGCCCCCCGCCTGCTGCACGGCGGTATCGGGCGCGGGCAGGTCCTGCACATCACGCAGCTTGCGCTGGATGGCCCGGGTGCGCACGCCCACCTCGTCAAACTTCTTGGCGGCGGCGTCGATGGATTTCTTGGTGGCCTCGACCACATCGCCAAACTTGGCGAACTCGGTCTTGACCACGCCCAAGAGGCTCCACACCTCGGACGAGCGCTTCTCGATGGCCAGCGTCTTGAAACCCATCTGCAGGCTGTTGAGCATGGCGGCCAGATTGGCCGGGCCGGTGATCATCACGCGGCAGTCGTTCTGCACGGCTTCGACCAGGCCGGGGCGGCGCATCACTTCAGCAAACAAGCCTTCGGTGGGCAGGTAGAGCACGGCAAAGTCGGTGGTGTGCGGGGGCGAGACGTACTTGGCAAATATCTTCTTCGCTTCGAGCCTGATGGAGGCTTCGAACGCGTTGCCTGCGGACAGGATGGCCACCTTGTCGGCGGCGTCCTGCGCGTCCAGCAGGCGCTGGTATTGCTCCACCGGGTACTTGGAGTCGATGGGTAGCCACACCGGGTGATCGTCACTCTTGCCCGGCAGGCGGATGGCAAACTCCACCAGCTCATCGCTGCCCGGCACGGTCTTGACGTTGCGCGCAAACTGGTCGGGCGTGAGCACGTTGTCGATGATGGCGCCCAGCTGCATCTCGCCCCAGGTGCCGCGCGACTTCACATTCGTCATCACGCGCTTCAGGTCGCCAACGCTGCCCGCCAGGGTCTGCATCTCGCCCAGGCCCTTGTGCACTTGCTCCAGCCGGTCGCTGACGAGCTTGAAAGATTCGCCCAGGCGCTGCTCCAGCGTGGCGTGGAGCTTTTCGTCCACCGTGCGGCGCATTTCTTCGAGCTTGGTGGCGTTGTCGGCCTGGATGGCGGCCAAGCGCTCGTTGAGCGCGGTGCGCAGTTGTTCGGCGTTGTGCTGGCTGCCCTGCACCAGCCCGGTGAGCTGCTGCGACACCGCGTCTTGCAGCACGGCAAACTGGTTTTTGATCTGAAAGCTGTTGGCTTCGAGCTGGTCCTTGAGCGCCTGCGACATGGCGCCCAGCTGCGACTGGGTGTCGCCTTTGAGCGAGTCGAGCGTGAGGCGTGTGGCGGCGTCCAGGGCCGTGAGGCGCTGCTCCAGCCGCGCCTCAAACACGCCAAAGGCCGCCAGCAGCTCGGCGCGGCCGTTGCGCGATTCGGCCACCGCTTGTGTCAATCGCTCGTCAACCGCGTGGCGCAGCCCCTCCAGCGTGGTCTGCGTGGTTTGCGTGAAGCCGCGCAGCTGCTGGCCCATGCCGTCCAGCGCGCCGTCATTCTTGGCCACCGCAATCTGGGTGGCCTGCATGGTGCGCTCCAGCGCCTGCTGGCGAGCCAGCCATTCGGGCGGCAGGTCTATCCGGGGACGGCGCAGCAACAGCACCACCAAAAGTACCAGCGCCAATGCCAGCGCAGCCAATAGAACGAGAGTGTCAGTGGTCAATGGTTTACTATATTTTTGATAGCTATCAGCGCATATTCGACTAGCGCATGCAGGCGATTTGGCCCAATCTTCGTCTCAGCGCAGTGCGGAGGGCTGGTTCACTGGTGTGAGTGGCCCGCGCCCGTCAAAGAACGCGATCAGATTGTCGGCCGCCAGGTTGGCCATGGCGCGGCGTGTGGGCACGGTGGCACTGGCAATGTGCGGGGTGAGCACTACGTTAGGCACGGTGAGCAGATCGGGGTGTACGCTGGGCTCGCCCTCGAACACATCCAGCCCCGCCGCAGCAATGCGCCCTTCGCGCAGGACCACGGCCAAAGCGGCGTCGTCCACGATGCCGCCGCGCGCAATGTTGATGAGGGTGGCCGTGGGCTTCATCAGCGCCAGCTCGGCCGCGCCGATGGTGTGGTGCGATGCCGCGCTGTACGGCACTACCAACACCACGTGGTCGGCCGTTCGCAGCAGCTCGTCTTTGCCCACATAGGTGGCCTTGCATTCGGCTTCCAGCTCGGGCGACAGGCGCGAGCGGTTGTGATAGACCACCTTCATGCCAAAGCCGTGCGCACCACGCCTGGCAATGCCCTGCCCGATGCGGCCCATGCCGATGATGCCCAGCGTGCTGCCGTGGATGTCGCTGCCCGCGAACATGTCGTAGCTCCACTTGGTCCATTTACCGGCACGCAGGTAATGCTCGCTCTCGGTCATGCGGCGGGCCGTGGCCATCAAGAGCGCAAAGCCAAAGTCGGCCGTGGTCTCGGTCAGTACGTCGGGCGTGTTGGTGCCCTGTACGCCGGCTGTGGTCATGGCGTCCACGTCAAAGTTGTTGTAGCCCACGGCCATGTTGGCGCAGACCTTGAGGCGTGGTGCGGCGGCCAGCAGCGCGGCATCGATGCGCTGGCTACCGGTGGTCAGCACCCCGTCCTTGTCAGCCAAGCGGGCGGCCAGCTCTTGCGGCGACCAGATCACGTCGTTGGGGTTGTCTTCCACATCGAAGTGTTGGCGCAGGCGGTCCACAATGTCGGGAAAGATCGCGCGGGCGACCAGGATGCGGGGTTTGCTCATAGCGCTCAAAACTCCAATCAACGGAACCAGATAAACGTCATCACGATGAACAGCGGCACCAGAATGCCGCCCGACCACAGCATGTAGCCAAAGAAGCTGGGCATCTTCACACCCCGGTCTTCGGCAATGGCCTTGACCATCATGTTGGGCGCGTTGCCGATGTAGCTGTTGGCTCCCATGAAGACCGAGCCCGCCGAGATGGCCGCCAGCGTGGGGGCCAGGGTGGTCATCAGCACGGCGGGGTCGCCACCGGCGGTGTTGAAGAAAACCAGGTAAGTGGGCGCGTTGTCGAGGAAGGAGCTGAGCGCCCCGGAGGCCCAGAAGTACATGGCCGGATCTGGCGTGCCGTCGGGCCGGGTCACGGCAGCCACCACGGCGCCGAAGGGGCCGTTGACGCCCGCCTTGAGCATGGCAATGACCGGGACGATGGTGAGGAATATGCCTGCAAACAGCTTGGCGACCTCTTGCATGGGGCCCCAGCTGAACTGGTTGTCCTCATGCACCTGCTTGGGGGTGACGCGCAGGGACACCAGCGCCACCAGGATCAGGCCCACGTCCCGCACGATACCGGGCAGGCCTACATCGGCTCCGGCAATGGTGAACGACACGGGAGACTTCCACAAGCCACTGAGCAGAACCAGCGCCACCACCACGCCCAGCAGCGCAAAGTTGGCCTTGCCGTCAAAGCCGATGGCCTTGGTGTCGGGGGTCGGGTCGGCCTTGAGCACTTCTTCACGCCGGTGGTAGTACCAGGAGTCCATCATGAAGAAGATGGCCAGCAGCGCGCCCACCAGGAACAGGGTCTCGGGGAAGATGTGCCCCACCGTCCAGAAGAAGTCCACCCCCTTCAGGAAACCCAGGAACAGCGGCGGATCACCCAGCGGGGTGAGCGAGCCCCCGGCATTGGAGACGATGAAGATGAAGAACACCACCACATGCGCCGTGTGCTTGCGGTTGTCGTTGGCACGAATCAACGGTCGGATCAGCAGCATCGACGCGCCCGTGGTGCCCATGACGCTGGCCAGCGCCGCGCCAATGGCCAGGATGGCGGTGTTGAGCGCCGGACTGCCGTGCAGGTTGCCCCGTATGTAGATGCCCCCCGCCACGGTGAACAGCGCCGTGAGCAGGATGACGAAGGGAATGTATTCGGCCACCAGTGCGTGCGCAAAGCTCGCCCCCGCTGCACCGGGGCCAAACACCACCGCGAACGGCAGCAAAAACGCCAAGGCCCAACCCGCGGCCACCTTGCCAAAGTGGTGGTGCCAGAAGATGGGCGCCAGCAACGGCATGAGCGCAATCGACAGCAGGATGCCCGCAAAGGGCACGCCCCACAGCACGGACAGCGTACCGCCGTCGATATCGGCCGCCAGCGCCAGGCCGGGCAGCACTGCGAGGAAGCCGGCAACCGCCAGCCCGCGCGAAAATTTCATGGTTTTTGTCTCCGTCTCATTGTCAAAAGTCAGGGCCTCGCAGGGTGGTAACACCCGCGCTGCGCGGTCAAGCCGGCGATGGGATATCGAAGACCTGGCGCAGGTAGGCCAGGTATTTCTCGTCATCGCACATGCCTTTGCCCGGCGTGTCGGACAGCTTGGCCACGGGCTGGTCGTTGCAGCGCGTCATCTTGATGACCACCTGCAAGGGCTCGTGGGCAGGCGGACTGCCCAGGTCATTGGTCAGGTTGGTGCCAATGCCAAAGGCCAGTTGGCAGCGCCCACGGAACTGCTGGTACAGCTCGATCGTGCGTGGGATGGTGAGCGCATCGCTGAAAATCAGCGTCTTGGTCAGCGGGTCCACGCGGTTCTTGCGGTAGTGGTCCAGCAGGCGCTCCCCCCAAGCAAACGGGTCGCCGCTGTCGTGCCGTGCGCCGTCGAACAGCTTGCAGAAGTACAGATCGAAGTCGCGCAGGAAGGCACTCATGCCGTACACATCCGACAGCGCAATGCCCAGGTCACCCCGGTATTCCTTGGCCCACACTTCAAACCCGAACACCTGGCTGTCACGCAGGCGCGGCCCCAGCGCCTGGCAGGCCTGCAGATACTCGTGTGCCATGGTTCCCAAGGGGGTCACGCCCAGCTTCATCGCATACAGCACGTTGCTGGTGCCCGCAAACTGCCCCGGACCTGCGGGAGCGCCGGGGCGGCGGTCGCCTGTACCCAGGCGGGCCACCAGCACGCGCAGCACTTCTTCGTGCCAGGCGCGCGAGAAGCGGCGGCGCGTGCCGTAGTCGGCAATCTTGAGGTCGGACAGACCCTCGCCCTGCAGCAGCGCAATCTTGGCGTCGAGCCGGCGGCGGCCTTCAGGAAAGTCGGGCACCTTCTGCGTGTTGCGGAAGTACACCTCGTTGATGATGGCCAGCACCGGGATCTCGAACAGGATGGTGTGCAGCCAGGGCCCGCGGATGGTGATGTCTATCTCGCCGTTGTGCTGGGGCGTGACGGTGATGTATTTCTCGTTGAGCTTGAACAGCCCGAGAAAATCCACAAAGTCGCTCTTGATGAAACGCAGCGACCGCAGGTAGGTCAGCTCGGCGTCCTGGAACTGGAGGCTGCACAGCGAACGGATCTCATCGCGGATCTCGTTGGCAAAGGGCGCCAGCTGCACGCCAGGGTTGCGGCACTTGAACTTGTATTCAACCTGCGCCCCCGGAAACTGGTGCAGCACCACCTGCATCATGGTGAACTTGTACAGGTCGGTGTCGAGCAGGCTGGTGATGATCATGGACAGGGCAAGCCTTAGAAACCGCGCACGCAAAGTACGCAGCGCACCGGTCGCAAACCGGGCAATAAAGCCGCAAAGTGTAGGCCATCACAGCGCCCGGCGCTTGGTGCACACAGCGGCGTCAGCCAGTGTTCAGCCACCACCTGCATTTAGCGCCATTTCGGGCCAGGGCGCACATCGCACCTGCGCCCTTTGCTATCAAATCAATGGCAGCAGCGTGCCGCCGCCCATCAACCTGGCATGACCAGCGCCTGCAGCACGGCGCGCAACGCGTCTGGCACGGCCACCGGGCGACGGGTTTCGCGGTCCACATACACATGGATGAAGTGGCCCGCCGCTGCCGTCATCGGCTCGCCTTGCGCAAACAGGCCCACCTCGTAGCGCACGCTGGAGCCCCCCAGCCGCGCAACGCGGATGCCAGCCTCCACCGTCTGCGGGAACGCCAGCGGCGCGAAGTAATTGCACTGGGTTTCGATGACCAGGCCGATGGTTCCACCCGCGTGGATGTCGAGCACGCCCTGGTCGATCAGGTGGGCATTCACCGCCGTATCGAACCAGCTGTAGTACACGACGTTGTTCACGTGGCCATACACGTCGTTGTCGGCCCAGCGCGTGGTGATGGGGCGGAACACGCGGTAGGCGCTGCGCGGCTGCGGAGCCGGGCGGGCGGGCACGGATGGAGTGGTGGACGGGGTGCTGGCGGCAGAGGTCATGGCCGCACATTCTGCCAGCGCTGGTGGTACTGCCAGGCCACGCGCCAGGTGGTGAGTTGCGCCTGCAGCGTGTCCTCCAGGTCGTCGCCGTAGCCGCCCGCCATGACGAACACCGTGGGAATGCGCCGCTGCCAGGCCCAGTCAAATACCCGCCGGTCGCGTGCCTCCAGCCCATCGTGGGTGACAGCAAGACGCCCCAGCCGATCGCCCACATGGGGGTCCGCACCCGCAAGATAAAACACCAGATCTGGCTTGCAGCGGTGGTCCAGCGCGTCCAGGGCCTGGTCCAGCGCGTGCAGGTACTCATCATCAGCACACCCGTCGGGCAGCTCCACATCCAGGTCGCTCGGCTCCTTGCGAAACGGAAAGTTGCGCGCGCCGTGCAGCGACAGGGTGAACACACTGTCGTCGCACTGAAAGATATGGGCTGTGCCATTGCCCTGGTGCACATCCAGGTCGATCACCGCCACCTGCAACGGCCAGCCCGATCCATCGTTCAGGTGATCGGCCTGTACCTGCCGGGCAGCCACCGCCACATCGTTGAATACACAAAAGCCGCTGCCCTTGTCGGCATACGCGTGGTGCGTGCCACCCGCCAGGTTGCCCGCCACCCCCTCGCGCCACGCGGCGCGGGTGGCCGCCAGGGTGGCGCCCACCGAGCGGCGCGCGCGCTCGGCCATGGCCGGGCTCCAGGGAAAGCCGATCTCCCGCTGCGCCGGGGGCGCCAGCGTTCCGTGGGCGATGGCGTCGATGTACTGCTGGCTATGCACCCGCGCCAGCGCCTCATCCGAGGCTGGCAAAGCTTCCTTCAACAGCGCGTCAGGCAGGTGCGCAGCGATCCGATCGCGCAGCATGCGGTACTTGGCCATGGGGAAGCGATGGCCTTCGGGCAAGGGCAACACGAAGTGGTCGGCATAGTAGGCGTGCATGACGCAATTGTGGCAAGTCGGGGATTTCTGGGTGATCGTGTCTAATTTGCTGCACCGCAACAAAAACCCCTTGCAATAGCGCAGCAAGCCCCTAAAATTCAACCCATGCTGCACTGCAACATGACTCACCCGGTCAAGGTCAGCGCAGATGTCTGTGAACCACCCCGGCCCTTCGGGCCCTCATTCTTAGGAGATATGACATGTCGCTGACCGCAGAACAAATCCTGGCATCCCACAAGGCCAACATCGAAACCCTGTTTGGCTTGACCACCAAGGCGTTCGAAGGCGTGGAAAAGCTGGTCGAACTGAACGTGACCGCTTCGCGCGCTGCCCTGTCCGAAGCCGCCAACCACACCCAAGCCGTGCTGGGCGTGAAGGACGCACAAGAGCTGCTGGCCCTGCAAGCTGGCCTGTTCCAGCCCCTGGCTGAAAAGACCGCCGCCTACAGCCGTCACCTGTATGACATCGCTTCGGGCACCGGTGCCGAATTCGGCAAGGCTTTCGAAACCCAGGCCACCGACGCACAAAAGGCTTTCACCAACCTGGTGGACAGCGCCGCCAAGAACGCCCCTGCCGGCTCCGAAACCGCCGTCGCCGTGATGAAGAGCGCCGTGTCGGCCGCCAACAACGCGTTTGAGTCGGTGCAAAAGGCCGTCAAGCAAGCGTCTGACGTGGCAGAAGCCAACTTCAACGCTGTGGCCAACACCGCTGCCAACGCTGCCAAGACGGCCGCTCCCCGCAAGCGTTAATCGCCATGTTGGCGGTCTGGAGTGCAACCTCTAGGCCGCGTTCAGGGAATACCCTGATAATGCAATCCATGCGCTGCTGACCTTGTCAACAGCGCCCCAGTTGTCTCCTTGGATCCTCTCGAAACCCCCGTTTCAAGGATCCTTTTAAAGCCCGGTTTTACGACTGGGCTTTTTTTTGCCTGCGCGCAATACAAGCCCATTCGACCTGGCCCGAGGCCGGATGTTGATCGGCACTTTGGACGCACTCGCCCAACGCGCCGCAATGCCGTTACCCAGTGCCTGGCCCTTGCTCCACGTCAAATCCAGACCCCAAATCCAGCCGTCGAATCGGATATTTATTAAGAATAATTCGCGTTTGCTTTATCATTGGTGCAGTTTCAACCCCGAAAGACGCAACCCATGTCGAAGACTGTGAAAGCCTTGCTGAGCGCTTGTGCCCTGGCCGCCGCTGCAGGCGCCGTGCATGCCCAGGAACAAGTGGTCAACCTCTACTCGGCCCGCCACTACTCCACCGACGAAGCGCTTTACACGGGCTTCACCAAGGCCACGGGCATCAAGATCAACCGCGTGGACGCCGACGACGCCGGCATCCTGGCCCGCCTGAAGGCCGAGGGCTCCGCCTCCCCTGCCGACGTGATCCTGCTGGTGGACGCCGCCCGCCTGTACAAGGGTGAGGTCGATGGCCTGTTCCAGCCCATCCAGTCCAAGGTGCTGAACGATGCCATCCCCGCCAACCTGCGCAGCCAACCTGCGGCGGACGGCGGCATTTCGTGGTTTGGACTGTCCACCCGCGCGCGCGTGATCGTCTACAACAAGGTCAAAATGCAAAAGGCCGATGTGGACACGTATGAAGAATTGGGTGACCCCAAGAACAAGGGCAAGCTGTGCATCCGCTCCGGCTCGCACCCTTACAACCTGAGCCTGTTCGGCGCAGTCACCGAGCATTTGGGCGAACAAAAAGCCGAGGCCTGGCTCAAGGGCATGGTGGCCAACCTGGCCCGCCCACCCAAGGGCGGCGACACCGACCAGATCAAGGCCGTGGCCGCAGGCGAATGCGACATTGCAGTGACCAACACCTACTACCTGGCTCGCATGATGCGCTCCAACGCACCCGAGGATGTGGCAGTGGTCAACAAGGTGGGCGTGGTGTTCCCCAACCAGGAGTCCTGGGGCACGCACCTGAACATCGCTGGTGGCGCTGTGGCCAAGCACTCCAAGAACCAGGCCAATGCCGTCAAGTTCCTCGAATACCTGGCCAGCCCCGAGGCACAGAACTACTTTGCCAATGGCAACAATGAGTGGCCCGCCGCCAAGGGCGTGACACTGGACAACCCCGCCCTCAAGGCCATGACTGGCGGCAAGCCCTTCAAGAGCGAAACCATCCCGATCAGCGCGGTGGGCGCCAACACGACCAAGGTGCAGCAGATGCTGGACCGCGTGGGCTTCCAGTAAGCCGCCCCTGCCTCACCCACCACAAGCCCGGCCTCGTCCGGGCTTTTTTCGCCTTCGGCACGGCTGGGAGATGCGCCATAATTGACGTTTACGTTAACGTCACTTAATGGAGACAACCATGGACATCCAAGGCAAGGTATTCATCGTCACCGGCGGCGCGTCGGGCTTGGGCGAAGGCACGGCACGCATGCTGGCCGCCCAGGGCGGCACCGTGGTCATTGCCGACATGCAGGCAGAAAAAGGCGAGGCCGTGGCCAAGGAAATCGGCGGCGCGTTCGTGAAATGCGATGTGAGCAACGAGGCCGATGGCCAGGCCGTCGTGGCCAAGGCGGTGTCGCTCGGGAAACTGGTGGGCCTCGTGAACTGCGCGGGCATCGCCCCTGCGGAAAAGACCGTTGGCAAGAACGGCGCACATGCGCTGGCCCTGTTCAGCAAGACCATCACGGTCAATCTGATCGGCAGCTTCAACATGATCCGCCTGGCCGCCGAGGCCATGAGCAAGAACGAGCCTGAGTCCACGGGCGAGCGCGGCGTACTGATCTCCACGGCCAGCGTGGCCGCCTATGACGGACAGATCGGCCAGGCCGCCTACGCCGCCTCCAAGGGCGGCGTGGTAGGCATGACCCTGCCGATTGCCCGTGACCTGGCCCGCAACGGCATCCGCAACATGACCATTGCCCCTGGCATTTTTGGTACCCCCATGCTGTTTGGCATGCCGCAAGAAGTGCAGGACGCGTTGGCCGCTGGCGTGCCCTTCCCCAGCCGCCTGGGCACCCCCCAGGACTATGCCAAGCTGGTGCGCCACATCCTTGAAAACGACATGCTCAATGGCGAGGTGATTCGCCTGGACGGTGCCATTCGCCTGGCACCTCGCTGAGCCTCGACTGAGCTTGGGCAGGGGCTCTAAGGACCGCCTGAATGCTATTTATTCGATAGCTATCCAGGCATATTTCCTCTGCGCATAGGGCTTGTTTGGCACAAAATTGGCCACACAAAGGCTTGGAGTGGCTCCTGTTTCAGGCGCGCCAAACACGCCCCCCAATTGCCGCCTGCCCGCCCACTCGCCGCGCTGACAACGCGGCGGTTCCGCGTTGACCATGCGATCCCCTCTGGCCTCTCCTCGACCTTTCAACCCGGTACCGCGTGGCCCTGGGTCAACATACCGTCCAGGTCCATGGCGGGCACCGGACGGCTGAAGTGGTAGCCCTGCCCCGTGTCGCAACCCAGTCCCAAAAGCACCTCGCACTGGACGGCCGTCTCCACGCCTTCGGCAATGGTTTCCAGACCCAGACTCTGTGCCAGGCCAATGATGGCGCGCACGATGTGGGGTGCGCTGGGGTCATCACCCAGGTGGCGCACGAACGACTGGTCGATCTTGAGCTTGTGGACCTTGAGGCGCTGGATGTAGCTGAACGATGAATACCCCGTGCCAAAGTCGTCGATGGACAGCTTCACCCCCAGGTCACACAGCTGCTGCACGATGGCAATCACCTGTTCTGGCGCATCCATGGCGATGCTCTCCGTCAGCTCCAGTTCCAGCATCTGCGGCGGTACACCACTGTCGGCCAGCGACCGGCGCACCGTGTCCACCAGGCCTGGGTGGCGAAACTGCACCATCGACAGGTTCACCGCCACCACCAGCTCAGTGTGGCCGGCATCGCGCCAGTGCCGGGCCTGTGCCAGCGCGGTGCGCAACACCCATTCACCCATGCCCAGAATCTGTCCGCTGCTTTCCGCCACCGGAATGAACTCGGCGGGGCCGACGGTGCCCAGCTCGGGGTGAGTCCAGCGCAGCAGCGCCTCTACCCCCACCAGCTGGTGATCCCGCAGCCGGATTTGGGGCTGGTAGTGCAGCGCCAGCTGGCCTTGCACCAGGGCGCTGCGCAGGGCATTCTCAATCTGCAGCACCCTGAGCGAACGCGCCTGCATGTCTGTGGAGAAGAACCGGTAGGTATCGCGTCCAGACTCTTTGGCGCGGAACATGGCTGCGTCGGCACGCTGCGCCAGGGTTTCAAAGTCACCGCCGTCTTCGGGGTACATCGCAATCCCGATCGATGAGGTCACCACCAGCTCGTGGTGCTCCAGCTTGCAGATGCGGCGCACCTGCGCCTGCAGTTCGTCGGCCACGTGGGCCGCCTGCTGCGCATCGGTCAGGGGCAGCACGATGACGAACTCGTCCCCGCCCTGCCGGGACACCGTGTCTTCGTCGCGCACCACCGACTGCAAGCGGTGTGCAATTTCGATCAGCAGCCCGTCGCCCACTTGGTGACCCAGCGAGTCGTTCACGTTCTTGAAGTGGTCCAGGTCCAGGTACAACAGGGCCAGCTGGTGGCCGCTGCGCTGGGTGAGTGCCAGCGCCTGGCTGAACCGGGAGGCGAACATCGTGCGGTTGGGCAAGCCAGTCAATGCGTCAAAGTTGATCAGCTTGCGAATGCGCTCCTCGTCGCGCTTGCGCTCCGTCACATCCTCCTGCACCGCGAGATAGTGGGTGATGCGGCCCTGCTCGTCGTGCAGCGGCGAGATGATGGCGGACTCATGGTATTCGGCGCCCCCCTTGCGGCGGTTCACGAACTCGCCGCGCCACGGCCGACCTGACTCCAGGTGCTGCCACAGGTCGGCATACACGCTGGCGGGCGTGGAACCCGCGCTCAGCAGGCGCGGGTTGCGGCCAATGACCTCCTCGGGGCTGTAGCCCGTCGTGGCAGTGAATGCGGGGTTTACGTATTCGATGTTGCCATCGGCGCCCGCAATGAAGATGGAGTTGGGCGCTTGCTCCACGGCGTGGCGCAGCTTGCGCAAGGTATCCAGCGTCTGGACCCGCAGCGTGATGTCGCGGGACAGCACCACAAAGTGATCATCCGCCTCATCGTCCATTACCTTGCGTGCCACAGAGAGCTCAAACCAATGCTGGCCGTCGGGCAAGATCAGCGCGTACTGAAAGTCGCGGGCCAGGCCATGTTCGGCCGCCGCATCGATTGCCGCCTGCGCCACCGCTGCGGCCGCAGGCGGCAGGATGTCGTGGATCGACCGGCCGATGACCTCACTGGTCGGCATCAACAGCAACTCAGGCTGGCGCGTATGGATCTGCACATAGCGGCCATCGCGAGTCACCTCGAACATCAAGTCGGGGACCGCATCCAGCACGGCCCGCATGGCCTTGTCGGACTGCTTGAGCACCCGGTAAGGCGCCTCGATGGTGCCCACAAAAATGGCCCGGTAGAGGTAGTAGTACCCCGCCACCTTGTACAGATGGCCCAGCAGATTGAAGGCGTCCGTGGCGATGACGTAAAACGTGAAAAAGACCTCGCTCAGAGCCATCACCCACACTGCGGCGAACAGCCTCGCCACATCAAAGGCGGCGCGCTCGCGCGCACTGCGCAGCAGCAGCACCAACGACGCAGCATACAAAGCGACCACACCGTACTCGGCGGCGATCTTGAACCGCGTGAGCCCCTGAGCATCGTAGGTCTGCGGGTACCACTGCGGAAACCAGAACACAACGGCGTGGATGGCGGCCACCACAGCCAACACCAGTGCCAGCACCATCAACCGGCCCGGGCTTGAAACGGGCGCATCGCCGGGCGCGCGCCAGTGCAGCACTACGGCGCCCAGGAGCGTCAGCGCCCCCAGGTAGCGCGCGGGCAGCCAGAAATTGATGCCCTTGGCCACCGAGTTGGGCGTGATGTAGTCCGGCATGCCGGCAAAGGACAGCATGTGCGAAAAATCCAGGACCGCGACCCCCAGAAATCCGCAGGCCAGAACGAGGACATTACGCTGGGGGTTCAGGCTGTGCGCCTTCCACCCCACGGCAAACACCAGCGCCGACACGGCAATGGACAAGGTCTCCAGCACCTGGTGCAGCGTGAGGTAGTGCCCCACCCGCAAGGAGGTTGTCACCGAAAAATATACCCACGCAGCAACCAATCCACCGGTCAGCAGGTAAAGCACCGGTGCCACAGCTTTGAAACTGGCCTGGTGCTGCGGGTGGATCTGCAACCGAAGAAGGTTCATGGGCGCCAAATGGGTCTGTGAGGACCGGCCGCCTGAGCGATACGATGGTGCGGCCGGTACCGGCAATTCTTGCACAGGCCCACCCCTTGTAACAGGCTCAATCCGGGGCGACAGTCATTCAGCAGGCCCGGCTTCAATGCCTGCAGGGGAAAGCAGCAAAGAATACCGGGCATAAAAAAAACCGCTGCAGCCTTGCGACTGCAGCGGTTTGCATCTGGCGGAGTGGACGGGACTCGAACCCGCGACCCCCGGCGTGACAGGCCGGTATTCTAACCAACTGAACTACCACTCCTGGCAGGCAGCTTTTCGCTTCGAACTTGGCGACCCCACGGGGATTCGAACCCCGGTACTCACCGTGAAAGGGTGATGTCCTAGGCCTCTAGACGATGGGGTCAAAACCTTGGAACTAACCGAACTACTACTGACAAATTTGGTGGAGGTAAACGGGATCGAACCGATGACCTCTTGCATGCCATGCAAGCGCTCTCCCAGCTGAGCTATACCCCCCAAAACTTCTCTGGCTTGCACCAAAGAGAACCGTTGCATCTTCAAGATTTGCAACGGCTGATAACTGGCGGAGTGGACGGGACTCGAACCCGCGACCCCCGGCGTGACAGGCCGGTATTCTAACCAACTGAACTACCACTCCTGGCAGGCAGCTTTTCGCTTGACCCTACGGGGATTCGAACCCCGGTACTCACCGTGAAAGGGTGATGTCCTAGGCCTCTAGACGATAGGGTCAAAACCTTAGAACTAACCGTTATCAAGCTGTGTGGTGGAGGTAAACGGGATCGAACCGATGACCTCTTGCATGCCATGCAAGCGCTCTCCCAGCTGAGCTATACCCCCACTAAATGACCTCAAACACTTAGTATTTGTTGTCATCACCTGAGCCTTGAATTATAGACAGATTTTTAGCGGTTTCGCAAACGCGCTACAACTTTTTCACGTCCGACCAATTCCAGCACGGCATCGACCGACGGAGTGTGTGCGGTTCCGACCGTCAGCACGCGCGCGGGCATCGCCAACTGAGGCATCTTCAGGCCCTGGGCAGCCAGCACCTGCTTGAACGCCGCACTGATGGAAGCCTTGTCCCATTCACACCCAGACAGCGCATCGGCCAGCGCGTCCAGAGCAGGAGCAATGGCGTCGGTGACATGCTGCGCGCGCTCTGCATCGACGGGCGACACATCGCCATAAAAAACTTGCGCCCAGTTGGCGAGCACGACGGTGGTGTCGCACCGATCTTTGAACAGCGCGCAGATGCGAGGCAGACGGCCATCGGCCAGTGCCTCGGCCGAGACACCGCGGGCCTGCAATTGCGGAGCAACCAGCGCCGCCAGCGCATCATCGGCCATGGCTTTCAAGTGCTGGGCATTCACCCAGCGCAGCTTGGCTTCATCGAACTGCGCCGCGCTGCGGCCCAGGTGGTCCAGGTTGAACCACTGCAGGAACTGCTCGCGGCTGAATATCTCATCATCGCCGTGGCTCCAGCCCAAGCGGGCCAGGTAGTTCACCATGGCATCTGGCAAATAGCCTTCATCACGGTACTGCGTGACAGGCTTGGCGCCATTGCGCTTGCTCATCTTCTCGCCCTGCTCGTTCAGCACCGTAGGCAAGTGGGCATACACCGGAGGTTCCTCGCCCAGGGCGCGGAAGATGTTGATCTGGCGCGGTGTGTTGTTCACATGATCGTCACCGCGGATCACATGTGTGATCGCCATGTCGATATCGTCCACAACGACGCAAAAGTTGTAGGTGGGCGTCCCATCCGGGCGCGCGATGACCAGGTCATCCAGCTCATCGTTGCTGATCTCGATGCGGCCCTTGACCTTGTCGTCCCAAGCCACCACGCCACCTTGCGGGTTCTTGAAGCGCAGCACGGGCTGCACGCCCTCGGGAATGGCTGGCAGGGTCTTGCCCGATTCGGGGCGCCACGTGCCGTCGTAGCGGGGCTTCTCCTTGGCAGCCATCTGCCGCTCGCGCAGGGCATCCAGCTCTGCCACGCTCATGTAGCACGGATACACGTGCCCTGCGGCCTGCAGGTCTGCGAGCACGGACTTGTAACGGTCCATGCGCTGCATCTGATAGAACGGGCCTTCGTCGTGGTTCAAACCGAGCCAAGCCATGCCCTCGATGATGACGTCCACCGCCGCCTGGCTGGAGCGCTCCAGGTCGGTGTCTTCAATGCGCAGAATGAAGTCACCGCCCGTGGCGCGGGCAAACGCCCAGGGGTACAGGGCCGAGCGGATGTTGCCCAGGTGGATGAACCCCGTGGGCGAGGGTGCGAAACGGGTGCGTACGCGGCCCGTGCTGGATGCAATGGTTTCAGTCATAACAATCAATGCTGGCCCTCAACGGGGCCAGTTCCAAAATGGGTCAATCCGTCGTCGGGCGCAGCCGGCCCTGCTAAAGCCTCGCCCGTTCCACTGGAGGCCCAGCATCCCGTGCGATAGCCAGCGGTGGCTGCGCCAGTCCTTGGCTACGCTTCCTGCGCATTGGGCAAAGCAAGGCGCGAGGTGTCTTCCTCGCCCTCCTCCGCGCCCACACGCCCTTCGTTCAGGCTGGCAATCCCTTCTGCGGTGATGTCGCCCGTCACGTACACGCCATCAAAACACGACGCATCGAAACCAACGATGGCGCTATTGAGCGCGCCCACCGCCTTCTTCATGCCATCCACATCCTGGTAGATAAGCGCGTCGCAGCCAATGGCCTGGCGGATCTCTTCAACCGTGCGGCCGTGGGCTACCAGTTCGCTGCTGGTGGGCATATCGATGCCATACACGTTGGGGTAGCGCACAGGCGGCGCCGCGCTGGCCAGGTACACCTTGCGGGCTCCCGCATCGCGCGCCATCTGCACGATCTCGCGGCTGGTCGTGCCGCGTACGATGGAGTCATCCACCAGCAGCACGTTGCGGCCCTTGAACTCGCTGCCGATCACGTTAAGCTTTTGGCGCACCGACTTTTTGCGCACGCCCTGCCCCGGCATGATGAAGGTGCGGCCCACATAGCGGTTCTTGACGAAGCCCTCCCGATACGGGACGCCCAACAGATGTGCCAGTTGGGTGGCGCTGGGGCGGCTGGACTCGGGAATGGGGATGATCACGTCGATCTCGTTGGGCGGCACGGTGGATACCACGCGTTTGGCCAAGGCTTCACCCAGGTTCAGACGGGCTTGATAAACCGAGATGCCGTCAAGCACCGAATCAGGCCGCGCAAGGTACACAAACTCAAAGATGCATGGATTGAGCTGCGGGTTCTCAGCGCACTGGCTGGCGTGAACCTGGCCATCGAGCGTGATGAAAATCGCTTCGCCTGGGTTGATATTGCGGTCGAACACATGGGAGGTGCCTTCCAGCGCCACCGACTCGCTGCCCACCATCACGGTGCCGTCCTGGCTGCGGCCCATGGCCAACGGGCGAATGCCATGCGGGTCGCGGAAGGCCAGCAGGCCGTGGCCTGCGATCAGCGCGATCACGGCATACGAACCCTTGATGCGCTTGTGCACCGCACGCACGGCCGTGAAGACGTCCTCGGGCTGCAACGGCACACCGCGCGTGGCGCGTTCGAGCTCGTGCGCAAACACGTTCAGCAGAACTTCTGAATCGCTTTCGGTGTTGGTGTGGCGATGGTCTGTCTGGAACAGCTCCGTGCGCAGTTCGCGGGCGTTCGTCAGATTGCCGTTGTGCACCAGCACGATGCCGAACGGGGCGTTGACGTAAAACGGTTGCGCCTCTTCTTCGCTGTAGGCATTGCCGGCGGTGGGGTAGCGCACCTGGCCCAAGCCCACATTGCCCGGCAGAGCGCGCATGTTGCGCGTGCGAAAGACGTCCCGCACCATGCCCTTGGCCTTGTGCATGAAGAACTTGCGGCCCTGCTGGGTCACGATGCCAGCAGCATCCTGGCCACGATGCTGCAAGAGCAGCAAAGCGTCATAGATCAGCTGATTGACAGGCGCAGGACTGACGACGCCGACGATTCCACACATAGTTGTATTCCATCCATTTGCGGGAACAGCCCCGCGGTCATCCAACGGCAGCAGCTTCTGGCCGCTCCCGCTTCGATATCACGAAGGCAGATGCCTTCCAAATTCGTCCGGCAGCGCCGGTTTCAACCCCTTGAGCACCTCGGTCAAGACCGGTGCACCCTGCGACTCCTGCCACCACTGCGCCTCGTGCACAGGCGTGATGCCCGCCACCACGGCCACCGCCAGCAGCAAAACCAAACCGCGCAGCACGCCAAACACAGCACCCAAGGTGCGATCGGCAGGGCGCAGCCCTACCGCCTCCACCAGTTTTTTGGCGATCCAGGCCAGAAAACCACAAGCGAAAACTGAAGCCACAAACACCACGACAAAACCGGCTGCATATCGCAGTGAATCGCCCGAACCGCCCATGGGCAACAAGGCCGCGGCATCAGCTGCAAACCACTGCGCCACAAAAAACGACACCACCCAGCCCAGAACCGACAGCACTTCAAACACCAGGCCACGCCACGCACCAATCAGCATGGAGGCCAGCAACACAGCCACAAACACCCAATCCAGCGCAGCCATGGACAAACGGTAGCCCGATCAGCAACGCTTACAGGGTCAGCACAGAGGCCGACAGGTCCAGCGCCTTGATGCGTGCCGCCGCCTTGTCCGCCTCTGCTCGATTAGTGAACGGGCCGACACGCACCCGGGTGCGTTTGCCGTCTTTGGTGTCCACCACTTGCGTATAGGTCTTGAGGCCCACCCGTTCCACCTTGGTACGGGCTTCGCGGGCCTTTTCAGCATCTGCGAAGGCGCCAACCTGCACGATGAAACGCGCCTCTTCGGCACCCGCTGCCGCTGGCGCCGGAGTGCTGCGGCCTTCCAACAAAGCACGGGCACGCGCCGAGTCGTCCGCGCGCACAGGCTTGGGCTCGGGCGCAGGAGCAGGCGCTGGGGCCACGGGCGGCTTGGCCTCGTGTTTCACCTCGGGCCTGGCGGGTGCGGCTGCAGGGGCTGGCGCAGGTTTGGCTGCTGCGGGACGGGCGCTGGGCACCAGCTCCTCCCCGTCCGCCAGACCATTGGCCGCAGCCGTGCGCGAAGGTGCAGGCCGTTGTGCTGCAGCTGCGGGAGCCTGCTCTGGGGCGGCGGGTGCTGCAGGCTTGGCCGTGGCGGCATCGACCACGGGCGCAGGCACCACCAGCGGCGCGACCTTGTTGCGGTCCGGGATCTCGATGGGAATATCCACGGGAATGGGCCGTGGCTGGGTATCAAACAGCAGCGGAAACCCAATGACCCCCACCAGCACCAGCACCGCTGCGCCAATCAAACGATGCCGGGCGCGGCGGCGCATCACTTCGATGCTCTCAGCCTGTGGGGTGCGCGAGCGCTTGGACGGCTTTTCGGCCTGTTGCTGCTCACCCTGACCGGGCCACCGGAACTTGAAAAATGCCATGGACTAAGGACTCGTGAGGCGCTCAGGCGCCCAGATGTTTGGCGTGCAAGCGAGGTGTTCCGTTGATCAACACCCCACCCACTGTAAAGAACGAGCCAAAGACCACGATTCTATCAGCGGGGTCTGCAGCAGCCACCGCCGCGTGCAGGGCCTGCAGCGGGTCGGCATGCAAGCTGGACTTGACGTCCCGGCGACCGCCCGCCACCATGTGCACCGCATTCCACTTTTGCTGCAACACGGCGGCCGACTCTGCACGGGGAGTGGGCAGATCGGTGAAATACCAACGGTCCACCAGCGGCCCCACTTTGGCCAGCATCGGCGCCAGGTCTTTGTCCGCCATGGCACCAAACACCGCGTGGGTGGTAGGGAAGAACCCCATCGCATCCAGATTGGCCGTGAGCGCCGCCACGGAGTGGGGGTTGTGCGCCACATCCAGCACCAGCGTTGGCTGCCCCGGTACGATCTGAAACCGCCCCGGCAATTCCACCAGGGCCATGCCGTTGCGCACTGCCTGCGCTGTGACGGGGAGGCGGTCACGCAATGCCTCAAAAGCGGCCAGCACACCCGATGCGTTCACCAGCTGGTTGGCCCCGCGCAGGGACGGATAAGCCAGCCCGGCATAACGCCGCCCCCGGCCAGCCCAGCTCCACTGCTGCTTGTCGCCCGAAAAGTTGAAATCGCGCCCAAAACTCCACAGATCTGCGCCGATCTCCCGCGCGTGGTCCACCACGCTCTGGGGCGCCATCGGGTCACTCACGATGACCGGCCTGCCGGTACGCATGATGCCGGCCTTTTCCCGGCCAATGCTCTCGCGGTCCGGGCCCAGAAACTCTGTGTGGTCGATGTCGATGCTGGTGATGATGGCGCAGTCGGTGTCGATCACATTGGTGGCGTCCAGGCGCCCACCCAGGCCGACCTCAAGAATCGCCACATCCAGCAAGGCATGGCTCATGAGCCGCAGGATGGCCAGGGTGGTGAACTCAAAATACGTGAGCGACACCTCGTTGCCGTTCTGTGTTCTGGCAGCCTCCACCGCCTCGAAATGGGGCACCAGATCTGCCGCTGGGACGATTTCGCCATGCACGCGGCAGCGCTCTTCAAAGTGCACAAGGTGCGGCGAGGTGTACACGCCCGTGCGGTAACCCGCCTGCAGCGCCACCGCTTCGAGCATTGCGCAGGTCGATCCCTTGCCGTTGGTGCCCGCCACCGTGATTACTGGGCACTCGAAACGCAGCGCCATGCGGCGCGCGACTTCAGCGACCCGGTCCAGGCCCATGTCAATGTTGCGGGGGTGCAGCTGCTCGCAGTGGCGCAGCCAGCCTTCCAGGGTGTGGGGTTTGGTTTGCATACAGCCCGGGATTGTCGCCGAGCCCGCATTCACCCCCTCGATTTCGAGGATGATGCGCGGCATGAACACCGTCATCACCGTTTACGGCATCCCCAATTGCGATACCGTCAAAAAATCCCGGACCTGGTTTGCAGAGCAAGGGTTGGAAGTCCAGTTTCATGACTTCAAAAAGCAGGGCGTTCCGGCCGACCAACTCCCGGTCTGGCTGAAGGCGGTCGGCTGGCAAAAGCTGGTCAATCGCCAGGGGACCACCTGGCGCAAGCTCGATGCGGCAACGCAGGCAGCGGTGCTGGACGATGCGAGCGCCAGCGCACTGGTTCAGCAGCAACCCAGCGTGATCAAAAGGCCGGTGGTTCAGTGGCAGGACGCCAAAGGCCTGCATGTCACCATCGGATTTGTGCCGGACCAGTGGCCCGCTGGACCGGATGGCGCATCCAAGGGGTGACTTAGGACGGGGAACGCGGGAAAATCGCACAAATCTTTACGCAGATTTACGGCGTCCGGGCCCCGGGTTGACCAGGCGGCCCTAAACTTTTCTGCAGTCTGGTGCGTTATGTACCGACCCGAAAGGAGTTTCTCCATGAAAAAGATCGTGATTTTTTCTGCCCTGGCCGCCGTCGCCGTCGTGGCCAGCGCCCAGGAACAAGGCCGTGTGCTGTCTGCCACGCCCATCATTCAGCAAGTCGGCGTTCCGCAGCAGGTGTGTGGCAATGAAACCGTTTACAACGGCAACCGCACGACGGGCGCAGGCGCTGTGATTGGCGCGATTGCCGGTGGCGCTGTGGGCAATACCATTGGCAGGGGCAGCGGTCGCGCCGCAGCCACAGCCATCGGGGTGCTGGGTGGCGCAGTGGTGGGCAACCAGATCGAAGGCAACGGCCAGCCGCAGTACCAGAACGTGCAGCGCTGTACCACCGAGACGTATTACGAGAACCGCACGGTGGGCTACGACGTGGTCTATGAATACGCAGGCCGCCAGTACACCACCCGTACCCAGAACGACCCAGGCCGCTGGATTGCGGTGAACGTGCAGCCCGCTGGCCAGACCTATTCGACCCAGCCTGACCCATACGCGGCCCAAGGCGTTTACAGCCAGCCGGGTGTGGTGACCTCCACCTACCCCGTGCAGCCGGTGTACCAGGCACCACCCACTTACGTGACGCCCCCGGTCACGGTGATTGAATATGGCTACGACGGCGGACGCCCCTACTACCCGCACCACCGCAACCCCTACTGGCGTTAAGCGCCGGCAGCCAAGCTGCCCAGCCAGTGACCAAGAGCCCTTCGGGGCTCTTTTTCTTGGCACAAGCAGTCGAAGGCACGGATTTCGTTGGCGCCCGCAGTCCGAGGCGTCAGCACCCTGCCCTAAAATCGCGGGTTTCCTCCATTCCTACCCGCGCATTCCATGACCACCGAAAAAATCGACGGCGTGTCCGTCACCACCCAAGCCAATGTGTACTTTGACGGCAAGTGCGTGAGCCACGGCATCACCTTCCCGGACGGCACGAAGAAGTCGGTGGGTGTGGTGCTGCCCGCGACGCTCACGTTCAACACTGGCGCGCCTGAAATCATGGAATGTGTCGCAGGCTCGTGCGAATACAAGCTGGCAGGCACGGATGCGTGGGTGAAATCGTCCGCAGGCGAAAAGTTCAGCGTGCCCGGCAACTCCAAGTTCGACATCCGCGTGACCGAGGCCTATCACTACATCTGCCATTTCGGCTGAGATGTTCGGGCTGAAATTTGATTGATTTTGGCCTCTAGCGCTAGTCCAAAATGCGCTGGTAGCTATCATTTTTGAAGAAGATTCCATGGCAACCATCCTCCAGAACCTCCCCCTCGGCCAAAAGGTCGGCATCGCCTTCTCCGGCGGCCTCGATACCAGCGCCGCACTGCACTGGATGAAGCTCAAGGGCGCCGTGCCCTACGCCTACACCGCCAACCTGGGCCAGCCTGACGAGCCCGACTACGACGCCATCCCGCGCAAGGCCATGGAATACGGCGCCGAGAAGGCCCGCCTGGTGGACTGCCGCACGCAGCTGGCCCACGAAGGCATTGCCGCCCTGCAGGCTGGCGCCTTCCACATCAGCACCGGCGGCCTGACCTACTTCAACACCACGCCCCTGGGCCGCGCCGTCACCGGCACCATGCTGGTGGCCGCAATGAAGGAAGACGACGTCCACATCTGGGGCGACGGTTCGACCTTCAAGGGCAACGACATCGAGCGCTTCTACCGCTACGGCCTGCTCACCAACCCCTCGCTCAAGATCTACAAGCCCTGGCTGGACCAGCTGTTCATCGACGAGCTGGGCGGCCGTGCGGAAATGTCGGCGTTCATGACGCAGGCTGGCTTTGGCTACAAGATGAGCGCCGAGAAGGCCTACAGCACCGACAGCAACATGCTGGGCGCCACGCACGAGGCCAAGGACCTGGAGTTCCTGTCCAGCGGCATCCGCATCGTCAACCCCATCATGGGCGTGGCGTTCTGGAAGGAAGAAGTCGCCGTCAAGGCCGAGGAAGTGTCGGTGCGCTTTGAAGAAGGCCAGCCCGTCGCATTGAATGGCGTGGAGTTCAACGACCCGGTCGAACTGATCCTCGAAGCCAATCGCATCGGCGGCCGCCATGGCCTGGGCATGAGCGACCAGATCGAGAACCGCATCATCGAGGCCAAGAGCCGCGGCATCTACGAAGCCCCCGGCCTCGCCCTGCTGCACATTGCCTACGAACGCCTGGTGACCGGCATTCACAACGAGGACACCATCGAGCAGTACCGCATGAACGGCCTAAAGCTGGGCCGCCTGCTGTACCAGGGCCGCTGGTTCGACCCGCAAGCCATCATGCTGCGCGAAACCGCCCAGCGCTGGGTGGCCCGCGCCGTGACCGGCACCGTGACGCTGGAACTGCGCCGTGGCAACGACTACTCGCTGCTGAACACCGAGTCGCCCAACCTGACGTACCACCCCGAGCGCCTGTCGATGGAGAAGGTCGAAGACGCGCCGTTCTCGCCGCTGGACCGCATTGGTCAACTCACCATGCGCAATCTGGACATCGTGGACACGCGCGGCAAACTGGGCGTGTACTCGCGCGCCGGTCTGCTGTCGCTGGGAGGCAATGCCGCCCTGGCCCAGCTGGAAAACGACCGCAAGTAAGCCCTGAAGAAGCCCTCAGCTGTCAGAAGTCTCCCGGGTGCCGCCGGGAGCGCCTTGACAGTTTTTCTGAGATGAAAATGGCTGATAGCGCTAGTGCGATATGCCTTGGCAGCTATCAATAAATGAGTAAATCCACCCATGGGGTGGCTTTTTCATTGCCGTATCGGGGCAGGCGCTACACATGCACGCCCTAGGCACAGGGGCCGCAAAACACTTCGCGCGCTACACCACCACCGGCTCGGGCTCCAGCCGGATGCCAAAGCGCTCGTACACACTGGTCTGGATGGCCTTGGCCAGGGTCATCACTTCGCCCCCCGTCACGCTGTCAGCGCCCTGCCCCCGATTGACCAGCACCAGGGCCTGCTTTTCGTACACCCCGGCCTTGCCGATGGATTTGCCCTTCCAGCCGCAGGCATCGATCAGCCAGCCCGCGGCCAGCTTGATGCTGCCGTCCGGCATGGGGTAATGCACGATCTTGGGCTCGCGGGCGATGATGTCGGCGCACTGGTCCGGCGACACGGTGGGGTTCTTGAAGAAGCTGCCTGCGTTGCCCACCACAGTAGGGTCGGGCAGTTTGGCGCGGCGAATGTCGCAGATCCAGTCAAAAATCTGCCCGGCACTGGGGTGCTCCACCCCTGCCTCGGCGCGACGGCGCTCCAGGTCCAGATAGCCCAGTACCGGCTTCCAGGGCTTGGGCAGCCGAAAGCGCACATGCGTGATCACCGCCCGGCCTGCCAGCCCCATGCCGCGCGGCAGCCCGCTGCCGTCCTGCGCCTCGGAGGGTGCATGCTTGAAGACCGAATCGCGATAGCCAAAGCCGCACTGCGCGGCATCCAGGCTGAACGACTGGCCCGTGGCCAGATCGATGGCGTCGAGCGACTCGAAACGGTCCTGCAGCTCCACCCCGTAGGCGCCGATGTTCTGAACAGGTGACGCCCCCACGGTGCCCGGGATCAAGACCAGGTTCTCCAACCCGGGATAGCCGTGCGCCAGTGTCCAGGCCACGGCGTCGTGCCAGACCTCGCCAGCGCCCGCTTCCACGATCCAGGCCTTGGGGGTTTCCTCCACCAGGCGCAGGCCCTTGATTTCCATCTTGAGCACGACGGACTTCACATCACCGGTCAGGATGATGTTGCTACCGCCCCCCAGCACAAATTTCGGTGCGGGCGCGAGCTGGGGGTCAGCCAGCACAGCGTACACGTCATCCACCGAACGCACGCGCACCAAGGTTTGAGCGCGCGCGGCAATGCCGAAGGTGTTGCAGGGCTGTAAAGGGGCGTTTTTCTCGACTACCATTGGCCCGATTGTCGCACCCGGCCTTTTGGCCCCCTGCGATCAGCCCCCTTATCTGCACCTGTTTTCCCCGAGATAGAGACCCACCATGCCATCTTTTGACACCGTCTGCGAAGCCAACCTGGTCGAAGTGAAAAACGCGGTCGAGAACACCGCCAAGGAAATCACTACCCGTTTCGACTTCAAAGGCACCTCCGCCAGTATCGAGATCAAGGACAAGGAGATCACGCTGATCGGCGACGCCGACTTCCAGCTCACCCAGATCGAAGACGTGCTGCGCAACAAGCTCACCAAACGCAATGTGGACGTGCGTTTTCTGGACATGGGTGACGTGCAGAAAATGGGCGGCGACAAGGTCAAGCAAGTCATCAAGGTGCGCAACGGCATCGAGAGCGAGCTGGCCAAGAAGATCCAGAAGCTGCTCAAGGAAAGCAAGCTCAAGGTGCAAGGTGCCATCCAGGAAGACAAGGTGCGCGTGACCGGCGCCAAGCGCGACGACTTGCAGGCCGCCATGGCCCTGATCCGCAAGGATGTGACAGACGTGCCGCTGTCGTTCGACAACTTCCGCGACTGATATGAAGCAACACCCCCGTGCAGCCCTGCGGGCCGGCCCCCCGCTCTCGCAGCGCGGAGCGCTGCGGGCAGGGGGATGCCACCAGCGCAGCGGGGCGACCCTTGCGCAGCGGCTCCTGCATGCACCGCGCCGGTATCTGCACCTCGTGGCCCTGTGGATCGGTTTGCTGCTTGGCCCCACATGGGCACATGCGCAGGCCGTGGCGCTGGCGGGTGTGCTGGGTAGCAAGGCACTGCTCGTGGTGAACGCCAGCCCGCCCAAGGCGGTGGGCGCGGGGGATGAGTTCCAGGGTGTGAAAGTCATCGCCGTCGCCAAGGACGAGGCCACCGTCGAGATCCAGGGCGCACGGCGCACGCTGCGGATGGGCGAGGCGCCCGTGAGCGTGGGCGGACGCAGTGGCAGCGGCAAACGCATTTTGCTGGTGGCGGATGGCCGAGGGCATTTTGTGAACAGCGGCACCATCAACGGCCAGGTCATGCAGTACATGGTGGACACCGGGGCTTCCACCGTCGCCATCGGGCGGCCCGATGCGGAGCGCATGGGCCTCAACTACCAAAGCGGCCAGCCGGTGCGCGTGAACACTGCGAATGGTGTCGCCCAGGGCTGGCGCATGAAGCTCGACTCCATCCGCATTGGCGACGTCGAAGTCTTTGGGGTGGAGGCCATCATCACCTCGCAGCCCATGCCTTTCGTGCTACTGGGTAACAGCTTCCTGAACGAGTTCCAGATGACCCGCACCAACGACCAGATGGTGCTGGAAAAGCGCCACTGACACCGACGATGTCCGCACACCCAGCCTCCACCCACGCCCACTCCGAAGGGGAGTACGAAGACCTGCTCAGCCTCTGGTCCGACCTGGAGTCGGCCCTGTCGGTCCTGCTGAGCCGGCCGCTGCAGGTGCAGGATTTTCCGGGCAAGGTACGGCAGTTTGATGCCTGGCTGCAAGATCTGGTGGCGCACGACATCGACGCGGCGCTGTACCTGATGTTCCAGCATGCGTCCACATCCACCGTGGGCTACAGCGCATCGCACGCGCTGGTGTGTGGCACGCTGTGCCACATCATGGCGCTGGAGCTCAAACTGCCGCAGCGTGAGCGCGACAGCCTGGTGCGGGCCGCACTCACGATGAACATTGGCATGACAACCCTGCAAGACGAACTCGCCGTGCAACGCGAGCGCCCCTCCACCGAGCAGCAGGAGGCCATCAAGAGCCACCCCGAAGACAGCATGCTGCTGCTGGAGCGCCTGTTCATCAACGATCCTCTCTGGCTGGACGTGGTGGGGCAACACCATGCCAGCATTGCAGAGCGCGTACCCCTGGCCAACCAGGAGCCGATCGACCGGCTCACCCGCATCCTCGGCACCATCGACCGGTATGCCGCCATGATCAGCCCGCGCAAATCCCGCGCCGGGCGCAGCGCCACCGATTCGGTGCGCGCCATCGTGGGGCAAGAGGTGGACCAACGCGATGAGGTCAGCTACACCCTGGTGCGGTCCATCGGCCTGTGCCCCCCAGGTACCTTTGTCAAACTGGACAACGGAGAGACCGCCATCGTGCTGCGCCGCAGCGACAAGGCCAACCACCCGCTGGTGGCCAGCCTGCTGGACAACACCGGCAACCACCGCAGCCAGCCCAGCCTGTACCAGACCGCGAGCGGCAAGCCGCGCATCCAGTCGGCCCTGGCCCGGTCCGCCGTGAGCCTGGAGTTGAACCACCGCACCATGGTGCGTCTGGGGCTATACGCCGCGCAGCACGGCGCGGGGCTGCGCGGGCTGGTGACCGCGCCCGGAGCGCTCTGACGCAGCAGGGCAAGCGCCCAACCGGGCGCATGGCTACATTCAGTGTTTGGCCTTGGGCTTTGCTTTCGGCTTTGCCTTGGCGCTCTCTTCACCCTCGGCAGGTTTCGCCTTTTTGCTGCCCAGGCGCGATTCCGTGCCCGCAATCAGGCGCTGGATGTTTTCGCGGTGCCGCCAGGCCAGCAACAGCGCCATGACCACGATCGAGGCTGCAATCGTGCCCTCGGCATACCAGACCACGCCATCCACCATCAGGTAGTACACCGGGGCAAACGCAGCGGCCACCAGCGAGGCCAGCGACGAGTAGCGGAAGAAGAACGCAATGATGAGCCAGGTGGCCGCCGTGGCCAGACCCAGCCAGCCGCTGATGCCCACCAGCACGCCCAGCGCCGTCGCCACGCCCTTGCCACCCTGAAACCGGAAGAACACCGGCCACAGGTGCCCCAGGAAAGCAGCCAGCCCCACCAGCGCAACAGTGCCGTCCTCCAACCCATAGGGATGACCAAACCACATCACCAGCGCCACCGGCAGCCAGCCCTTCATCGCGTCCAGCAGCAAGGTCACGATGGCAGCTGCCTTGCTGCCCGAGCGCAGCACATTGGTGGCGCCGGGATTCTTGCTGCCATAGGTGCGCGGATCGCTCAGGCCCATGACGCGCGTCACGATGACGGCAAACGACAGCGAGCCCAACAGGTAGGCGGCCACAGTGGCAAGAACGGGATAGACGGCGGTCAAAGCAACTCCTTGGAAATCTAATGGTCAGCCTTCTGACGGGCTGTATCGCGCGGCGGCCTATTCTGCCAGCGCGCACTGCACCGGTTTGGCGCCCAGCAGCTGCACGCACACCTGCGGGTCCAACTGCACCAAAAAGCCCCGGCGCCCGCCATTGATGGCAATGCGGGGCAGCGCGAGGATGGTTTCTTCGATATAGACCGGCATGGTGCGCCGCGTGCCGAACGGAGACGTGCCGCCCACCAGGTAGCCGCTGTGCCGGTTGGCCACCTCGGGCGCGCAGGGCTCGACCGACTTGGCGCCGATCTGGCGTGCGAGGTTCTTGGTAGAGACCTTGCGATTGCCATGCATCAGCACCAGCAGTGGCTTGGCGTCCTGGTCCTGCATGACGAGGGTCTTGACCACGGTGAACGGGTCCAGGCCCAGTACCTCAGCGCTGTGCATGGCGCCTCCGTGCTCCAGGTACTCATACGGGTGTTCGGTGAAAGCCACCTTGTTCGCCTTGAGCAGCTGGGTGGCTTGGGTCTCGGAAACGTGTTCTTTCTTGGCCATGGTGTGGTGCGGATACGGCACCGATGGTATCCGTATCGAAATGTGAGCGCACTGGAACCTGCGGCGATGTGTCAGAACACCTGAGCAGGCGCCGCGGCGGCCTTGCGGCGCCGCCCTACCTTGCGTTTGCCGTATTCCTCGATGGCGACCACCAGCGCCTGCGTGAACTGCTGCACCAGCGTGGACTGAATGCGCCCCTCGGCCGCCAGCACCTGAAGGCGGCGCTGCTGCAGCTGTGCCTCGTCAAACGGCCGGGCTGCCAGCAGGCCCGCCTCCACCCAGCGCGCCGCCGTGAGGTAGCTGGCCAGCACCACGTCCTGCCCGCTCAGCAGCGGCAGCAGGGCCGACGAGAAATTGCTCTCCACGGCGGGCACATAGCGCAGGCCCTGCACCGCACAGCTCAGGTCAAACAGCTGCCGCCCGGTGGTGTTGGCGGCGCCCAGCAGCAGGGGGTAGCGCACCACGTCGGCCACGCTCACACTGCGCTGGCGCGCCAGCGGGTGCTGCGCGGGCATGACGGCGTAAATGGGTGCGATGGCCGAGTGCAGTACCTGCAAGCCCTTTTCGGGCGCCGTGCTGTACTTCAGCGCCAGATCGGCCTCACCGCGCAGCACCAGGGCCGACACCTCTTGCGGCACGGCCACCTGCAACTGCAGCTGCACCTGGGGGTGTGCCTGCCGAAACCCCGCCATGACCAGCGGCATGAAGGCTGCCGCAAACCCTTCGGTACACGCCAGCCGCACCCGAAGGGCACCTTGGGCGGACAGATCCTGCAATTGTTCGACCAGCTCCAGCGCCTGCGCGTCGTGCGCGCTGGCGTGGGCCAGCAGCCGGGTGCCTGCCTCGGTCAGCGTCATACCCCGGGCCTGGCGCTCGAACAGCACCACGCCCAGGCTGTCTTCCAGCTTGCCCAGCTGGCGGCTCACCGCCGAAGCGGCCACATGCAGGCGCTGCGCCGCCTGGTTGACGGAACCGGTGCGCGCCACCTCCAGAAAGTAGCGCAAGGGCAGGCTGAGCAATGAAACAGGCATGGTCTAAAAATCGCAAAAAGGCAATGGTGAATTGCCAAATCTCTATTCCAAGCAATGGTAAACCAGCATCCATCTTGCATGGCTTGAGGCTCCAATTCACCCATGCCCTGGCACGGGCGCCGCGTGGCCTCATGGAGCCACGCGCCCGCCGCCAGGGCCCTACCACCGGAGTCCGCATGAAACGCCTTGTTCGAGCCACTTTCCTGTCTGCCGCCCTGGCAGTGTTTGCCGGTCATGCCAGCCTGGCCTCGGCCCAGACTACGCCCCCTACCGACGCGTGGCCGCAGCGTCCGGTGCGCATGGTGGTGCCCTTCCCGCCCGGCGGCGGCACCGACGTGGTGGCACGCGCGCTGGCACAGAAGCTGGCTGGCCGCCTGGGCACGGGGGTGGTGGTCGACAACAAGCCGGGCGCCTCCACCATCATCGGCACCGAAGCCGTGGTGCGCGCCGACCCGGACGGTTACACACTGCTGGTTTCCGGCTCCACCAGCTATACGGTCAACCCGGCGCTGCGCAGCAAGCTGCCCTATGACCCGGCCAAGGACCTGGTGCCCGTGGCCACCGTGGCCCGGGCGCCGCTGGTGCTGGTCGTCAGCGCCAGCGCGCCCTACAAAGACCTGAATGCGCTGATCGCAGCAGCCAAGGCCAAGCCCAAGAGCATCCACTACGCCACCTTCGGCTCGGGCTCCGGCCCGCACCTGGCAGGCGCGCTGCTGGAGCAGGCTGCGGGCATCCAGTTGCAGGACGTGCCTTACCGGGGCAGCAGCCAGTCGCTGATCGCCCTCATGGGCGGTGAAATCCAGTTGGGCATCGACACCGTGGCCGCTGCGGCGCCGCAGGTGAAGGCCGGCAAGCTGCGCGCCCTGGCCATTGCAGGCAAGTCGCGCTCCAGCATGCTGCCAGGGGTGCCCACGGTGGAGGAACTCAAGCTGCCCGACGCCGTGTTCGACGCGTGGTACGCCATCGCCGCCCCCGCCAAGACGCCACCGTCCGTCATCCGCAAGCTGGTGACCGAGGTGGAAGCTGTCACCCGCGACAGTGGCCTGCAGGAACAAATGCGCACCCAGGGCATGGAACCCGTGCACCTGGGCCCCGTGGCCACGCGCGCCATGATCGATGACGAGATCGGCCGCTACCGCGCGCTGGCCCATCGCGCCAAGATCGTGGTGGACTGACGAACACCGGAACAGGACCTGCACGATGAACCGCCAACAACTCATTCAAGACGTCCAGCGCTACTTTGACGAGGGCCGTTTTGCCACCGACCTGCGCCGCCGTGTGGCCTGGCGCACCGAAAGCGACACCGGCAAGGTGCCGCCCGAACTGCGCGCCTACCTCACCGACGAAATGGTGCCCTGGCTCACGCCCCTGGGTTTTGCATGTGAGGTGCTCGACAACCCCTCACCGCAAGGCGGCCCCTTTTTGGTGGCCCGCCGTGTGGAAGACCCTGCGCTGCCCACCGTGCTCACCTACGGCCACGGCGACGTGGTCAACGGGCAGGACGCGCAATGGCGCGAAGGCCTCTCGCCCTGGGAGCTGACCATCGAAGGCGAGCGCTGGTACGGCCGGGGCACGGCCGATAACAAGGGCCAGCACACCGTGAGCCTGGCCGCACTGGCCCGCACCATCGAGGCCCGGGGCGGCCGCCTGGGCTACAACGTGACGCTGCTCATGGAGATGGGCGAAGAAGCGGGCTCACCCGGCCTGGGCGCCTTCTGCGAGCAACACCGCGATGCATTGAAGGCCGACCTGTTCGTGGCCAGCGACGGCCCCCGTGTGAATGCGGGCCACCCCACCCTGTTTTTGGGATCGCGCGGTGCGATCAATTTCTCGCTCGCCGTGCGCAGTCGCGACAAGGCCTACCACTCGGGCAATTGGGGCGGCGTGCTGGCCAACCCGGCCACGGTGCTCACCCACGCGCTGGCCACGCTGGTGGACTCGAAGGGCCGCATCCTCGTCAAAGGCCTGCTGCCGCCTGCGGTGCCCGACAAGCTGCGCACGGCCCTCCAGGAAGTGGTAATTGGCTCCGGTGCCGATGACCCCGCGCTCACGCCCGGCTGGGGCGAGCCCGGCCTCACCCCCGCCGAGCAGCTGGTGGGCTGGAACACGCTGGAGGTGCTGGCGCTGGGCGCGGGCAACGCGCAGCGGCCCATCAATGCCATCCCTGCACAGGCCGTGGCGCACTGCCAGCTGCGGTTTGTGGTGGGCACCGATTGGCAGAACGTACAGGCCACGCTGCGCGAGCACCTGGACGCACATGGCTTCAGCCAGGTCGAAATCACTATGGGCATGCACTGCGGCGCCACGCGGCTCGATCTGCACAACCCCTGGGTGGACTGGACGATGGCCTCGTTGCAGGCCAGCGCCGGCCAGCCCGCCACGCTGCTGCCCAACCTGGCAGGATCGCTGCCCAACGACATCTTTGCCGACCAGTTGGGCCTGCCCACACTGTGGGTGCCCCACTCGTATCCCGCTTGCGCCCAGCATGCGCCCAACGAGCATTTGCTGGCACCCGTGGCACGAGAAGGTCTGGCGGTGATGGCCGGGTTGTTCTGGGACCTGGGTGAGCCCCAAGGGACGCCGTGGACTGAAGGACGCACCACTCGGCAGGAGGCCACTGCCTGACCGCAGCGCGCACAAACTCGCAAAAAACAAAGGGGCCTGCACGGCCCCTTTTTTGTTCTCGCCGATGCGCAGGGCCACGCCCTGCCCCGGTCACAAAGCAGGGTCGCGCAGCTCCCAGCGGATCGCATCGATGGCCTTCAGCACCTCGGGCGAGAGAGTCGTGCCCCAGGCATTCAGGTCTTCCTCCAGCTGCGCCACCGACGTCACGCCGATGATGGTGCTGGCCACTTGCCACTTGGTGTAGCAGAACGCCAGCGCCATCTGCGTGGGCGTCATGCCGTTGGCGCGGGCCAGTGCGTTGTAGCGGCGCGATGCCTCCAGCGCCTCGGGGCGGCCCCAGCGCTGTTTGCGGACCGATTCATACGATGCAATGCGCGCACCCTGGGGAGCGTGGGGGCCGGTGATGCCGCTTTCGTCATACTTGCCCGTCAGCAGGCCAAAGCCCAGAGGCGAATAGGCCAGCAGAGACACATCCAGGCGGTGGCAGGTTTCATCCAGCCCGTTTTCCCAGGTGCGGTTGATGAGGCAGTACGGGTTCTGCACGGTGGCGACACGCGGCAAGCCATGCTGCTCGGCTAGGCGCACGAATTCGTGCACGCCGTAGGGGGTTTCGTTCGACAGACCGATGTAGCGCACCTTGCCGGCCTTCACCAGCCCGGCCAGCGCTTCCAGCTGCTCGTGAATGGGGGTTTGCGACGTTTCCTTGGCAGGGTCGTAATACAGGTTGCCAAACGCAGGCACATGACGCTCGGGCCAGTGGATCTGGTAGAGGTCAATCACATCGGTCTGCAGGCGGCGCAGGCTGGCGTCGCACGACGCCACGATGTCGGCCGGGGTCATGCCCTTGCCCTCGCGCACCCAGGGCATGCCACGCGATGGGCCCGCCACCTTGGTGGCCACCACCAGTTTCTGGCGCGCGCCGGGGTTCTTGGCAAACCAGTTGCCGATGATGGTTTCGGTGGCGCCAAAGGTCTCGGCCCGGGCGGGCACGGCATACATCTCGGCCGTGTCGATGAAGTTCACGCCGCGCGCAAGCGACTGGCTCAGGATGGCATGCGAGTCGGCCTCGTTGACCTGCTCGCCGAAGGTCATGGTGCCCAGGCAAATGGGGGTGACAAGCAGGTCACTCTGACCCAAGCGGACGGTATTCATGCGGTGAAGGCTCCAGATGGTGGAAAAGGAAACAGGGCCTGCTGCGACCCCGGCTGGCGATGGTACAAGCGATCGCCAAAACCTGCCGGGCGCCGGACTCCTTGGTGACACCGCAGGGCGCCCCGCCAGCGCGACGGCAACGTAACATTGGCGCAGCATGTACCAAGTTCACACCCCCTCGCGCAGCAGCACACTGGCGCTGCGGCATCTCAACTACCACGTCCGCCACTGGGGCCCCGAGCACAGCGACCTGCCCACGCTGGTGCTCCTGCACGGCTGGATGGACGTCAGTGCCTCTTACCAGTTCACGGTGGATGCGCTGCGCCAATCGCGCCGCATCATCGCACCGGACTGGCGCGGCTTTGGTCTGACTACCGGTGCACCGGTGGACCACTATGTGTTTGCCGACTACCTGGCCGACCTGGACCTGCTGCTGGACCACTACGCGCCCGGCGAGGCCATCGACCTGGTGGGCCACAGCATGGGCGGCAACGTGGCCATGATGTACGGCGGCGTGCGGCCCGAGCGGGTGCGCAAGCTCGTCAACCTGGAAGGCTTTGGCCTGCCCGCCACGCGCCCTGCACAGGCGCCCACGCGCTACGCGCAGTGGATCGACGAAATCAAGCAGCTGCACCAGGGCACCAAGGAACTCAAGACCTATGACAGCGCCGACGGCGTGGCCCGCCGCCTGATGAAGACCAACCCCCGCCTGTCCGAGGACAAGGCCCAATGGCTGGCCCAGCACTGGGCACGGCCCAACGCGCAAGGGCAGTGGGAAATCCTGGGCGACCCCGCCCACAAGATCACCAGCGCGCAGCTGTATCGCGCGGACGAGGCGCTGGCCATCTACGAGCGCATTACCGCCCCCGTGCTGGCCATCGAGGCCAGTGGCGACAGCCTGGGCCAGTGGTGGAACGGCCGCTACACCTTGGACGAATACCACCAGCGCCTCACCCATGTGCGCACCTGTAGCACGGCCGTCGTGCAAGACGCGGGGCACATGCTGCACCATGACCAGCCGGAGCAGGTGGCCCAGCTGATCGAATCGTTTTTGGATGCTGCCTGAGGCAATTGAGAGCCCTGGCGCCTTAAAGCGCTAGTGGATCTTGCCTGAGTAGCTATCATTTTTGATATCCTCCAGGCGGACTACCCACCGGACTTCATGCTCCAGTCCGGCGACCGCCCGGCACAAAGGGCATTGGTGGGGCTCTTACCCATCCCATGAGAAAATCGCGGGTTATTCCACAGAACACCCAGGACAAGAATCATGGACGCAGAACGCATCAACCTCATCGGCACTACCCTCAGCGACCTGGCTCTGCGCACGCAAGAGTTACGGAGGTATCTTTGACTTCGATGCCAAATTCGAACGCCTGCGCACGGTAAACGCTTCGCTGGAAGACCCTTCGGTCTGGAACGATCCGAAGAAGGCCCAGGAGCTGGGCAAGGAACAAAAATCGCTCTCCAGCGTGGTGGTCACGCTCGACAAGCTCACCCGCGATCTGGCCGACAACGCCGAGCTGTATGAGATGAGCAAAGAGGAAGGCGATGAAGCCGGCCTTTTGACCATCGAGTCGGAAGCCGCCACCATGCGCGCGGCGGTGGAAGAGCTGGAGTTCCGCCGCATGTTCCGCAACGAGGCGGACCCGCTCAACTGCTTTGTGGACATTCAGGCAGGCGCTGGTGGTACCGAGGCCTGCGACTGGGCCAGCATGCTGCTGCGCCAGTACCTCAAATACGCCGAACGCAAGGGCTTCAAGGCCACGGTCGAAGAAGAAACCCCGGGCGACGTGGCCGGCATCAAGAGCGCCACGATCAAGATCGAGGGTGAATACGCCTTCGGCCTGCTGCGCACCGAAACCGGTGTGCACCGCTTGGTGCGCAAGAGCCCGTTCGACAGCTCGGGTGGCCGCCACACCTCGTTTGCGTCGCTGTTCGTGTATCCCGAGATCGACGACTCCATCGAGATCAACATCAACCCGGCCGACGTGCGCACCGACACCTTCCGCGCATCGGGCGCGGGCGGCCAGCACATCAACAAGACCGACTCGGCCGTGCGCCTGACGCACATCCCCACCGGCATCGTGGTGCAGTGTCAGGACGGCCGCAGCCAGCACAGCAACCGCGACGTGGCATGGCAGCGCCTGCGCAGCCGCCTGTATGACTTCGAGATGCGCAAGCGCATGGAAGAGCAGCAGAAGCTGGAAGACACCAAGACCGATGTGGGCTGGGGCCACCAGATCCGCAGCTACGTGCTGGACAACAGCCGCATCAAGGACCTGCGCACCAACGTCGAAATCTCGGCCACGCAGAAGGTGCTGGACGGCGATCTGGACGCTTTCATCGAAGCTTCGTTGAAGCAAGGCGTCTGAGCGATGCGGATGCGCACCGACGCCATCATCTTCGACATGGACGGCACCATGATCGACTCCATGCCCTGGCACGCCCAGGCGTGGGTCGAGTTTGCTCGCCGCCGGGGCATGGACATCGACGTGCCTGATCTCATGGCCCGCACCACGGGCCGCAATGGCACCGAGTGCATCGTGGAACTGCTGGGCCGCCCTGTATCGCAGGACGAGGCCGACGCGCTGACGCACGAAAAAGAAACCATCTACCGCGAGCTGTTCGCACCGCGCTTCTCCGAAGTGGCCGGGTTTCGCCAGTTCGCGGCGCAGGTGCGTGCCCGTGGCCTCAAGGTGGCCGTGGGCACGGCGGGCGACATCGGCAACGTGGAATTCGCCCTGGGCCACCTCGGCCTGGAGCCCGCGCCACAAGCGATCGTGCGCGGCGACGAGGGCCTGCCCGGCAAGCCACAGCCCGCCATCTTTCTGGAAGCCGCGCGCCGCATTGCAGCCGACCCGGCGCACTGCATTGTTTTTGAAGATGCACCCTTTGGCATTGAGGCCGCGCGCCGCGCGGGCATGCGCGCCGTGGCCATCTGCAGCACCCACACGCCCGAGCAACTGGCCGGGCCCCATGTGCTGGCGGCCGTGCGCGACTACACCGAACTCATGAACACCGACTTTCTGGAGAGCATCCATGTTGCAACTGCATAAAGCCGACGGAAGCGGAGACGGCGCGGCCCCGGCCATCGCCATCCGCCGCGAGGACTACACCTCCCCCGCCTACTGGATCGACAGCGTCGAGCTGACCTTCGACCTGGACCCGGCCAAGACGCGCGTGCTCAACCGCATGACGCTGCGCCGCAACCCCGACGTGGCCGCGCAGCCGCTCAAGCTCGACGGTGACGACCTGAACCTGGCGCGCGTGCTCGTCAACGGCCAGGGCACCTCGTTCAAGATGGAAGGCACCCGCTTGGTGCTGGAGAACCTGCCTGAAGGCTCCGAGCCTTTCGCGCTGGAGATCTTCACCACCTGCTGCCCCGCCAAGAACACGCAGCTCATGGGCCTGTACGTGAGCCAGGGCACCTTCTTCACGCAGTGCGAGGCCGAGGGCTTCCGCCGCATCACCTACTTCCTGGACCGCCCGGACGTGATGGCCAGCTACACCGTCACGCTGCGCGCCGACAAGGCCCAGTACCCGGTGCTGCTGAGCAACGGCAATCTGGTGGACAGCGGGGACCTGGAAGACGGCCGCCACTTTGCGAAGTGGGTCGACCCGCACAAGAAGCCCTGCTACCTGTTCGCCCTGGTGGCGGGCAAGCTGGTGGCCCGCGAGCAGAAGATCAAGAGCCGCTCGGGCACCGACCACCTGCTGCAGGTTTACGTGCGTCCGGGCGACCTGGGCAAGACCGAACATGCCATGAACTCGCTGATGTACAGCGTGGCCTGGGACGAAGCCCGCTTCGGCCTGCCGCTGGACCTGGAGCGCTTCATGATCGTCGCCACCAGCGACTTCAACATGGGCGCCATGGAGAACAAGGGCCTGAACATCTTCAACACGAAGTACGTTCTGGCCAGCGAATCCACAGCCACCGACACCGACTTTGCCAACATCGAAAGCGTGGTCGGCCACGAGTACTTCCACAACTGGACAGGCAACCGCGTGACTTGCCGCGACTGGTTCCAGCTGAGTCTGAAGGAAGGCCTCACCGTCTTTCGCGACCAGGAATTCAGCATGGACCTGGCCGGCAGCCCGTCGGCCCGCGCCGTCAAGCGCATCGAAGACGTGCGCGTGCTGCGCACCGCCCAGTTCCCTGAAGACGCCGGCCCCATGGCCCACCCGGTGCGACCTGACAGCTACGTCGAGATCAACAACTTCTACACCGTCACCATCTACGAAAAGGGTGCCGAGGTCGTGCGCATGCAGCACAACCTGGTGGGCCGCGAAGGCTTTGCCAAGGGCATGAAGCTGTACTTTGAACGCCACGACGGCCAGGCCGTGACCTGCGACGACTTTGTGCAAGCCATCGCCGATGCCAACCCGGGCAGCCCGCTCACGCAGCACCTTGCGCAGTTCAAGCGCTGGTACAGCCAGGCCGGCACGCCCCGCGTGCGCGCCACGGGCCGCTACGACGCCGCCACGCGCTGCTACGCCCTCACCCTGTCGCAAAGCTGCGCCCCTACGCCTGGGCAGAGCGAGAAGCAGCCCTTCGTCATCCCGGTCGAGCTGGGCCTGATCGACGCCACCGCCGGTGCCGCCCTGCCCTTGCACCTTGCGGGCGAAGGCGCAGCAGAAGGTGCAGCCCACACCACCTCGCGCGTGGTGGTGCTCACCGAGGCGTCGCAGACCCTGACCTTCACCAACCTGGACGCCGAACCCGTGCCCTCGCTGCTGCGCGGCTTCAGCGCGCCCGTGGTGCTGGACATCGACTACACCGATGCGCAGTTGCTCACCCTGCTGGCGCACGATGCCGACGCCTTCAACCGCTGGGAAGCAGGCCAGCGCCTGGCACTGCGAATTGCTATTAATACAATAGCTAATGAGGCATATAAAACCGGCGCTAACGGCCGATTTGACCAAACCATCCTGTCTGCAGAGTTTGTGGAAGCCATGCGCAGCGTGCTGCGCAACCCAGCCCTGGATGCAGCGTTCAAGGAGCTGGTGCTCACCCTGCCCTCCGAAACCTACATCGCCGAGCAGCTGGATGTGGCGGACCCTCAGCGCATCCACGCGGTACGCGAAGCCATGCGCGAAGAGCTGGCGCTAGCACTGCAGGCCGACTGGGAAACCGTCTGGGAACAGAACCAGGACACCGGCGGCTACCGCCCCGACCCCGTCTCCTCCGGCCGCCGCGCGCTCAGCGGCCTGGCGCTGCACATGCTGTGCATTGCCGCGCAGAAGACAGGCGATGTGGTGTGGCCTGGCAAGGCCTACCAGCGCTTCAAGGTGGCAGGCAACATGACGGACCGCTTCAACGCCCTGACGGCCCTGGTGGCCAGTGGCAGCGAACTGGCGGCACCTGCCCTGGCGCGCTTCCATGCGATATTCAAGGACGAGCCGCTGGTCATCGACAAGTGGTTTGCGCTGCAGGCCGGTGCGCCAGATCGGGGCGGTAACGTGCTGCCCTCTGTGCGCCAGCTCATGTCGCACCCGGACTTCAGCCTGAAGAACCCCAACCGTGCGCGCAGCGTGATCTTCAGCTACTGCAGTGCCAACCCCGGCGCCTTCCACCGGCAGGACGCTGCGGGCTACGTGTTCTGGAGCGATCGCGTGATCGAGCTGGACGCCATCAACCCGCAGGTCGCCGCCCGCCTCGCGCGCGCGCTCGACCGCTGGAAGAAGCTGGCAGACCCGTGGCGCAGCGCCGCCCGCGAGGCCATCGCACGCGTCGCTGCCAAGCCCGACCTGTCCAACGATGTGCGCGAGGTGGTGACCCGCGCACTCGCCGAATAAACCACGACCGAGAAGAGACTGACATGGCAAAAAGCATCAGCCTGACCCGCTACCTCGTTGAGCAGCAACGGGTGGACGGCCTCATCCCCTCGCAGCTGCGCCTGCTGCTCGAAGTGGTGGCGCGCGCCTGCAAAAGCATCAGCCACGCCGTGAACAAAGGTGCGCTGGGCGGCGTACTGGGCACGGCCAGCAGCGAAAACGTGCAGGGCGAGATCCAGAAAAAGCTCGACATCATCGCCAACGAGGTGCTGATCGAGGCCAACGAATGGGGCGGCCACCTGGCGGCCATGGCATCCGAAGAAATGGACGGCATCTACCTGGTGCCCAACCGCTACCCGCAAGGCGAATACCTGCTGCTGTTCGATCCCCTCGATGGCTCCAGCAACATCGATGTGAACGTGAGCATCGGCACCATCTTCAGCGTGCTGAAGAAGCCCGATGGCGACCGGGGTGTGGAGGAAGGCGACTTCCTGCAGCCCGGCACGCAGCAAGTGGCCGCAGGCTACTGCATCTACGGCCCGCAGACCACCCTGGTGCTCACCGTGGGCGACGGCGTGGCCATGTTCACGCTCGACCGCGAACAAGGCTCCTTCGTGCTGACCGAGGAGAACGTGCGCATCCCCGAGGACACCAAGGAATTCGCGATCAACATGAGCAACATGCGCCACTGGGACGAGCCCGTGAAGCGCTACATCGACGAATGCCTGCAAGGCAAGGAAGGCCCGCGCGGCAAGGACTTCAACATGCGCTGGATTGCCAGCATGGTGGCCGACGTGCACCGCATCCTGACCCGTGGCGGCGTCTTCATGTACCCCTGGGACAAGCGCGAGCCCAACAAGCCCGGCAAGCTGCGCCTGATGTACGAAGCCAACCCCATGGGCTGGCTGGTCGAGCAGGCGGGTGGTGCTGCCACCAACGGCAAGCAACGCATCCTCGACATCCAGCCCACCCAGTTGCACGAACGCGTGAGCGTGATCCTTGGCTCAAAAAATGAAGTTGAGCGCGTGACCAGCTACCATTCCACGCTATAATTCGAGGCTAAGCCGGTGTAGCTCAGTCGGTAGAGCAGCTCATTCGTAATGAGAAGGTCGGGTGTTCGATTCATCTCTCCGGCACCAAATAGAAAGCCCTGATTCGCAAGAGTCAGGGCTTTTTTTGTTGGCCTTCACGACGCTAAAGCCTGTCTGCAGTAGTCGTGCCGCAACCAATAGGGCACCACTCCATCCACCGGCGGCAACCTCTCGCGCATCCAGGGGCGCGCGAATGGCAGCTTACGTGTTTGCAAACATCTGCAACTGAGGCAGACTATTTACCTCTGCCTGCCGCCGCAGGACGCTCCATCCACCGCCGACAAGTAGCTCACCAAAGTCCCCTCAACCCTTCCACCACCACCCACCATCATGAGCGTCGAACGCAGAGGCAGCCCGGACCGCCGTACCGGCAAGGATCGCCGCCAGGAAGAAAAAGGCCCCCCCACCAATTTCGAGCGGCGACGGGCCATCGAGGCACGTCAGCCCGAATTGACGGAACTACACATGAGCGAGGACGAGCTCAAGGCACTGGGTTTTACAACCCCTACAAAAGACAACACTCGAAAGACCGGCTAAGCCTGCGCTCGCCCCGCACGCAGGCCCTCTGCACCGCACACGGCGGGACAATGTGAGCGGGGCAAGGTTCGAGCCTAATCCTACCGGCCGCAGGCCGGCAAGCCGATCAGGCGGTGCGCCACCATATCGAGCGCCGGTCTGACGTTGCCTTGCTTGTCAGTCCAGACACGGGGGTTGAGACCGCCAGACAACGCCACCGAATCACCATCGCGCAGCTGGTGAAGGGATGCGCAAAGGTCCTCGTCAAAGGCAATGACGTTGATGAAAAGCACTTCGCCCTCTGCCGTGCTGGCTCGCACCTTTGCCAAGGTGTAGACCTTGCCCGCTTTGTCTGTGCGGCGCTCCGCTTCACCGTATAGCCGTCCAGCCACCAATCCATCAATCATGAGGTCTCCGTGCCCATAGCGGGCTGTTGTCGCCCCCCACCGCGGCGGGCCAGCCATCAGCGCCCAGCTGACGCACCTGCCAAGGCGCCTGACACCGCTGCGTTGCCGGCGCGGAAACGCAGCTGACCATGGCGCAGCAGGCGCCGCCACCAACCAGCGATACCGAGGTCAGCAAAATCAGCGCGGAGGGAAAAGCAAAAAAGCCCAGAACCTTTCGGCTCTGGGCTTTTGCTATCAATGGTCGGCGTGGCGGGATTCGAACTCGCGACCCCTTGCACCCCATGCAAGTGCGCTACCAGGCTGCGCTACACGCCGACAAGACTTAGATTATATGCAGAAAAAAGCTCAGTTCAGAGAAAGTAGTGCACGAATTTCAAATAATTCTTGGCGCACTGCATTGGAGTCCAGGGAAAATCCCGTTGCGACGATAGAAAGGTCACGCGCGTTGTCCACCAGCATGCTGGGTAGCTCGGCGTCCTGAGCCATCGCCGATTCATCAGAGCCCGTTGCCCCCTCCCGCGACGGATGCGCGAGTTCTTGCAGACGATTGCGCGCCCCGCTGATGGTGAAGCCTTGGTCGTACAGCAGGTCACGGATACGGCGAATCATCAGCACCTCATGGTGCTGGTAATAGCGCCGGTTGCCACGCCGCTTCATCGGTCGCAGCTGCGTGAACTCCTGCTCCCAGTAACGCAACACGTGCGGCTTGACGCCGCACAGCTCCGCGACCTCACCAATCGTGAAGTATCGTTTGGCGGGGATGGAAGGGAGGGTGGTGCCCATGAGATGCGAATTCAAACGGGAAAGCTTTCAAGGGTACTGCAGACCAGCCTGCACCGCCAGCCACCAAGAACATCTTGGCAACAGAAACGGTACAAATTCACGCAACGGCTGCCGTCTGAATCTGCTCCTTGAGCTTGCTGCTGGCATGAAAAGTCACGACGCGGCGCGCCTTGATGGGAATGGCCTCTCCGGTACGCGGATTGCGCCCGGGGCGAGGTGCTTTAGTGCGGATCTGAAAGTTGCCAAACCCCGACAGCTTCACATCCTTGCCTTCAACCAGGCTCTGGGCAATCAGGTCGAAGAAGGCGTCGATCATGTCCTTGGACTCGCGCTTGTTCAGGCCGATCTGATCGAACAACAGATCCGCCAATTGCGCCTTGGTCAGTGCCGGTGTTTCCAGGCTTTCGACTGCGAATTCGATCATGGTCGGTCGCTCCCTGTGGACATCATCAAACCCGCAGACGGGCGCCCGTGCGCTGCGTCAGCTGCGTGATCACGGATTGCATTGCCGCGTCGATTTCAGCCTCGGTGAGCGTGGCCTCGTCGCGCCCCAGAGTCAGGCGCACGGCCAGACTCTTCTCGCCGGGTGCCAAGCCCCCTGCGGGAGCCTCTTCACCCGCACGCAGCGCCTTTGGCCGGTATACGTCAAACAGCACCGCAGAGCGCAGCATGCCGCCTGGAACCGCCTGCTCAACCGCACCCACGATGTCCGCATGCGTTACACGCTCGGCCACCACCACTGCCAGGTCGCGCTCGACAGCTTGGTGTTTGGTCACAGGCTTGAACTGGGGCACCACACGCTGCAGCACCGCGTCAAGCTCCAGCTCAAACATCACCGGTGCGAGCGGCAGATCCCACGACTGGCGCCACTGCGGATGCAGTTCACCCACGAAACCAACGGCGCGCCCGCCGATCAGCACGCGTGCACAGCGGCCGGGATGCATTGCGGGATGGCTGCCGGGCTCGAACGTCGCCCGCAAAGGTGCCAGCAGGGCTTCCACGTCGCCCTTCACATCGAAGAAATCGATGGCCTGGTCCTTGCGCCCCCACTGGAGCATGTCGTTCGGACCGTAGGCCAGGCCGGACACGCGCATGGGCTGGTGAAAGCCGTCCACCGTGGTGTCGGTATTGCGCACGCTGCCATCGCGCAGGAACACGCGGCCCAGTTCAAAAACACGCACCCGCTCGGCCTTGCGGTCGAGGTTGAACTTCAAAACTTGTAGCAGAGAACCCAACAAAGTCGAGCGCATTACGCTCATCTGGCTGGCAATCGGGTTCAGCAGCTTGATGGGCTGGGGATTGGCGGCCAGCCCATGCTCCCACCGCTCTTCCACAAAGCTGAAGTTGATCGTTTCCTGGTAGCCCAGCGCTGCCAGCGAACGGCGCACCGCAAACGGGCTGCGCGTAGCCTCCAGCGCCAGCTTGGGCGTGATGGGGGCCAAAGGCGGCGTAGTCGGCAGGTTGTTGTAGCCGACCATGCGGGCGACCTCTTCAATCAGGTCTTCCTCGATGGTGATGTCAAAACGGAACGAGGGCGGCGTGACCGTGAGCGTGCCATCGCCCTGCACCACCGGCAGACCCAGGCGCTGCAAGGCGTCTGCGCACTGCACCTGCGTCAGCGGCATACCGATGACCTTGGCAGCGCGCGCCACGCGCAGCGTGACGGACTGCGATGCAGGCAGGTTCACGGCCTGATCATCCATGGGACCACAGGCTGTGTCGGGCGTACCGCAGATGTCGATGACAAGCTGGGTGATGCGCTCGATGTGCTCCACCGTGAGGCTCGGGTCCACGCCACGCTCAAAGCGGTGACCGGCATCCGTTGAAAAGTTGAACCGGCGCGAGCGGCCCGCCACTGCCTTGGGCCACCAGAAGGCGGCTTCGATGTAGATGTGCCGGGTATCGTCAGACACCGCCGTAGCGTCACCGCCCATGATGCCCGCCAGCGATTCGACCTGGCTGTCATCTGCGATCACACCCACCTTGTCGTCCACGGTGATGGTGTTGCCATTGAGCAGCTTGAGTTGCTCGCCCGGCTTGCCCCAGCGCACGTCCAGGCCTCCATGGATCTTGTCCAAATCGAAAATGTGCGAAGGGCGACCCAGTTCGAACATCACGTAATTGGAGATGTCCACCAGCGGCGACACGCCACGCTGACCGCAACGGGCCAGGCGGTCCAGCATCCACTGGGGCGTGGCGGCCCGCGTATTCACGTGGCGCACGATGCGGCCGGAGAAACGCCCGCACAGGTCGGGCGCGCTCACCTTGACCGACAGCTTGTCGGACAGCTTTGCGGCCACTGCAGGAAACGATGGCTGCTGCAGCGGCACGCCGGTCAGCGCGGACACTTCACGCGCGATGCCATAGACGCTCAGGCAATGCGCCAGATTGGGCGTGAGCTTGAGCGTGAACAGCGTGTCGTCGAGGTTCAGGTGGGTGCGGATGTCTTGGCCCACGGGCGCGGCAGCGTCGAGCTCCAGCAGCCCACCATGGTCTTCCGACAGCTTGAGCTCACGGGCCGAGCACAACATGCCCTGGCTCTCCACCCCGCGCAGCTTGCCCACCTTGATGAGAAACGGCTTGCCATCGTCACCCGGAGGCAGTTCGGCGCCCACCAATGCGCAAGGCACCTTGATGCCTACACGTGCATTGGGCGCACCGCACACGATGTTGAGCAAGGCACCCTGTCCCACGTCCACTTGGCACACGCGCAGGCGGTCGGCGTCGGGGTGCTGCACCGCCTCCTTGATCTCACCCACCACGATCTTGGTGAACGGCGGGGCCACAGGGCGCAGCTCTTCCACCTCAAGGCCTGCCATGGTCAGCGTTTCAGCCAGCTCGGCCGTCGTCAAAGGGGGGTTGCAGAACTCACGCAACCAGGATTCAGGAAATTGCATAGTCGGACACTCTTGTTCGAAAGGGGCGGAGCGCGGCCACCAGGCACGCGCGCAGCGCGAAATCGGTGGGCTTTACTGGAACTGCGACAGGAAACGGATGTCGCCATCAAAGAACAGGCGCAGGTCGTTGACGCCATAACGCAGCATGGTCAGGCGGTCTGGCCCCATGCCGAACGCAAAGCCGATGTACTTCTCGGGGTCGAGGCCCATGTTGCGCACCACGTTGGGGTGCACCTGGCCTGAGCCGGCCACCTCCAGCCAACGACCAGCCAGCGGGCCCGTCTGGAATTGGATATCGATCTCGGCGCTGGGCTCAGTGAACGGGAAAAAGCTGGGACGAAAGCGCAACACGAGGTCGTCGCTTTCAAAGAAAGTGCGGCAGAAATCCGTGAAGATGACCTTAAGGTCCTTGAAGCTCACGTTCTCACCGATCCACAGGCCTTCGCACTGGTGGAACATGGGCGAGTGTGTAGCGTCGCTGTCCACACGGTAGGTGCGGCCGGGGGCGATCACGCGGATCTCAGGCATCGACTGACCGGCATCCAGTGCGGCGCGGTGCTTCTTCACGTGCTGCACCGCATGGCGGATTTGCATGGGGCTGGTGTGGGTGCGAAGCAGGTTGGGGGCGGTGGCAGTGCCGCCCTCCACGTAAAACGTGTCATGCATCGAGCGCGCGGGGTGGTCTTCCGGCGTATTCAATGCGGTGAAGTTGAACCAGTCGGTTTCGATCTCCGGGCCTTCGGCGACGTCAAAACCCATCGAGCCAAAAATCCCCTGGATGCGTTCGAGCGTGAGGGACACGGGGTGCAGCCCCCCCTGCCCGCGCTGGCGACCTGGCAGGCTCACGTCCAGCGCTTCGGCCTTGAGTTGCAATTGCAGCTCGGCATCGGCCAGCGCCTGGCGGCGCGCAGTCAGCGCGGCCTCAATGGCCTGCTTGGCCACATTGATGGCTGCACCGCGGGATTTCTTTTCCTCGACGGACAGCTGAGCCATGCCCTTCATCAGCTCGGTCACACGACCCGACTTGCCCAGAAACTGCGCCTTGGCGTTTTCGAGGTCAGCAGGGGTTGCGCTTTGGGCAAACAGTTGCGTCGCGCTCTCGACCAGGGAATCCAACTCGTTCATATCGACTCTTGAAAATGAACAAGGGCTAGTGCCTTTTCAAGCCCTAGCCCTTGCTGTTATTGCGCAAGCAGCTATCAGAACGATAGCCGCTCATCGTGAACTCAAGCAGCCAGCTTGGCCTTGACTTGCTCCACGATGCTGCCAAAGGCAGCCTTGTCGTGCACTGCGAGGTCGGCCAGCATCTTGCGGTCGATCTCGATGGATGCCTTCTTCAGGCCGTTGGCGAACTGGCTGTAGGTCAGGCCCAGTTCACGGGCAGCGGCGTTGATACGGGCGATCCACAACTGGCGGAACACGCGCTTCTTGGTGCGGCGGTCACGGTAGGCATACTGCCCAGCCTTCATTACCGCCTGTTTGGCGATACGGAAGACGTTACCGCGGCGACCACGGAAACCCTTGGCAAGGGCGAGAACTTTCTTGTGACGGGCACGGGCCGTTACACCACGTTTGACGCGAGGCATGTATGTACTCCTTGTTCGTCGTTAATTACAGGCCAGCACCGGGCAGCATTTGTGCGATCGAGCCCATGTTGGTCTCATGCACAGCAACTGCACCACGCAGGTGGCGCTTGTTCTTGGTGGTCTTCTTGGTCAAGATGTGACGCTTGAAGGCTTGACCGCGCTTGACGGTGCCACCGGGACGAACGCGGAAACGTTTTTTCGCGCTGCTCTTGGTCTTCATTTTGGGCATGTGAATGCTCCTTTTCGTTGTGCTCGTGAGGCGTTTGCAAACCGATCTGCAAACTTGTTGGCCCCGAGCCACTTTTATCGAAGGGCTCGCGCCCTTCTCTCGGCAATGCTCGAAAGCACTACCTTTTCGAGCACTCCCCCCTCGCGGGCGCAGTGCTCAAACTCTGCAACTACCTGACAGATCAGGCCGCCGCGCCCGCTGCCGGCGCAGCGCCTTCAGCCGCGGGCTTGGCCGCCGGCTTCTTCTTGCCAGGCGCAATCATCATGATCATCTGGCGGCCTTCCAGCTTTGGAAACTGTTCGATGATGATGCTGTCTGCCAACTCGTCGCGAATCCGGTTCAGCAAAGCCAAGCCGAGTTCCTGGTGCGTGATTTCGCGACCGCGGAACCGCAGCGTGATCTTGCACTTGTCGCCATCCGCCAGAAAGCGGCGGATATTGCGCATCTTGATGTTGTAGTCGCCATCGTCCGTACCGGGACGGAACTTGACTTCCTTGATCTCAATGACCGTCTGCTTGGCTTTGGCTTCTGCCGCACGCTTTTGCTCTTGGTACTTGAACTTGCCGTAGTCCATGAGACGGCATACCGGAGGGTTTGCCGTGGCGGCGATTTCCACCAGATCCACGTCCAACTCACCAGCCATGCGCAAGGCCTCCATGAGGCTGACAACACCCAGAGGCTCGTTGTCAGGCCCGGACAGGCGGACTTCCGGGGCCATGATTTCACGGTTCAGGCGGTGCTTGCGCTCTTCCCGGTGGCGACGATCACGAAATTCAGTAGCGATGGCTATCTTCCTTGAATCAAATTGCTACAAATAAAGTAGCTACATCCGCACAGACCGCGAGCGGCAAAGCAGTTTTTGTGTTCAAAATCAGGCTTTGGTAGCGATGTCGTTAGCGATCAATTCAATGAACGCATCCACCGACATCACGCCGAGGTCACGATTGCCTCGGGCTCGTACTGCAACGGCTCCCGCCGCCTTTTCCTTATCGCCTGCGACGAGGATGTAGGGCAGCTTTTGCATCGAATGCTCCCGTATTTTATACGTAATCTTCTCGTTACGCAGATCCAGGGCCACCCTAAGGCCTTGATTGGGCAGCGCTTTTTGCAGTTTTGCTGCGATTTCACGACAGTAATCGGACTGCGCATCCGTGATGTTGAGCACAGAAACCTGTACGGGAGCAAGCCAGGTGGGCAAGGCGCCCGCATGCTGCTCGATCAGAATTCCGATGAAGCGCTCAAGGCTACCCACGATGGCACGGTGCAGCATGATGGGTCGATGGCGGTCGCCATCTTCGCCCACAAACTCTGCATCCAGGCGCTCTGGCATGTTGGGGTCGACCTGGATCGTTCCGCATTGCCATGGGCGACCCAGCGCGTCCTTGAGCGTGTACTCGATCTTGGGGCCGTAGAACGCGCCTTCGCCAGGCAGGTATTCAAACTCGCAACCGGACGCCCGCAGGCCCTCAGCCAAGGCGTTTTCGGCGCGGTCCCAGCTTTCCTCACTGCCAATACGCTTCTCTGGCCGGGTGGACAGCTTGTAGATGATGTGTGTGAATCCAAAGTCTTTGTAGACCTTCTGCAGTAACGTGGTGAAGGCCACCACTTCCGACTGAATCTGGTCTTCGGTACAGAAAATATGGCCATCGTCCTGCGTGAACGCGCGCACGCGCATGATGCCGTGCAGCCCCCCGGTGGGCTCATTGCGATGGCACTGGCCGAATTCGCCAAAACGCAGCGGCAGGTCGCGATAGCTCTTGATGCCTTGCTTGAAGATGATGATGTGCCCGGGGCAGTTCATCGGCTTGAGCGCGTAGTCACGCTTCTCCGATTCCGTGACAAACATGTTCTCGCGGTATTTGTCCCAGTGGCCGGTTTTCTCCCACAGGCCCTGATCCAGGATTTGCGGCCCCTTGACCTCTTGGTAGCCGTTGTCGCGGTACACACGGCGCATGTACTGCTCCACTTCCTGCCACACCGTCCAGCCCTTAGGGTGCCAGAAGACCGTGCCAGGCGAATGCTCGTCGATATGGAACAGATCCAGCTCGCGACCCAGCTTGCGGTGATCGCGCTTCTCTGCCTCCTCCAGCATCGTGAGGTACTGCTGCAACTCGTCCTTGGTCGCCCAGGCCGTGCCGTACACCCGCTGCAGCATCTCATTGCGGTGGTCGCCACGCCAATAGGCGCCCGCCACCTTCATCAGCTTGAAGAACTTGAGCTTGCCCGTGCTGGGCACGTGGGGGCCGCGGCACAGGTCTTCGAAATTGCCTTCGCGGTACAGGCTCACGTCTTCATTGCTGGGAATGCTCGCAATGATTTCTGCCTTGTAGTGCTCACCCAGACCCTTGAAGTACGCCACCGCCTCATCACGCGGCAACACACGGCGCACCACAGGCTCATCCTTGGCCGCCAATTCGGCCATGCGCTTTTCGATGGCCACCAGGTCCTCAGGCGTGAAGGGGCGCTTGTAGGCAAAGTCGTAATAGAAGCCGTTTTCGATCACCGGACCGATGGTGACCTGCGCGTCAGGAAACAGCTCCTTGACCGCGTACGCCAGCAAGTGGGCAGTGGAGTGCCGGATCACGTCCAGGCCATCTGCATCCTTGGCCGTCACGATGGACAGCGGACTGTCGGCCGTGATCTGGTAGCTGGTGTCCACCACCTTGTCACTGATCTTGCCCGCCAAGGCAGCTTTGGCCAGACCAGAGCCAATGGAGGCGGCTACTTCGGCCACCGTGACAGGGCCTGGAAACTCGCGTTGCGAACCGTCGGGAAGCGTGATGTGAATCATGGGAGTAACTCTTTCTTTGCAATCAGTGCATTGGATACGGGCACGCGCCAGGCCCCGGAAACAAAAAAGCGCGGAACAGGTCCGCGCTTTTTGGAGGTGTGTGCAATCTCGTGCAGGCGCGAACAGCCAGCCTCAGAGGCCGGCCAACATCTCCGATGTAGTTCGCGGTGTCATAACCAGATTGCCTTTCTCGCTCTTGTGCAGTGAATTTCTATGGATTTTAACCCCAGCACCCAGAAAAAAAGCCCGAAGCAGATGCTTCGGGCTTTCGTCGAGTGCATTTGGCGCCACAACAAAGCGGCGCCGAGCCCCGCAGATCAGTGGAACTGCTCTTCTTCGGTCGAACCCGTCAGGGCCTTCACGGAGGACGAACCGCCCTGGATCACCGTGGTCACGTCGTCGAAGTAGCCTGCGCCCACTTCCTGCTGGTGCGACACGAAGGTGTAGCCCTTTTCGCGTGCTGCGAATTCTGGCTCTTGCACCATCTCGGTGTAGTGCTTCATGCCTTCGCCTTGCGCGTATGCATGGGCGAACTGGAAGGTGTTGAAACTCCAGCCAATAAACTAAGTCTTTGTTTTTAAAAAGTTTTTTAGGGCTTTTCAGGTGTTTTTCCACCCTCACCCACACCCCACCCAATCGGTCAAAGTGAGCCCTACCCGGTCGGCTCACTAACTACACCCTCTGCGCCGCCCACTGCGCACCTTTTCGCCCCACCGTCCACCCAACCCACGTGAGTGGGCGGGCAACGAGTGGTTTCAGCGCTGCTTAAATTTTAGACAGTCTGGGCGCTCTTCAGGGCTTTTTCTGCAGGGTTGGCCAACTGTGCCGCCATATCGACTGCCGACAACAAAGTGTCATCGCCAAGATGGCTATATCGCATCGTGGTTTTGATCTGGGTGTGTCCCAACAGCTTGCTGACCACGAAGATAGGCTGCCCCGAATTGACTAAGTTGCTCGCAAACGTGTGCCTCAGATCATGCATGCGCACATCCGGCAGACCTGCTGCTTGGCGAACCTTCTCCCATGGGTAGTACAGATTTCCAAACGGCTTCTTAGTCGCCGGGTTGGGCACCACATAGGGGCACCCTTTCCAGCGCGGAAGTGTCTTCAGCAACTCCAGTGCTTTCATGGAAATAGGAACGTTGCGGGGCTTGCCACTTTTGGACATGGGAATGTGCCAGTTGCGTCGCTCCAGATCGAAATCCTCCCACTTGGCCTCCAGCAGCTCGCGTTTACGGCAACCAAACATCAGCAGCAGATTGACGATGTACTTCATCTGCTCATTCTCACCACGCTCAAGGGCTTCCTGAAGACGAAGGGTCTCCTCTGTGGATAGATAGCGCTCCCTGGCGTTGTCGGCGTTGAAAAGTTTCACGTCGGCTGCTGGATTGGATTGCACGCCGGGTGTGTTTTTCTTCTTGGCCAGATTGAAAATGATCTTGAACAGGACAGGCATCTTGTCGGCCTGCGCCGCTGAGTAGCCCTTAGCCCGCAAATCCTCCTGCGCCTTGGAGATCATGTCTGCCGTGATTTCCTCCATGTGTTTGGCACCGAAGCGGGGCAGCAAGTGATGCTTGAGGAAGCTGAGGGTGGACTGAATGTTCCTTCGATGCAGTTTGATATGCGGGATATAGATGTCGGTGACGAATTCAGCAACAGTAGGCACCTGACGCAACGCCTTGCGGCCTTCCATCGGACTTTCGCCAAGCACCGTCTGCGACCTCAAGCGTTGAGCTTGCTGGCGGGCCTTGTCAAAGCTGATGGCCGAAGCATCACCAATCTTGTACTGGCGCAGCTTGCTGTGGTTGTCCCGATAGCGAAGATGAAAAGTCTTACCCCCGGAGAGACGGGTCTCCAGGATGAACCCTTTGATGGCGCTGTCGTAATAGTCCACCTTCTTTTTGTCGGGCGGGCACACCGCTTCTTTCACAAACTGGGCACTGAGTTGAACGATGGGCATGCGACCCTCCTTGGTTGATAGTTGATGGTTTGTGGGAGTCCGCAGCCAGCTCGCCGCAAGACGGATAGCCATAAAGGCGGGAAGACAAAGAGCATGTGAACTCCTTTGATGGATGCGCACAGGGGTTCAAAAGCTGATTCCTTTCTGGGATACATAGGAAATAGGAAGGCCACACACCCAGCATGGAGGCGGGTGCATGGGATGGTGGTGTGTACAGGGACTACGAATCCCAGAGAGTCAGACAGCGCGAACTGCGAATACAGAGCAGAGTCTGCGAACCCGCCCCGGAGCATTCAGGTGAAGCCCGCTTAGCGAGACACCAGGGATAGAGAGGGGTTACAGGCAGATACCCGCTGCCCCGCCGCTCTACCCAAGGTCCGCAGGGGAAAAAGCCACTTTTCCCACTCCCGCCCGTCCGGGAGGGTTAAAAGTCAATAAGCGGATCCAGCCCGATACCGGCTGCCGCTGGCGTAGCCGACTTCATGTCGATCCCGCGCCAGATCTCATTGCCATCGAGGACCGACAGATGCACATCTACCGCCAGGTTGTGCGAAAGCAAGTCCGCGAACTTACTCTTGGCGAAAGGCTTTCGGCCGTTTTCCAGACACCACTCTTTGTAGGACACATAGAGCGCCGCCCGACGAACCTTCAATGTGGAGCCCGTAGCACAGCACTCGTGAAGAAACTCGTCAATCGAACTGGCACTGCGCCGCCACTCCGCCATCAGCCGATCGTGGGCCTTGGATGACGAGAAGCGGCCTTGCTCCAAGAGTCTCTTGGCCCCCTCAAGCGCCCAGTAAGCGATGCCCGACATCTCCTGCGAGATGATTCGCTGGGCTAGTTGCGGATCCGGCGTGCGGCCAGACTTCAGCAGGCTGTTCGGAAAATCGATCAGCAGCCAGCGGGCATAAAAAGCCTCGGTGTGATCCCGCGTGGGGATGTGGTGGTTAGTGCTGAACAGATGCATTGCACTGTTCTGAAACGTGAACGGTTGCCCGGCAGGGTTGCGCGCAATCACCTGGTCTCCACCCAGGACACTCTTGAATTCCGCTGCTGGAATGGTGATGTCGTCGGGCATCTCCCCCACGACGTTCAGGCGTTTGCCACACAGCTTGGCCGCGTAGTACTCCCTACTCCAGTGAGTGGGTGGTACGGCTGATACCAGATTCAGGGGCAGCAGCTTTTGGAAGATGGACTGCATTGTTCCTTTGCCAGCACGGCCATAGCGATCAAAAAAGCAGACCGCCTTTTGATACCGAGCCCCGAGGCCAAGGATGATGGCCCCCGCCACCTCTTGAAGGACGCGCGTCTGCTCTTCTTCCTCCCCCGCTACAGAAGATTTGAATGTGTCGTGCAGCAACGCGTTGAACAGCGGTGTCGGCACGTCAGCTGGCTCGTATTCGAGCGCTTCGCATTGACGGTGAGAAAGACTGAGCGTGTCTTTGTGGATCCGGTTGTCCTGTACGCTGAAAAAGCTGTCCTTGCAAGCCACGCCCAGCGGCGCTTTCTGAAAAAACGCTTCATCCGACGCGATGGATACCGCATGCAAAACGATGCTGCTGTAGTCCTCATGCCGAAAACAGTTCTCCCCGCCGTCGTGGCGTTCGGCAGTGAGCCTTGCGAGCGTGCCCATTGGGCAGTCACTCCACAGCGCAGAGTACGGGCTGGGCACGAATAGACAACCCCCTACCGATACTGGCATGTGTCCATGCACAGCAAGGCGGGTCAAGGCATCCTTGGCATAGCCATGATGCGACGGGTACACCTCTTTAGCCGCCTTCGCGTGCTGCCGAAGTTCCCGATCCAGGTGGGCCAATGGAATTTTTTTGTTGGCTTCCTTGAGTTGTGTCCTCACGCGCACGAACTCAGCAGCGTCCGTATCGCGCAGATGCAACAAGACCGTCAAAGCCTCTGGGCTAAAAGGGGCTCCGCAATCGCCCCCCGCTGCACGCTCGATGACTTGCGCCAGGACTGTCTTGCAATCCAGCGAGTCATCGTTAGCACACTCTGCATCTGCGCCTTCGCAGATCTGCAGCTCCTCTCCCTCAACGCTCATGTCAGTCGCACCTGAGTTGGTCAGGGTTGGTTGACTGATTTTTTCGTTCGACTGGGACTTCAAATTTTGCGGCATTATTTCCTTATGAATGGTTATCAACGGGTGGGAGGCCGACCGCCGCGACCTCTCACCTATCAGTTGTCGTGACATACACTGCATCACGTTTTTCCCACCAGCTGCGGGAATATGAATTTTAAATGCTGCCAAAATTTAAAGTCAATGCCATCACGTATTATTTTTCCAGTTTTTTTCGATCACAACATGCTCGCTATCTAAGTCGGTTGGTTAATCCGAAAATCGGCTTTGCGGAATGCATGTCTTTATGAATAAACGAGCTTTGAGGAGAGAGTGGGCTTTGAGGAGAGAGTGGGCTTTGAGGAGAGAGTAGGCTTTGAGGAGAGAGTAGGCTTTGAGGAGAGAGTAGGCTTTGAGGAGAGAGTAGGCTTTGAGGAGAGAGTAGGCTTTGGAGACGAGAGTGGGCTTGGAGGAGAAAATAGGCTTTGAGGGGAGAATAGGCTTTGGAACTAAAAGTGGGTTTGGAGCGAGGTGGGGCTTTGAGGCAAGAGTGAGCTTTGGAACCAAAAGTGGGTTTGGATAATAATTTCTTTGAAAAGCAGATGGCTTTGTGGACTGAAAAGGGGTGCAATAAAAGCGGTCTTGCGCCAAGAGTCAGGGGAGCATTACGGGTCCGCGTCGGAGAGTTCTATTTGCAACCCAGTTGTCAGAATGTGGCGTAGCAAAAAAATGAGAGCTCCACCCGGAGTAGCACCAAGCGGCACCACTCCGGGAGGTTGTCGAATGCTCTCAGACCCACTGCCCAACGTCCGGCGCCAGCACGCGAGGGCCGGGTCCAGAGGCAGGCAAGAGGTGCCCAGGTTGGCCGCAGTCGGGCCGGTTGCCCCGGGGTGATGGGGTCGCTATCAGTCCCAGGCCGGGCCGCCCAGGCGCTCTGCCTCCCACCCGAGCAGACCTGCGGCATGGCTGGTGATGGTCAGAGGCAGGAGTTCGACCGGAACGTCGCGGTCCAGGATGGCAGTGGCGGCAGTCAGAACGCAGTCATGGAAAGTCATGGATTACTTCTTTCGGTAGGTGTCGAGGTAGTACACAAGCCCCGCAGCGATCAGAGTGATCACGAGGAAGTGCAGCGGAAACACATAGATCAACAGGCCCATCCCCACCAGGCACAACCAGCGGGCGCCGGAAGCCATGAGGTGAAGAACGAGCACGGTGGTCAGGGAAGCGGCGAGCAGAGCGGCCATGAAGACTCCTAAAGCAAGGCAGAGGTAATAGGTCCGGGCGAAGGTGTCGCCGGTCGGTGGACTTACCGCTTGCAATGAGGGGGTCTGCAGGTACCGCAGGGATTGCCTAGAAAGCGGCCGAGGCCCCTGCCCGCTTACCGCGAGCCTTGTCATCCTTCACAGGACGGGTGGAGGGCTGAGTGGTGGGCTCTTTGGCGGACTGAACGGCGGGTGGATTGGGCGCCTGCAGCCGGGCCTTCCAATCGACTCCTTCCACGTACTGGTAGGCATGCCGCTTGTCCGTCACTGCTTGCAGAACCCCCAGGTGCTTGAGAACCGCCATCACAAAACCAGCGGTGTTCACCGAGGTGCCCGCAAAGAGCTTTGCCAGGGCCGATGCCGACAGCGTGGTCGCCGCCATCAACAAAGGCTCTACAGCGTCATAGGCGACCCAGGAAGGGTTGTGGTGGCCCTTGCCGGTGTTGTGGGTCACACGCAGGTGCAGACGGCCTTCGGGGTCGTTTCCCAGCTCGTAGGTGAGCGTGGAGCGGCCGGACAAGGACGGGCACTGGTCGGTGCGCAGGGTAGTGATGGTGATGGTTTCTGGAGTGGTATCGGGTTGGTTGGCATCTGTCATTGGTGATCCTTTTGATGGGTTGTCGAGGAACATTCCTCATTTCAGATACGCGGTTTTTCTCAGTTTTGGGTGGGCAAAAAAATGCCACCCGAAGGTGGCTTGGTGGTCGCTGCGAGGTGGCTCCAGCAGGTGTTGCGGTGGGGCTTGCTTTGTCATCAGGGGTGGCCCTCGTGGGCATAGCGATCACAGAGCACCGCCAGTGCATGGGGGATGCCCCGGGGCATGAACACCACAATGCCGAAACCGTCGTCGCTCAGGATGAAGGTCAGCACATACCAGTGTTCGTACACCTCCAGGGCATCCCAAGAGGGCGTGAAGTCGGGGTGATCGTTCGCCAGTCCATTCCAGCGGTTGTGAAGGACGGTGAAGCCCAGTTGCTGCTCCAGAGCCTGTAGGGTGTCTTCCGGGTCCATCACCACGACATGCAGCAGCGATGCCCAGTCGTCTATTTCAGTGAAGGCTTCTTCTGCCAGCCGTTCCGCCACCAGGGTGTGAAGGCCCAGGGCATTCTCGGTACTTGCCAGTCGGTTCAAGGCATCGTGGTCTCGGTAGGTTTGCATAGGCAGCTTTCCTTTTGATGAAGTGGTCAGACAAAGAAAAAGCGCCCGAGGATTGCTCCAGGGGCGCCCGGTGGGGTGCGATACATCACGAGTTGAGTTGGTCGATTTCCTAGAGGGTATTTCTCTGCTTTAGCGTCCCCGGGTCTTTCGGTTGCAGGGGGAGCTGTGGCGGGGTTGGCGTTTATTCCGGCATGCTGGACTTTTTGATGTCCTCGATGTGGGCTCCGAGCGTGAATGCGATGTACCCGAGTGCACACACAGCCCAGAAGACCGCCATCAGGATGTCTTTGCTCAGCCCGATCAGAGCGAGCACAGCCATTGCACAGAAGATGGCAACTTGCTTCTTGGTGGTGCGTTCGATGGCATCCTTGAGCAACTCCACCCCCTCATCTATGTCCACTGCTTTCTTTGCGGGTGTCTGCAAGGTCATGGGGTCGGGCAATGGTGGTTCCGCTGCAGCCTTGGCCTGCGCAGCCTGGCGGGCTGCTTCAAGTTCAGCCTGGCGCAACCTATCTGCCTCCCTGCGGGCTCTATATGCTTCGTCGGCGAGTTCTTTTCTGCGGGCTGCCAGTCGTTCGTTCAAGTCCATAGGTCTCCTTATGAATGGGATGTTGACGATCCAGACGACTACTCGCCCTCTTGCAGGTGGTCGGCGATGGCATGCAGGACGGCGCCACCCAGGACTGCGCCTGCAGCACCAGCGACGGCCTTGCGCCCTACCCGCTTGGCTTGCTCTTCGGCAGCTATGACGTCATCAATGCAGCGGGCGGCACGGGCGGCTCTCTCGGATTCCGGGACGCGGCGCTCGAAGGTGACCATGAGGGTTTCTCGGTCGGACACCAGCAGGTGGCGCTGCATTACCTTGGTCATGAACACCATGCGCCAGCCTTCGGAGGCCATGGCGTTGATGTAGGCCTCCAGCACGCCGGTTTCGATGCGGCCTTCGCCCAGCAGGGCTGAGCTGATGGCACCGTCGGCCACGTCGATTACCTTGTATTCGTATTCCATGGACTCCCTCCTGAAATTGATGGTGGATGTTGGTTGAGGATACTGGTTGGTGACTACTTGCTCCAGCGAGACCGCTCGAACACGCTGGGCAACGCAATGCTTCCCTTGTCCTTGTCGTACACGCACAGGTGGCTGGTGTACTTGCTCGCGTCTTCGCTGGCCTTTTCAGACAGTTCCACGACGATGTGGCCATCCTTGGTCCAGTGGTCGATGGGTTTGACGACGGCACCGAACTTGGCGCGCTCTTGTTTGTGGAAGCTGGCGCATTCGGATTTGATGCGAGCGAGTTCTTCGCTGCTGGGGCCGGAGCAGCCGGTGAGGGAGAAGGCAGCAATGAGGGTGACGGAAACGATGGGGTTCACGAATTGCATGGGTGTGAATCGATGGTTTTAGGGGATGAGTTGGATCTGTGGCCGCCTTTGCGGGAAGGGACTGGGATGCTCTGGGGGTCCTCCTAGAAGTGAGGAGTGAAAGAAATCTGCACGGTGAGAAAAAGTTTGCAATGAATTTTGCCGTATATATGCAGCAAATCAGATGGCGTGCTGCCCCACCCTTGCTCAACTTATTGAGCACAGATGGTGGAACCAGATCAGGCATTTGGACAGGCACTCAGGAGCCTGCGAACACGACGCAAGTGGAGTCAAACTGACTTGGCACTGCGCGCGGATGTCGATCGCAACTACATCTCGTTGATCGAACTGGGCAAGAACAGTCCCAGTGTCCGGATGGTGTTCAAGCTCTGCGAGGCACTGGATACATTGCCGTCGGACCTGATCAAGGAAGTCGAGCGACGCATGAAGATCAGCGGCATGTCAACCGGTACTGAATCGCCGTCGCTGTAGCTTAAGGAACTCGCCACTCAGTCAGCAAACCAGCAAAAGCTAACTTGGCCGCCCGGTGGCTGTAGGGTTTGACATAGATCACTGAAGAACCGTCCTCGACCAAGAGCAGCAACTCATCTAGGTCCGCCTAGGATCAGCTAGGAGCAGGTTGCTGACCTACGGCAACCCGGAACGAGTGAGCCCCATGGGTCAAAAGCCGACAGCCAGTTCGGGCCAGCAACGCCCGTAACCAACTAAACATCAGGTCTAGGCATCTAAAGCGATCGCCCTCTCGCGACGTGGTATCGTGTTAACGTGAAAACACAAACCGATCTGCAGAAAAGCCCGCCAAAAAGGCGTGCAACAACCACCGGAACACTGGTAGGTACACGGTTTCAGGCCGACTTGCTCGACGCTGTCGATCACTGGAGGAAGCGGCAGCCAGATTTGCCAACCAGACCGGAGGCTGTGCGCCGCCTGGTGGGACTTGGCATGGCGGAACATTCAACACAGCGACAAAAAAGCTAATGCGATCGGCGAGAGACATGGCAACCAAACACAAGCAAATTGATGTTCCTGACAAGACTGCAGAGGAGATTGATGCGGCGGAAGCTCAGATTGTCGAGCTATCCAAGCGCATTGAGTTCTATCTGACCGAATACTCAGTAGAGATGCTCGCGAAGAAGATGCGCGAGAACGAGTTTGTAGTGCCGTCTTATCAGCGCGCTTACACATGGGAGGACGACCGAAAATCACGATTTATTGAGTCTTTGATTATCGGCCTTCCTGTTCCATTCCTATTCTTTTGGGAGATGCCTGATGGAAAACTTGAGATCGTCGATGGATCTCAGCGACTAAGGGCTATTGAAGAATTTGTTCTTGGCGACTTTCGCTTAGGCGAACTCGATGGCCTCACCGCCTTGTCCCAGTTCAAATTCTCAGACTTGTCGGACGCACGTAGGCGCAAGATCAACAATCGCTCCATACGTGGAATTGTTTTGAACGAACACGCCGATGAACAGGCGAGATTCGACATGTTCGATCGAATAAATACTGGAAGCAAGATTGCAAACAAGGCAGAAGTCCGTAGGGGCGCACTTGCGGGCGCCTTCATGGACTTGATTATTGAGCTATCACAGAATGATGATTTTTCCAAGCTTGCCCCCGTATCTCGCAAGGAGGCAAACGAACGAGAGCGTGAAGAGTTGATTGCCCGTTTTTTTGCGTATGGCGATGGATTAGAAGGATATAAAGACCGCCCTTCCGAATTTATTTTCAACTACGTTAAAGCGATGAACGAGCGATTCAACGCTGATGCTACCTTGGCGGCCACGTACCGCGAGTCTTTTAGCAAGACGATGGCGTTTGTAGCGTCCGTTTTCCCCTATGGATTCAGGCGAAATTTGAAGGGAATCGCGACACCCCGCACTCGCTTTGAAGCAATTGCTATTGGTTCGAAGTTGGCTCTAGAGGCAATTCCCGCTCTGTCAGCTAAAGACGTACCGGATGTAAACGCTTGGTTGACAAGCAAAGAATTCAGTCAAGTCATTGGGTCAGACGGTGCTAATGCTCGCTCACGACTTCTGCATCGCATGAACTTTGTCAAAGTAAGGTTGCTAGGCCAGTGAAATGGAGTTGATCAACACATTTGAAGAGCGATTGTCCGAAGTTGAGGCCTATCTCGACTTTCTGAAAGTCGTGGAACAGCGTGCGAGGGAAGGCCCACCACGACTTGAAGGCGCGGAGTATCCAATCACCGCACAGCAACAAAAGATTCTTTACTCGGGTGTCTATCTTCAGCTCTACAACTTGGTCGAGTCGACTATGACGCGGTGTATTGACGCGGTGGGACAGGCTGCCACGAACGCTGGCATTTGGGTTCCGGGCGATCTGTGTGATGCACTGCGAAAAGAGTGGGTTCGAGTTGTAGCTCGGACCCATGTAGAACTGACGCCTGACCATCGCCTCGCAAGTGCGTTGGATCTATGCGGGCGTCTTGTCAATGCACTCCCACTCGCGGGTTTTTCTGTCGAAAAGGGTGGTGGCGGTAATTGGGATGATGACGCCATTGAGGCGATCAGCCTTCGACTCGGGTTTCAGCTAACTGTGAGCCCTGAAGCCTACCGCGGTATCAAGCGTCGCATTAAGGACGATCTCGGCGCTCTTGCATTGGTGAAAGACCTGCGAAACCGCCTTGCGCATGGCTCCATATCGTTCGCGCAGTGCGCTGAAGATGTTTCAGTAGACCAGTTAGTTGATTTGAAGGAAAAAACAGTGAGCTACTTGCGAGAAGTGGTTGCTCGATTCGTGGCCTATATTGACGGGTTTGAGTTTCTCGTGCCCGAGCGGCGCCCAGGGTGATTAGCTTGTATAGAAAACTCTCTGAGTTCCAACCTCGCATTGTCGGCGTGGACCTGTTTTGCGGCGTTGGTGGGCTCACTCATGGACTCGTCCGTGGCGGTGTGCACGTCGCGGCAGGGGTGGACATCGACAACACCTGCAGTTACCCGTATGAAGCAAATAATGCGGCAAAATTTATTGAACGGGATGTAGCAAGTCTTAAGGCGGTCGATTTGAGTTCACTTTTCGGGAATGCCGATTTGCGTTTACTCGCAGGCTGTGCGCCTTGCCAGCCGTTTTCGAAATACAGTCGAAGTGGTCGGAATGCAGACTATGACAAACAATGGCCACTGGTTTTGGCGTTCGGTCGCCTTGTCAATCAGGTTCGGCCAGAGCTTGTGACGATGGAGAACGTTCCTCAACTTCTCGAGCACGACGTTTTTGAACGCTTTGTAGGCAGCTTGCGTGGATACAAAAAGTGGTGGAGCGTCGTGGAGTGCTCTTCACTCGGCGTGCCCCAAACCAGAAGGCGACTGGTTTTTCTGGCTTCTCGGTTGGGAGACAGTGAGTTGCGGTTGCACACAGATGGCTTGGCGAAAGTTAGCGTGAGAGAGACCATTGGGGGTCTCCGTCCGATTGCCGCCGGTGAGCAAGACCCGGCTGATCCGCTCCACGTCTCAGCTTCTCTTACTTCACTGAACTTTGCTCGAATTAAGGCCTCGCGCCCCGGGGGTACATGGCGCGACTGGCCCGAACAACTGCAAGCTGCATGTCATCGCAAGGCAAGCGGTGCTACCTATCCCAGTGTCTACGGACGCATGGAATGGGACCAGCCCGGGCCGACTATGACCACCCAGTGCTTCGGGTATGGCAATGGCCGTTTTGGACACCCCGAGCAGCATCGTGCCATCTCGCTCAGGGAGGCAGCCATGCTGCAGACTTTTCCAGCAGACTACTCGTTCGTGCCTGAGGGGGGGAAAATCAAATTCAGCAGCATGGGCCGACTTATCGGCAATGCCGTACCCGTGCGCCTGGGAGAGGTAATAGCCAAATCGCTAATCACCCATGTTCAAGCGAGTAGCGGTTTATCAGGAGCCGGGCGACTTTAAGTCGAGATTGCTTGACAGGATGCTGAAGTACTAGTCAGTAGCCTGTTAGGAGCAGCAATTGGCGGAATCCAGCTATTAAACAAAAAACCACCGTGATACCGAAGCATCAGGTGGTTTTTCACTGACCCAACCTCAGCGCCCTACTGAGCGCCAAGGTCCCGCTCAGATCAGTGGAACTGCTCTTCTTCGGTCGAACCCGTCAGGGCCTTCACAGAAGACGAGCCGCCCTGGATCACCGTGGTCACGTCGTCGAAGTAGCCCGCGCCCACTTCCTGCTGGTGCGACACGAAGGTGTAGCCCTTTTCGCGTGCTGCGAATTCTGGCTCTTGCACCATTTCGGTGTAGTGCTTCATGCCTTCGCCCTGAGCGTATGCATGGGCGAACTGGAAGGTGTTGAACCAGTTGATGTGGATGCCGGCCAGCGTGATGAACTGGTACTTGTAGCCCAGAGCGGACAGGTCTTCCTGGAACGATGCGATCTGCTTGTCGTTCAGGTTCTTCTTCCAGTTAAACGATGGCGAGCAGTTGTAGGACAGCAGCTTGCCGGGGCACGCAGCGTGCACGGCCTGAGCGAATTCACGAGCAAATCCGATGTCTGGCACGCCGGTTTCGCACCACACCAGATCGGCGTAAGGAGCGTAGGCCACGCCACGGCTGATGGCTTGCTCCAGGCCGTTCTTCACGCGGTAGAAGCCTTCTTGCGTGCGCTCGCCGGTCAGGAAAGGCTTGTCGTTGGCGTCGTGGTCGGACGTGATCAGGTTGGCGGCTTCGGCATCGGTGCGGGCCAGCACGATGGTGGACACGCCCATCACGTCGGCAGCGAAACGTGCGGAGATCAGTTTTTCGCAGGCTTCTTGCGTAGGCACCAGCACCTTGCCACCCATGTGACCGCACTTCTTCACGGCAGCCAGTTGGTCTTCGAAGTGAACACCGGCAGCGCCCGAAGCGATCATGTTCTTCATCAGCTCGAACGCGTTCAGCACGCCGCCGAAACCAGCTTCTGCGTCAGCCACGATAGGCAGAAAGTAGTCGATGAATTCCTTGTCGCCGGGGTTGATGCCACGACCCCACTGGATTTCGTCAGCGCGCTTGAAGGTGTTGTTGATGCGGCGGACCATGGTGGGCACCGAGTCGTAGGCGTACAGCGACTGGTCGGGGTACATGGTTTCGCTGGTGTTGCCGTCGGCGGCGACTTGCCAGCCCGACAGGTACACGGCTTCGAGGCCAGCCTTGGCTTGCTGCATGGCCTGACCGGCAGAGATGGCGCCGAAGGCGTTGACGTAGCCCTTCTTGGCGCCGCCGTTGATCTTGTCCCACAGCTTTTCAGCGCCGCGTTTGGCCAGGGTGTGCTCGATGGGCAACGAGCCGCGCAGGCGCACCACGTCGGCAGCGGAGTAGCCGCGCTTCACACCCTTCCAGCGGGGGTTCTGTGCCCAGTCTTTTTCCAGGGCGGCAATTTGCTGTTCGCGGCTCAGTTGTTCGTTGAGAGATTGGGGCATGAGATCACTCCAGGGGTTGGTTGAAAACGCCGGGCTGCTGTGTGCCGCCCTTGAAGACAACTTTAAGTCTTCTATAAGACTTGCGCAAGCTCTTATGTCTTATAGAAGAGATAAATTTTCTTCTTTCAAAACAACCACTTAAGCACGCGATTTCTCAATACAGAAATTGATTTCTCATATCGAGAAAAATTGCGGCAATGCAACATCTATCGCATTCCACATAAAGAAATTTAACTTTCGTATTGTGAGAATTCAGGCGGGTGTAGCGCCAACTGCCCTGAGCCAGTCACCGTGCTCGATCCGGCGTGCGCCCTGCGCATATCGGGGATGGATCTCGTACACCAGACAAGACAGCGCTTGGCCCTCCACCGTCACCACAATTTCGCGCTTGCAGTACTCATCGGTCGGGTGATCCCCGCCCAGTCCTTCAATAACATCCAGCACCACCTCCAGCGCAGGCTCGATGGCGTACACCTCGCCATGCACCGGCCGGTCGCCACCCAGGGTCATGCCGGGGTAAGCCCCCAGGTGGAACAGCATCCCTGCAACTTGCGCAAACCCCACCCAGCGCGGTGCAGGCAACAAGCGCGTGATGTCGTTCGACCCACCACGGCGCAAGGTGCCGTACACAAACACATGGCGCGGGACGGCCGCTGGCAAAGAAGGCTCGGGCATGATGCGCAGTCTTTTTTGTTTGAACAGCGTCCCAGTCTAGTGAATACGCCCCCGCCCAGCCGCCCTTTCGCCTATCTGTGCCTAGCCCTCAGCATGTCGCTGGTGGGCAGCTATGTGGCGCTGTCCAAACCGCTGGCGGCCGTGCTGCCCGTTCTCTTGCTCGCCTGGATGCGCTTTGGCATCGGGGGCATCGCCATGCTGCACTGGCTCAAGAAGCCCGACAACGAGCCGCCACTGACACCGCAGACCCGACGGCTGCTGTTCCTGGAGTCCTTTCTGGGCAACTTTCTGTTCACCATCTGCATGATCTATGGCGTGAGCCTGACCGATGCGGTTTCAGCAGGCGTCACCATGGCGGCCATTCCCGCGGCTGTGGCGTTGATGGGCTGGGCATTTTTAGGGGAGCGGGTGGCGCCCCGCACCTGGATGGCAGTGCTTTGCGCAGTGGTGGGCATCGCCCTGTTTTCGCTATCAAAACCAGAGCACGCGGCGCATATGGAACCGGCACTGGGAGCCAAAAACACTGAAAACCAGGCCTGGTGGGGCCAAATTCTGCTGCTGGGGGCGGTGATTTGTGAGGCCGCCTACACGGTGATCGGCAAGAAGCTCACCGGTAGCCTGGGGCCCAAGCGCATCACCTCGCTCATCAACCTGTGGGGCTTTGTGCTGACGACACCGTTCGGCCTGTATCTGGCGCTGGACTTTCCGTTTGCCTCGGTGGGCTGGGGCACCTGGCTCCTGCTGCTGTTCTATGCACTAGCGGCCTGCATGTGGACCGTGTGGTTGTGGATGACCGGACTCAAGGCCGTGCCCGCAGCGCAGGGCGGCGTCTTCTCGGTCATGCTGCCCGTGAGTGCAGCGCTGGTGGGCGTGCTGTTTTTGGGCGAGGCATTGACGGGCATGCAACTGGTTGCCTTTGCCATCGCCCTGGCCAGCGTGTTGCTGGCCACCCTGCCCTCGCGCGCGGCAGTGCGCGTGGGGCGGCGGCGTGGCAACGCCGGCTGACCTGCCGCCCCGCCAACCACCTCTCAGCGGCTCGCCATGGAGACTCGATGGGGCGAGAGAAGGCCGGGTTCAGCCGTGCAGGGGCTGCGCACTGACCACGATGCCATCGGCATCGGCATACAGCCAGTCGCCAGGGCGCACAGGCACGCCCTGAATCAACACAGTCACGTCGCGCTGCCCCTCGCCACGGCGCTCGGTGGGCAAGGGCATCAGCGCCAGGGCGCGGATGCCCACGGCTTCTGCGTTCAGCTCGGCCACGTCGCGCACGCAGCCGTCCACCACAATACCGGCCCAACCATTGCGGGCCGCTGCCGCCGCGAGGTTGCCGCCCACCAGGGCCCGGCGCAGCGAACCGCCGCCATCCACCACCAGCACCCGACCCTCGCCGGGAGACTCGACGGCCGCCTTCACCTGGGTGTTGTCCTCGTGGCATTTGACGGTGGCGACGGGGCCAGCGAACGAGGCAACGCCACCGAAGTGCTGGAACACCGGGGGCAGCACGCGGAACGCGCCGCTGATGTCGCCCTTGTGGACGTCACAAAAGTCGCAGGTGGCAAACGCCGAGAGGGAGGGAAGCGAAGCTGCAGCCATTCCAAGATCCTTTCATTTCAGTCAACCAGACAGGTCCATAGTCCAGCCTGCCACAGTGGCAGGTGCACATACAAGCACGCCAGACACCTAACGACCGGCCCATGGGTGCACCCAACAGCAGGCGCATCGCGTTCGTTCTGCGGCAAATCGGTTTTGAAGGATTGTCATGCAGCCACGGTCACTCCCGTCGCGAAGCTATCGCAGCCCCCCGAACGTTCTCCCACGCATTGCACCTGAAACCCGTCCATCGACGGCGCCTTTGTCAAGCCTGGCGCGCCTTGGCGGCCCATTGCTGCACGCTGCGCGGCGCCACCGCTACAAATCGAGGCAAAAAAAGCCGTTTCTCCCTTGGAAACGCGTTTTTTTCCCATTAGCATCAGCCTGCCAGTGGGAAAGCGTCGTTTTCGCTGGTAAAAATTCATTCCCAACAAGGACAACCCAACATGGCAACTGCAAAAAAAGCTCCGGCAACCACAGCCCCAGCAGCCAAGAAGGCCGCTGCACCCGCCAAGAAGCGGACCCCCAACGCCGCATTCATGAAGGCGCTCACGCCCAGCCCCGCGCTGGCCGCTGTGGTGGGCTCGGCACCTCTGCCGCGCACGGAGATCATCAGCAAGCTGTGGGTCTACATCAAGGCCAACAACCTGCAGGACGCCACCAACAAGCGCAACATCAACGCCGATGCCAAGCTCAAGGAGCTGTTCGGCAAGCCCCAGGTCTCCATGTTTGAACTGGCTGGCCTGATCGGCAAGCACGTCAAGTAAGCCCTGGCGCTTTGCGACCCGCGTCGCACCCCTAAAAGAACCGGCTCTGCCGGTTTTTTTACGCCCCTACCCTGCCGAAGTGTGGCGCGCTCGCATCAATGCAAATGAGAATGACCCGCATTTGATGTAACATAAAGCTGCACGACGACGCACAGCCATGTTGATCTAGCCACTGCCTCTCGCCTGCTCTTGGTGCCCCTGCGCGCCACCTGCACACCCCTATTGACGGAGGCCCTCTTGGCTAAATCTCGCGCCCAGCGCCGCAGCGGCATGCTGCGTTCTTCTCCCGCATTTGTTGTTTCTCCCACTGCTGTGCCCTCGCAAGCCGCACAGTCCGACAGGGCCCTGCTGCCGCTGGGCGCGCTGATGCTGGCTGCCTCGATGGGCGCCATGGCACAGACCAGCACGCCAGAAACCACCTTGTCTACCGTGACGGTGAAGGAAACCGCCGAAGTCCAGGGCAAGGACACCCTGCTCATCAAGAAGACCACCGTGGGCAAGGGCAAGCAGGACATCAAGGACATCCCCCAGTCCGTGACGGTGTTCACCGAAAAGCTGATGAACGACCGCAACCAGGACGACTTCCGCGAAGTGCTGCGCACCACGGCGGGCGTGACCTTCCAGTCCGGCGAGACCGGTGAAGAAGATGTGCGCCTGCGCGGCTTCTCACTGGGCCTGGCGGGCGACATCTATGTGGACGGCATGAAGGACGCCCCGCTGATCGAGCGCGACACCTTCAACAACGACCGTATCGAAGTGCTCAAGGGCTCGGCCTCCATGCTGTTCGGCAAGGGCTCGACCGGCGGCGTGGTCAACCAGGTCAACAAGTACCCGCTGCTGATCGACCAGCACGAAGCAGCCTACACGCTGGGCACCGGCAAGTACCACCGCGCCACCGGCGACTTCAACTGGGTGACGGGCGAAAACGCGGCCTTCCGCCTGAACGCGATGGTGCAGGAGTACGACAACTACGGCGCCAAGCAGGACAAGCGCGGCATCGCGCCCACGTTTGCCTGGGGCATCGGCACGCGCGATGAGTTCTCCATCGGCCTGTACTACCTCGAATCCAAGGGCCGCCCCCTCTACAACCACCCCTGGCGCCTCTCGGCCGACGGCAAGATCAACATGCCGCTGGAAGCCGGCAAGTACTACGGCCTGGCCAGCGACCACAACGACACCACCTCGCAATACGTCACGCTGGGCCACATCCACCGCTTTGACGACAACGGCGAGCTGACCACCCGCCTGCGCTACGGCAAGTACGAACGCGACCTGTTGGCCAGCACCATAGGCTTCCAGAACAGCGCCATCACGCTGGACCAGATCAACAGCAACACTGTGCTGACCCGTGGCTCCAAGGGCCGTGTGGGCGAAAGCAACGTGCTGCAGGTGCAAAGCGATTACAACAACACCTACACTTGGGGTGGCCGCAAGCACGCCGTGCTGACCGGCGTGGACTATTACGACGACGACGCCAAGCGCAACCAGAACTACGCCAACACCACCACACGCCCCACCACCACCGTGGGCACGCCCAACGATGGCGCCTGGGTGGCCGACGGCCGTGCGCCGGTGCAGTGGAACACCTTCACATCGCGCAACCTGGGCCTGTACTTCCAGGACACCGTGTCGCTGACCGAGACGCTCAAGCTCGTCGGAGGCCTGCGCTACGACAACTTCCGCGCCGCGTACCACAACGCCGCTGGCAGCCTGAGCAACTCCCGCTCCGACAGCCTGTTCAGCCCCCGCCTGGGCCTGATCTTCCAGCCTGACGAGCTGACCTCGTACTACGTGTCGTACGGTACTTCGTACAACACCTCGGGCGACACCTACCAGTTTGGCAACCCTGGCACCACCACGGCGCGCGCCGCCAACACCGACCCAGAAAAGAGCCGCAACATCGAAGTCGGTGGCAAGTTTGAGCTGTTCGAGCGCCGCGCCCTGCTGGGTGTGGCCGCCTTCTACAGCCAGAAATACAACGAGCGCAACACCGACCCCGACACCGCTGCTGCGCAGGAACTGCTCTCGGGCAAGCGCCATGCCACCGGCATGGAGTTCAACCTGGCGGGCCGCCTGACACCGAAGTGGGAACTGTTCTTCAACCACACCTGGATCCCGTCAGCCAAGATCGACAAGAGCAACGTGGTGCTGGCCTCCAATGGCGGCGGCGCACAGGTGCAGGGTGACCGCCCCGGCCTCACGCCCAAGCACAGCGGCAGCGTGTGGAGCACCTACGCCGTCACCTCCAAGCTGCGTGTGGGCGCCGGCCTGACGTACCGCGCCAAGCAGAACCCCGAGGGCTCGCGCGCCGTGTACGCCAGCGGCTTTGCGGTGGTGGACGCCATGGCCGAGTACGCGTTTGACGACAAGACCTCGCTGAAGCTGAACGTGAGCAATCTGTTCGACCGCACGTATGCCGAAGGCCTGTACCGCGGCTTCTACACGCCCGGCGCGCCCCGCGCCGTGCAGCTGACGCTGAAGACACGCTTCTGACGCACCTCTGAAGTCCCTCGAATGAACCGGCCCCGGCACTGCCCGGGGCCGGTTCACAATGGCTCCATGTTCCTGCACATCCAAGACGTTCTCACCGCCGACGAGGTCGCGTTCTTCCGGCAAAAGCTCTGGGCAGCCGACGCCCTCTGGGTGGACGGCGCCCGCAGCGCGGGCGGCCAGGCGGTGCACCAGAAAAACAACCTGCAACTGGCACAGTCCAGCGAGCTGTCCGCGCAGCTCCAGGGTTTGGTCAAGGCCGCGTTGAATCGCAACGCCCTCTTCTTTTCGGCCGCGCTGCCGCGCCGCATCTACAACCCGCTGTTCAACAAGTACGGTGATGGCGCCAACTACTATGGCAACCATGTGGACAGCGCCGTCATGCACTCGCGCGCCGACAACTGCTGGGTACGCAGCGACCTGTCGTGCACGCTGTTCCTCACGCCACCCGGCGACTACGACGGCGGCGAACTGGTGATTGCGGAAGCCCTGGGCGAGAAGCGCATCAAGCTGCCAGCGGGCGACATGATCCTGTACCCCAGCAGCACCGTGCACCAAGTCGCGCCGGTCACACGCGGCCACCGCGTGAGCAGCTTCTTCTGGGTGGAAAGCATGGTGCGCGGACTGGAGCAGCGGCAGTTGCTGTTCGACATGGACATGGCCCTGCTCAAGCTGCGCCAGACGCACGGCGACACCGACCCGTCGGCCATCGCGCTGTCGGGCACGTACCACAACCTGCTGCGCATGTGGGCCGATGTGTGAGGCACCGCAGGCCCCCTCTCCCACGGCAGCGACCTTGGGTATGAGATGACCGGCACAATACTATTATTTTTATAGCATCCAGCGCATGATCCACTAGCGCTAGGTGCTATTTTTGTTTGTATGCCCCAACTTCCTGCACGCCACACCATCCCCCCGGGCCTGGTCACCCTGGCCGACCACGAGCAGCACGCGCGCACGCAGCTGGACGACAACGCCTGGGCCTACTTCAGCGGCGGCGCAGCCGACGAGATCAGCCTGCGCGCCAACCGCAGCGCCTGGGACGCCCTGCCCCTGTGGCCCCGCGTGCTGCGGTCGCTGGCGGGTGGGCACACCCGCGTGCCGCTGCTGGGCCGCACGCTGGCGCACCCCATCCTGCTCGCCCCCGTGGCCTTCCAGCGCCTGGCGCACCCCGATGGCGAACTGGCCATGGCCTACGCCGCAGCGGCGCTGGGCGCGGGCGTGGTGCTTAGCACCCAGGCCAGCGTGTCGCTGGAGAGCGTGGCCCAGGCCGTGCTGCCGGACCCGGGGCGCGGCCCGCTGTGGTTTCAGCTCTACCTGCAGCCGGACCGGGGCTTCACCCAGGCGCTGGTGCAGCGCGCCGAAGCGGCCGGCTACGAGGCCCTGGTGCTCACGGTGGACGCCCCCACCAGCGGCGTGCGCGACCGGGAGCGGCGCGCGGGCTTTCGGCTGCCGCCCGGCGTGGGCCCGGTCAACCTGGCGGGCCTGCAGGCACCCGTCTCTTCCCCCTTGAGCCCCGGCCAGAGCGCATTGTTCGACGGCCTGCTCCACCATGCGCCCACGTGGGACGACATAGCGTGGCTGCAGTCCATCACCCGGCTGCCAGTGCTGCTCAAGGGCGTGCTGCACCCCGCCGACGCGCGCCAGGCCGTGTCGGTGGGCGCGGCGGGCCTCATCGTGTCCAACCACGGCGGGCGCACGCTCGACTCGGCCCCCGCCACCGCCACCGCCCTGCCTCGCGTGGTGCAGGCCGTGGGCGGCGCGGTACCGGTGCTGGTGGACGGCGGCATCCGGCGCGGCACCGACGTGCTCAAGGCCATGGCGCTGGGCGCATCGGCCGTGCTGGTGGGTCGCCCTGCCGTGTGGGGCCTGGCCAATGCAGGGGCGGCGGGCGTGGCCCACGTGCTGCGCCTGCTGCGCGACGAGCTGGAAGTCGCCATGGCGCTGACCGGCTGCGCCACGCTGGCAGAGGCCGCACCTGCGCTGCTGGAGGGGCAGGACGGGGCCCCATCGGGCAGAGGGTGAGCCCGGGGTATCGGCAACCCGCCAGAGGCAGGTGTCACCTTCCCCCTGTCGGCAGGAATGATTTATTGCAAATGCGATAGATTCGTATTTATAATCTCAATCATCCTTTCAACAGCCAGCCACACTGCCTGCCGCCATGATCGTCTGTGTTTGCCGCCGGGTTTCGGACCGTGAGATTGCCCGCCATGCCCGTGCCGGCATGAGCTTCGATGAGATCCAGTTCGAGCTGGGCGTGGCCACCCAATGCGGATGCTGCGAAAGCTGCGCCCGCGACGTGGTGGCGCAGTGCAGTGCTTCGCAACCGGTAGCCGCCTTGCGCAACGACGCGGCGCCACAGGCGATCCAGCTTGCCAGCTCCATCCTGGAAAGCAAGTCATGGAACTCCTCTCAACCCTCGCAGGCAGCCTGATCCTGGTCGCAGGATCGGCTTGGTGGATCTTTCGCAAATAATCCGGGTTTACCCGGCAACGTCGGCCCTATGCTTTGGGTCGGCGTTGCCCTTCCTTTCTTTTTATGTCTCACCCTGATCGTTTCGCCCCCCCAGGCGGTGTGAGCCGCAATGCCGTGATCGTCGGCTCCGTGGTGGCGCTGCATGTGGCGGGCATCTGGGCCCTGCAATCCGGCCTGGTGCGCAAGGCGGCAGAGGTGATCGTGCCGGCCGAGCTGCTCAGCGAATTCATCGCACCACCCGCCCCGCCCAAGGTCACCCCACCGCCACCGGCCCCTCCTCCACCGCCCAAGCCCGCCCCCAAGGCCGCGCCCCGCCCGGCCCCGATGCCGGTGGCCATTGCCGACCCCACGCCGGCGCCCAATGCCCCCACGGGCATCACCACGCCCCAGCCGCCCGCGCCGCCCATTGAGGCGCCCGTGGCGCCCCCGGCCCCCGCGCCTGCGCCACCGGCACCCCCTGCACCGCCCAAGATCGAGCTGCCGTCCAGCGACGCGGCCTATCTCAACAACCCCAAGCCCAGCTACCCCGCCATCAGCAAACGCATGGGCGAGCAAGGCAAGGTGGTGCTGCGGGTGCTCATCGGCACCGACGGCGTGCCGCAGAAGGTCGAGGTCAACAAGTCCAGCGGCTTTGACCGGCTGGACCGCCAGGCCCAGGACGCCGTGATGCGCTGGCGCTTTGTGCCCGGCAAACGCAACGGCGTGCCCGAGGCCATGTGGAACCTCGTCCCCGTCAACTTTGTTCTCGAATAAACCAATCACCGCTCAGGGAGTTTTCATGGAATCGCAATTCGGCATCGCCAACGTCTGGATCCAGGGTGACTTTGTCACCCGCGCCGTCGCCATCCTGCTGCTGGCCATGTCGCTGGCCTCGTGGATCGTCATCCTCATCAAGGCGCTGGACATCATCAAGTTCAAGAAACACGCCCGCGCCGCCCAGGACTTCTGGCACAGCGAAGACTTTGCCGCTGGCCTGACCAAGCTGGGCGCCGACCCGACCAACCCCTTCCGCCACCTGGCGCTGGAGGGCCGCGAAGCCACCGCCCACCACCGCAATACCAAGGCCCATCTGCACGACAGCCTGGACGTGAGCGACTGGGTGACCCGCTGCCTGCGCAACTGCATCGACGAGTTCACCGCCCGCCTGTCCTCGGGACTGGCCATCCTGGCGTCGGTGGGCTCCACCGCCCCGTTCATCGGCCTGTTTGGCACCGTGTGGGGCATCTACCATGCGCTGCTGGCCATCGGCACATCGGGCCAATCCACCATCGACAAGGTGGCCGGCCCCATCGGCGAGGCGCTGATCATGACCGCCCTGGGCCTGGCCGTGGCCATCCCGGCGGTGCTGGGCTACAACGCGCTGGTGCGCGGCAACAAGTCCATCCTGAACGGCCTGAACAGCTTTGCCCATGACCTGCACGCCTACTTTGTGACCGGCGCCCGCGTGAACGCTGGCGAGCCGGGCAAGGTACTGCCCATGAAGAAAGGCAGCTAAGCCATGGCCTTTGGAACCCAAGACGACACCGATGACGTGATGAACGAGATCAACATGACGCCCCTGGTGGACGTCATGCTGGTGCTGCTCATCATCTTCATCATCACCGTGCCGGTGATGAAACACGCGGTGAACGTGGACCTGCCCCGTGCCACCAACCAGCCCGAGAACGTCAAGCCCGAGACCGTGCGCCTGTCGGTGTCGGCCGATGGCAAGTTCTTCTGGAACGAATCGCAGGTGTCCGAAGAAGAACTCTTCCCCCGCCTGCAAGCCGAGGCCGCCAAGGAGCCCCAGCCGGACCTGCACATCCGTGGCGATAAGAACGTGCGCTACGAATTCGTGGCTCAAGCCATGGCCGCCGCGCAGCGCGCGGGGGTGCGCAAGATCGGGTTTGTGACGGACCCACAAGGGCAGTAAAGGCACGGCGACAGCTACCTGCAGCCCCCTGCGCGTCCTGCCAGCCTACCCATGAGGGACGCGCTGGCGGGCGGCAAAGAGGTTGAACTTTGCAGCGGGCTCATCGCCTGCTTACCCGGTGCCCGCAGCGCACAGAGCCCCGCCCTTGGGCCTGATGCGGGCCAGACCCAGGAACAAAAAGAAACACACCGTTCGCTTGACTTGTAATTGCGAATCGTTATCATTAACAAAACGCACTGCAATGACCCAGGAAACCTCCATGCAAGCCTCCCTGACCTCCGCCCCGCTCCGCCGCACTGCGTCCGCCGACCCGACGGGCGCCCCGGTATCTGGCGAGGCATCGTCGTCCGGCGCGCAGGGCGCCTCCGCCGCGCTGGACAGCAGCGTGCTGCTGCAAGGCCACAAGACGGTCGCCATCAGCCACAACGGCTCGGTGTACCGCCTGCAGGCCACCAAGCTGGGCAAGCTCATCCTGACCAAATAGTTTCATCGTGGGGCGACTCCCGGGCTTGCAACAAGCTCGAAAGGGTCGTTTTTGCCAGCCAAAGGGTTTGCGCCCGCGTAGCCAGGCTTTTTTTGCTGCCCCCGACCCCGCCAACAAAAAACCGGCACAGAGGCCGGTTTTTTTATGCTTTCAATGAGTTTTGAAGCGTTTTCAGCCTCACGCGCTAGTTGAATATGCGCTTACAGCTATCAAAATGAGAGCAACTGTAATTCCTGCCGGGAGCACCCGAATCAGAGGCCCAGGGCTGCAATGCCCGCGCGGGCGATCTGCGCATCTTCGGTGGACTTTACGCCGCTCACGCCCACGGCACCCAGGCACTGGCCGTCCTTCATGATCGGCACGCCGCCTTCGAGCAGGCCGTCAATGGTGGGCGCGCTCAGGAAGGCCGTGCGGCCACCATTGACGATGTCCTCATAGACCTTGCTTTCGCGGCGGCCCAGAGCGGCCGTGCGGGCCTTGGAAGGCGCGATGTGCGACGACACCGCCGCTGCACCGTCCAGGCGCTGCAGCCACAGCAGGTGGCCGCCATCGTCCACGATGGCAATGGTCACGGCCCAGTTATTCTTGAGCGCTTCGGCTTCAGCGGCGGCGGCCACGGCCTTGACGTCGGCCAGTTCGAGTTCGTGCTTGGTTTTCATGGAGAGATCCGAAAGATGGGGAGGAAGCCGGGCCAAACAGGCCGACCCGGCACACAAAGAGGACTGAGCATACCGGCATCCCCCGCGCCGTTGCCCCCAGCCAGGGTGAAAGTATCCTTACCAAAAGTAGGCGACCGGATGCGGTCATTGGAAAGCAAAAAAGCGTCACCATCTAGAATTTGTCGTGTCTGCGTCGTGCAGGCCAACAAGGAGAGACACAAGATGAATGACCAAGTCACCACCCTGGGCCACTCTGCGGGCTATGGCATCTCGCAGGAAGAGCGCCACAAGGTGCTTCGCAATACGTATTGGCTGCTGGCCCTGAGCATGATCCCCACGGTGCTGGGCGCCTGGATCGGCGTGGCCACCGGCATCACCCGCTCGCTGACAGGCGGCCTGGGCCTGATCGTGTTCTTGGGTGGCGCGTTCGGCTTCATGTTCGCCATCGAAAAGACCAAGCGCTCGGCCGCTGGCGTGCCCGTGCTGCTGGCCTTCACGTTCTTCATGGGCCTGATGCTGTCACGCATGATCGGCATGGTGCTGGGCTTCAAGAACGGCACCGATCTCATCATGACGGCCTTCGCCGGCACGGCCGGTGTGTTCTTCGTGATGGCCAGCCTGGCCAGCGTCATCAAGCGTGACCTGTCGGGCATGGGCAAGTGGCTGATGGTGGGCGCGCTGGTGCTCATGGTCGGCGGCATCATCAATGTGTTCGTTGGCTCCGGCGTGGGCATGATGGTGATCTCGATGCTGGCCATCGGTATCTTCAGCGCCTATATGCTGTACGACCTGAAGCAGATCCTGGACGGCGGCGAAACCAACTACATCAGCGCCACGCTGGCCCTGTACCTGGACATCTTCAACGTGTTCCAGAGCCTGCTGGCCCTGCTGGGCATCATGGGCGGCGAACGCGACTGAGCCCTGCCAGTCCCTTGACCTCCATCAAAAGGCTCCCTCGGGAGCCTTTTTTGTGGGCCCCGCCCCTGGATCAGGCCTCAATAGCGCGGCCAGTGTGCCGATAATGCAAGTACATGTATCCACAAAGTCCCTCCACCGCATTGCGCCTGATGGTTCTGGCGGGCCTGCTGCTGCTTGCGGGCTGCGACAAGATCCCCGGCCTGGGCCCTGACCCCCGCGTGGCGCAACGCGACTCCGAGGCCAAGGCCATTGGCGGTGCCTGCCGCCACGCACTGCGGGGACTGGAAGACTGCTACACCCTCAACCCCAAGGCCTCCAAGGCGTCGGTGTTTGCAGGCTGGAAGGACATGGACGCCTACATGCGTGAGAACAAGATCGAGGGCACGCCCTCGGTGCTGGGCAAGGTGGAAAAGCCCGAACGCAGTGAACGCGCGCCCGACATCGAAACCGAACCCCGCGACCCCGCCGCCAGCCGCAACCGCAGCTGACGTGACGCCCGGGGGACGGAGGACTGAACCCTCCGCGCACCATCTTTCTAACGGCCTCTCAGACGCGCTCGAACACCGCCATGCTCTCCACGTGGGCCGTGTGCGGGAACATGTTGATCATGCCTGCCGCCGTGCACCGGTAGCCGGCCAGATGGACCAACAGCCCCGCGTCGCGCGCCAGGGTGGCCGGGTTGCAGCTCACGTACACAATGCGCTTCGGGGGTGTCCAGCCCTCGGCCCCTGCGGGCAACGGGCCAGCGCCCTCGGCGCCAATGCGGGCCTGCTCGATGTCGGCCAGCGCCTTGGCCAGCGCAAACGCCCCTTCGCGTGGCGGGTCCACCAGCCACTTGTCGGCGGCGCCGTCGGCAACCAGCATCTCGGGCGTCATCTCGAAGAGGTTGCGCGCTACAAAATCAGTAGCTGCCAGCGCTTTATGGTCCGGCGCCTGGGCCTGATTCAATGCATAGTTCTCACGCGAGCGGGCCACCAGGGCCTCGCTGCCCTCAATGCCCAGTACCTCACGGGCCTGCGTGGCCAGCGGCAGCGTAAAGTTACCCAGGCCGCAGAACCAGTCGATCACGCGCTCGTGCGGTTGCACATCCAGCAGGCGCAGCGCCCGGCTCACCAGCACACGGTTGATGTGCGGGTTCACCTGGGTGAAGTCCGTGGGCTTGAACGGCATGGTGATGCCAAAGTCCGGCAGTGCGTACGACAGCCGCTCGCCGCCCTCGTCCAGCAGCTTCACGGTGTCCGGTCCCTTGGGCTGCAGCCACCATTGCACGTGGTGCTCCGCCGCAAAGGCGCGCAGCTGGGCGATGTCGCCAGCGCTCAGCGGCTCCAGGTGGCGCAGCACCAGCGCGGTCACGGTGTCACCGCAAGCCAGCTCGATCTGCGGGCAGGTGTCGCGCGCATCCAGGCTGGCAATCAGGGCACGCAGCGGCATCAGCATCGCGTCGACATGCGGCGGCAGGATCTTGCAGGTCTGCATGTCGGCGATGTAACGGCTCTTGCGCTCATGAAAGCCCACCAGCACCTGGCCTTTCTTGATCACGTGGCGCACGGCCAGGCGGGCACGGTAGCGGTAGCCCCAAGCGGGCCCCTCGATGGGACGCAGCATGGTTTCGGCCTTGACCTTGCCCAGGTGCCAGAGGTTGTCCTCCAGCACCCGCTGCTTGACGGCGACCTGGGCACCTACATGCAAGTGCTGCATCTTGCAGCCGCCACAGGCGCCTGCGTGCAGGCCAAAGTGGGGGCAGTCCGGCCGCACGCGCTGGGACGATTCGCGGTGGATCGCTACCAGGCTGGCCTGCTCCCAGTTGTTCTTCTTGCGGTGGGTGTTGGCGGTGACCAGCTCGAATGGCAGGGCACCGTCGATGAAGACCACCTTGCCATCGGGCTTGCGGGCCACGCCCTGGGCGTCAAGGTCCATGGACTGGACATGCAGCCAGCCTTCGGGCAGGTCACTTTGGGAATTCTGCTCGGTGGGTTCAAACGAGGGGGATAGTTCTTTCGGTTCGCTCATCTCCCGATTGTCTCAGGCGCGGCATGCCCACAGGCCGCGCCCCGTGCGTACTGGCCGTTTCAGCCCCGGTCAGCGCGCGCAGGCCGCATGCCACCGGGCGCGGACACCGCCGTGAGCGGCAGCTTGTTGATGGTGAGTTCGCAGCCAAAATTGCTCGGCGAAAAAACCAGGGTGGAGCCCGGCGCCACCAGCGGCAGCGTTTCATGGATCTCGCGCGACATGTCCACCGGAGGCACTGGGGCGCGGTACACGATGTCCTTGTCGGGGCCATAGACGACGTAGCAGGACGCAGAGGCCGTCTGGTTGAACAGGGCAGCCACCAGGGCTGCAGCGGCATAGGGGAAAGCGGTCACGGTGTGGCTCCTCATGCAAGCAGATCTGTTGGGAATTATGCGGGCTTCTGCAGACACCGCCAATCCGGTGCGTAGTGCATGGTGTGCAGTCAGCGCAGATACAGATGGTTGGTGTGCTTGACCTCCTCCATCACCGCATAGGTGCGCGTCTCGCGCACGCCCGGCAGCTGCCACAGCACATTGCCCGCAAACACGCGGTAGGCGTTCATGTCGGCCGAGCGGGTTTTGAGCAGGTAGTCGAACCCGCCCGCCACCATGTGGCATTCCATGATCTCGGGGTGCACCTGCACAGCGGCCTTGAACTGGTCGAACACATTGGGGGTGGTGCGGTCCAGCAGCACCTCCACAAACACCAGCATGCCCGCGCCCAGCTGGAGCGGATTGAGCCGTGCCTCGTAGCCCAGGATAAAGCCATCGCGCGTGAGGCGCTGCACGCGCGCCAGCACGGCGGTGGGCGACAGGGCCACCGCCTCGGCCAGCTTGAGGTTGGCAATGCGGCCGTCTTCCTGCAGGATTGACAGGATCTTGCGGTCAATCCGGTCCAGATCGGGTTCTGTTTGCATGTTGCTTAGATATTTATTCGGCTTCAATGCCAATTTTCGACCATTTATTCATCTTCAACCCAAGGATCATCGCCAATAACGCGCCCAACCAACACTTTCCCCTGTGTTGGGCCCCGCCCACTACCTGAAAGACACCGCCATGACGCAGCCCTCCGCCCTGTTTGCAGACTTCGCGCCCCGTACACCGCTCTCCAACCCGCTGCGCGCCGCGATCACCGCCGCCACCCGCCGCCCCGAGCCCGAGGCCCTGGCCCCGCTGCTGGCCCAGGCCCGCCTGCCTGCCGATCAAGCCGCAGCGGCGGAGCAACTGGCCCTGCGCATTGCCAAGGCACTGCGCGAACGAAAGGCCAGCGCTGGGCGTGCGGGCATCGTGCAGGGGCTGCTGCAGGAGTTCTCGCTGTCGTCGCAAGAAGGCGTGGCGCTGATGTGCCTGGCCGAGGCCCTGCTGCGCATCCCCGACAAGGCCACACGCGACGCGCTCATCCGCGACAAGATCAGCAACGGCCAGTGGGATGCCCACCTGGGCAAGAGCCCTTCGCTGTTCGTCAACGCCGCCACCTGGGGCCTGCTGATTACCGGCAAGCTGGTGGCCACCCACAGCGAGAGCAGCCTGGGCAACTCGCTCAGCCGCCTGATCGGCAAGGGCGGCGAGCCGCTGATCCGCAAGGGCGTGGACATGGCCATGCGCATGATGGGCGAGCAGTTCGTGACCGGCGAAACCATTGACGAAGCCCTGCGCAACGCCCGCACCATGGAGACCGAGGGCTTTCGCTATTCGTACGACATGCTGGGTGAGGCCGCGCTGACCAGCGAAGATGCCAAGCACTACTACGCCTCTTACGAGCAGGCCATCCACGCGATTGGCAAGGCCTCTGCCGGGCGCGGCATTTACGAAGGGCCTGGCATCTCCATCAAGCTCTCGGCCCTGCACCCGCGCTACAGCCGCGCGCAGTTTGGTCGGGTGATGGACGAGCTGTACCCGCTGGTGCTGCGCCTCACGGCGCTGGCCAAGCAATACGACATCGGCCTGAACATCGACGCCGAAGAAACCGACCGGTTGGAGCTGTCGCTGGACCTGCTGGAGCGCCTGTGCCACGAGCCCACGCTGGCGGGCTGGAACGGCATTGGCTTTGTCATCCAGGCCTACCAAAAGCGCTGCCCCTTCGTCATCGACTATGTGGTGGACTTGGCCCGCCGCACCCAGCGCCGCCTGATGGTGCGCCTGGTCAAAGGCGCGTACTGGGACAGCGAAATCAAGCGCGCCCAGGTCGATGGCCTGGAGGACTACCCCGTCTACACCCGCAAGGTGCACACCGACATTTCTTACATCGCCTGCGCACGCAAGCTGCTGGCGGCACCCGAGGCCGTGTACCCCCAGTTCGCCACCCACAACGCCGAGACAGTAGCCACCATCTACCAACTGGCAGGCAGCAACTACTTCGCGGGGCAGTATGAGTTTCAGTGCCTGCACGGCATGGGCGAGCCGCTGTATGAGCAGGTGGTGGGTGCTATCACTGCGGGCAAACTCGGCCGCCCGTGCCGCATCTACGCCCCAGTGGGCACGCACGAAACTCTGCTGGCCTACCTAGTTCGTCGCCTGCTGGAGAACGGCGCCAACACCTCGTTCGTGAACCGCATTGCCGACGAAACCATTGCGCTGGATGAGTTGGTGAAAAGCCCCGTGCAGGTAGTGGACCAGCAAGCTGCCACCGAAGGCACTGCCGCCCTGCCCCACCCGCGCATTCCGCTGCCAGCAGCGCTGTACGGCGCCTACCGCAGCAACTCACGCGGGCTGGACTTGTCGAACGAAAACACACTGACCGAGCTGGCCACCACCCTGCAAGCCACGGCAAGCCACGCCTGGACGGCAGCGCCCCTGCTGGCCGCCGAGGTGCCCGCAGGCCCCACCCAACCCGTGCGCAACCCCGCCAACCACAACGACGTGGTGGGCCAGGTGCAAGAAGCCACCACCACTGATGTAGACCAAGCCCTGGCCCACGCCCAGGCCGCCGCAGTCCCCTGGGCCGCCACGCCGCCCGCAGAGCGCGCCGCCGTGCTGCTACGCACAGCCAATCTGCTGGAAGCCCGCATGCAGCCCCTGCTGGGCCTGCTGATGCGCGAAGCCGGCAAGAGCGCCAGCAACGCCGTGGCGGAAGTGCGCGAAGCCGTGGACTTCCTGCGCTACTACGCCGCACAGGTGCAAAGCACCTTCGACAACGCCACCCACATCCCGCTGGGCCCCGTGGCCTGCATCAGCCCCTGGAACTTCCCTCTCGCCATCTTCATGGGCCAGGTGGCCGCAGCTTTGGCCGCAGGCAACCCCGTGCTGGCCAAGCCGGCAGAGCAGACCCCGCTGATCGCCGCCGAGGCTGTGCGCCTGCTGTGGCGGGCCGGTGTGCCCCGCGCAGCAGTGCAACTGCTGCCCGGCCAGGGCGAGACCGTGGGCGCGCGCCTGATTGGCGATGAGCGCGTGATGGGTGTGATGTTCACGGGCTCCACCGAAGTCGCCCGCATCCTGCAGCGCACGGTGGCCGGGCGGCTGGATGCCGCAGGCCGCCCCATCCCGCTGATTGCCGAAACGGGTGGGCAGAACGCGATGATCGTGGACTCGTCCGCGCTGGTGGAACAGGTGGTGGGCGATGCGGTGTCGTCCGCCTTTGACAGCGCAGGCCAGCGCTGCTCGGCACTGCGCGTGCTGTGCGTGCAGGAAGAAGCCGCCGACCGCGTGGTCGAGATGCTGCAAGGCGCCATGGGTGAGCTGCGCGTGGGCAACCCTGCCGAGCTGCGTGTGGATGTGGGCCCTGTCATTGACGCCGAGGCGCAGGCAGGCATCACCCATCACATCGAAAAATTCAAGGCCCAAGGCCATCGCGTGTTCCAGCACCCGAATCACGTTTCCGTAGTCAGCGCACCGGGCACCTTTGTGCCCCCTACCCTGATCGAACTGAACCACATCGGCGAGCTGCAGCGCGAAGTCTTTGGCCCCGTGCTGCACTTGGTGCGCTATGCGCGCAACGACCTGGACCAGCTGCTGGACCAGATCAATGCCACCGGCTACGGCCTCACACAAGGCGTGCACACCCGCATCGACGAAACCATTGCCCGCGTGGTCCACCGCGCCCATGCGGGCAACGTGTACGTGAACCGCAACATGGTCGGCGCCGTGGTGGGCGTGCAGCCCTTTGGTGGCGAAGGCCTGTCGGGCACGGGCCCCAAGGCCGGCGGGCCGCTGTACCTGCTGCGCCTGCTGTCGCAGCGTCCAGCCGATGCGCTGCCGCGCAGCTTGGCCGAGGCCGACCGCACCAGCCCGCCCGACACCGAGCGGCGCGAGCGCCAGCTGGCCTCGCTGGGCACCTTGCAGCAATGGGCGCACCACCAGGGCAACCTGGCCCTGGCGGGCCACTGCCAGCGTTTTGCGCGAGAAACACAGAGCGGCACCGCCCGCACCCTGCCCGGCCCCACGGGCGAGCGCAATGTCTACACCCTGGCCCCCCGCGCCCGTGTTCTGTGCCTGGCCCCCAGCGCGGACGACCTGCTGGTGCAGACGGCCGCCGTGCTCGCCAGTGGGGGCACCGCCCTGTGGCCCAGCGCCCAGGCCAGCCTGCATGCCCAGCTGCCCACGCAGGTGCAGGCCCAGGTCACGCTACAAGACAACGCTCTGGGCAACGCTGCCGTCGCACTGGACGCCGTGCTGCACCACGGCGATGCCTCGGCCTTGCAGACGGTATGCACCGCCCTGGCACAGCGCCCCGGCCCTATCGTGGGCGTGACAGCGCTGCCGCCCGGCGCGGTGGACATCCCGCTGGAGCGCCTGCTCATTGAACGGGCCCTGAGCGTGAACACCGCCGCAGCCGGGGGCAACGCCAGCCTGATGACGATTGGGTAAGAACCTGTTCAAAGGGCTCAGCACCGGCCTCACCACAGAAAAATTGAATCAAATCAGCCGCTAGCGCTTGCAGATAAAGCGCTAGCAGCTATTGATTCAATAGCATTCAGGACACAGATGCCAACGGCAGATTGAGCAGTAGGTTCTGTGGTTTGATGCGCACCACGCCCTCCGCGTTGGTCGCGAGCCCCAGGTACACCGGCTTGCCCACCACATCGGCACGCATCTCGGCGGGGTTGGCAAAGGTCAGGGTGAACAGGCTCACTAGGCGCTGCATGCGCTCGGCCTCCACCGGGCGGTCCTGGTACAGGTCGTTGAGGATGGCAGTGGACTCCACATCCAGCCCCACATGCCAGCGCCACGCGCTGTCGGTGACCTGGTGCACAGGCTCGATCTGCACCTGCACGCCCAGCAGATGCGCCACCCAGCTCTCCAGCACACGGGCCAGGGCTTTCAGGCCTGAGCGTGCACGGGTCATCTTGAAGGTCAGGCCATAGCTCAGGTCCTGCGTCAGCTCGTGGGTCAGGTCGAGCAGAAAGTGGTGGCGGTCACTCTCCTGCCAATATTGCGCCGGATTGTCGGCCGATAGCACCTTGACCTGCGCCGTGGGCTGCAGTGCGCCGCTTTGCAGCAACAAGCGCCCCACCTCGCCCAGGCCCGCCGTCTCATTGAGCATGTCCAGCGTCGCCCGGTCGCCTGCCAGCATTTGCCCGTCTTGCAAAGTGATGCGCTGAGGCCGAAACAGCATCTCGGCAGCGCGGGCCTCAAAGGCGTCGTTGCAGTCATCCAGCACATTGCGCAACAGGGCCTGCACCACGGCGTCGATGAACACGGCTGGCACGTTCACCGCCCCACCGCGCATGAGCTGCAGGTAATACGCCTCCAGCGTGCCAGCCGCCAGCAGGCCATCACGGAAGCGCAGGAACACGGTGTAGTTCTCACGGGCGTCGTCGTCCTGCAAAGCAGCCAGCTCCGTAGCGGTGACCACCCGCGCGGGCGACACCTTCAGCGACTCATGCAGCGCGATCTCAGCAGCGCACGACTCCGGCACCAGCGCCAGCTCCGGTCGGGCCAGGAGCCAACGCAGGTATTCATCGGTGGGAATCAGCCAGCCACGCGCGTCGTGGTCCAGCGTTTGGAAACCACTACGGGGCCAGAAATCGTGAGGTGTCGTCATGAAGAAATGAGAAAGCAGATGCCTTAAGGGGATGGTAGCCGCGGAAGCTTTCGCACGACGCTGCTGCACAGCGAGTGCGCACGGGCATCCACATGCTTCGCTACATCACCAGTCAAGAAACGCCTGCTGCCGCGCCTTCAAGGACCAGCGCGCAAGCACGTCATGCCGGCTAAGGCCGTAGAGGCTGTCTACCAAGGCAAACTGCATCACCGTCCACGCAACAGGATCAACAACCATGCGGTCGATGCGTTTGTGCTTGTAGTGCAAAGTCATGTGCGGTTGGAAATGGCTGCGGATTTGGGTTTCCGCAAACCCCATGCGGCGCATTGTGTTGCCGAGCGCATGTTGAAACTCTCGCAAGTCACGCGCGGCGCCCGCTTGCGGCGCCAACTCGACGGTACGGATCGGCCCCGCTTCAAAGGCGCCCCGGGACTGCAACACATTGAGGCGAACCCCAAACGGTTCGTAGTCCATGGCGCTACCCGCCGCCAGCGCCAAGTCAATGACCCCTCGAGGGACGCCATTCAGAAAACGCCCCAGGGCGTGGAGGGTGATGTGCAGCCGATCCGAAGACATTGGATCGGCTCTGCCCGGCCAACGGGGCCCTTGGGCGCGCAGAAGTAGTTCCCTAGCCGTCTCCGCAACCAGCGGCGGAGGGTAGAGAAAATAATAGAGATCGTGACGCTGGGACATTGCACACAAAGCTCCGGAAGATCCGGCGCATTGTGCAACAATACTGGCTAAATAACCAGTATTTCGATCAGCGCTTGCTCACTCCCACTCAATCGTCGCTGGCGGCTTGCTGCTCACGTCGTAGGTCACGCGGTTGATGCCACGCACCTCGTTGATGATGCGGCCCGACACCTTCTTAAGCAGCGCGTACGGCAGCTCGGCCCAGTCGGCGGTCATGAAATCGCTGGTCTGCACGGCGCGCAGGGCCACCACGTAGTCGTAGGTGCGGCCGTCGCCCATCACGCCCACGCTCTTGACGGGCAGGAACACGGTGAAGGCCTGGCTGGTGAGGTCGTACCAAGTCTTGCCGCTGGCCTCGTCCACAAAGTTGCGCAACTCTTCGATGAAGATCGCGTCGGCGCGGCGCAACAGGTCGGCGTATTCCTTCTTCACTTCACCCAAGATGCGCACGCCCAAGCCGGGGCCGGGGAAGGGATGGCGGTAGACCATCTCGGGCGGCAAGCCCAGGGCCACGCCAAGCTCGCGCACTTCGTCCTTGAACAGGTCGCGCAGCGGCTCCAGCAGCTTGAGGCCCAGCTGCTCGGGCAGGCCGCCCACATTGTGGTGACTCTTGATGGTGACGGCCTTCTTGCTCTTGGCGCCACCGGATTCGATCACGTCGGGGTAGATGGTGCCCTGGGCCAGGAACGTGGCTCCCTTGGCGCCATTGCCTGCCGCCTTGAGCTTGGCGGCTTCGGCCTTGAACACATCCACGAACAGGCCACCGATGATCTTGCGCTTTTGTTCGGGCTCGCTGACTCCTGCCAGCTTGCCCAAGAACAGGTCGCTGGCGTCCACGCGGATGACCTTGGCGTGCAGCTTGCCCACGAACATGTCCATGACCATGTCGCCTTCGTTCAGGCGCAGCAGGCCGTGGTCCACAAACACGCAGGTGAGCTGGTCGCCGATGGCGCGGTGGATCAGGGCTGCGGCAACGGACGAATCCACACCGCCCGACAGACCCAGGATCACTTCCTCATCGCCCACCTGCTGGCGGATCTGCTCGACGGCCTCGGCGATGTGGTCGCGCATGACCCAGTCGGGCGAGGTGCCACAAATGCCGAGCACAAAACGATCCAGCAGCGCCCGGCCCTGCACGGTGTGCGTGACTTCGGGGTGGAACTGCACGGCATAGAAGCGGCGGTCTTCGTCGGCCATGCCGGCGATGGGGCAGCTCTCGGTGCTGGCCATGAGCTTGAAGCCCGGGGGCAGCTCAGTGACCTTGTCGCCGTGGCTCATCCACACGTTCAGCATGCCGTGGCCTTCGGGGGTGGTGAAGTCGGCAATGTCCTTGAGCAAGGCTGTGTGACCGCGTGCGCGCACGGCGGCAAAGCCGAACTCGCGCTTGTGGCCGCCTTCGACCTTGCCGCCCAGCTGGTGCGCCATGGTCTGCATGCCATAGCAGATGCCCAGCACGGGCAGTCCCAGTTCAAACACGGCCTGAGGGGCCTTGTCGGTGGTGTCCTCGTACACACTGGCGTGGCTGCCCGAAAGAATGATGCCCTTGAGCGAACCGTCCTTGGCGTAGTCACGCACCCACTCGTCCGTCACGTCACAGGGGTGCACTTCGCAGTACACGTTGGCCTCACGCACGCGACGCGCGATGAGCTGGGTGACTTGCGAGCCGAAATCGAGGATGAGGATTTTCTGGTGTTGCATGGTGGTGGTCCGTCAGAGGCTGGAAAGGTCGAGAAGGGGTACACCGCTGCGCCGTGCGGCAGCGATCTGCTGAGTGTCGAAGGTAGCCAGCGGAAGGCGCAGCGAGCGCGCGAGCCACAGGTAGGCGGCGTCAAAAGTAGGCAGGCCCGTTTCCAATGCCACGTCCAGCACGGCCTTGTGCTGGGCAGGTGCAAGCTCATGCAGTTCCACCCGATGTCGGATGGCTTCGAGCACGCCCCACAAGCCTTCAACGGACGCTGCGGGGATACGGCCACTGTGCACGCCACTGGCAAGGATGTTGTGGCACTCCCAGTGCCACAGGTTGGGGGCCTGGGGTTCGACCTCGTCGCGGCGGATCAGGGTGTACAGGCGGCGGGTGTGTTCGCTGGCCGCGTCGGGCAGCAGCCAGGCGGCGGTGACGGAGGCGTCGAGGACAAAGGCGGTCATGCAGTGCTCCGGCCCTTGCGGCGCAAGGCATCCAAGGCCTCGCCTGCGGAGCGCAAAGTATCGGTAGGGTTCGCCCCGACTGCGGGGCGAACCGTGGCATGCAGCGCGTCAATCTGCCCCAGCTCGCGGGCGATCTGCTCGTCGGTGATCACGGGCCGGCGACGCACGGGCAGCATGCGCACCACCTCTTTGCCGTGGCGGGTGATGCGCACTTCTTCACCCTGCTCGACCAGCTCGATCAGGGCGGAGAACCGGCTCTTGGCTTCGTAGATACCAACGGACTGCATGGAAACGCGGACCCCAAAAAAGAAAAGTCTGGCCTGAACAATGAATTCAGACCAGACTATATCAGTCTGACCAGATTTTTTCAATCAGGCCAGATTAGATCAACAACGATCAGTCAGCGCGATAGTTAGGCGCTTCCTTGGTAATCTGCACATCGTGCACATGGCTTTCGCGGATACCGGCGGTGGTGATCTCGACGAACTCGGCCTTGTTGTTCATGTCCTCGATGGTGGCGCAGCCGCAATAACCCATGGAGGCACGCACACCGCCTGCCATCTGGTAAACGATGGAAACCATCGAGCCCTTGTAGGGCACGCGGCCTTCGATACCTTCTGGAACGAGCTTGTCGGCATTCGGGTTGCCGGTGCTGGACTCCTGGAAGTAGCGGTCAGCGCTGCCCTGTTGCATGGCGCCGATGCTGCCCATGCCGCGGTAGCTCTTGTAGCTGCGACCCTGGAACAGGATGACCTCGCCGGGAGCTTCTTCGGTGCCCGCAAACATGCCGCCCATCATCACCGTGCCTGCACCTGCAGCCAGGGCCTTGGCGATGTCGCCGCTGTAGCGGATGCCGCCGTCAGCGATCAGCGGCACGCCTGTGCCCTTGAGGGCCGTGGCCACGCTGTCGATCGCCATGATCTGGGGCACGCCCACGCCCGCCACGATGCGGGTGGTGCAGATGGAGCCGGGGCCGATACCAACCTTGACCGCATCAGCACCAGCCTCGACCAGCGCCAGTGCGGCTGCGCCGGTGGCGATGTTGCCGCCGATCACATCGATCTGCGGGTAGTTCTGCTTGACCCAGCGCACGCGGTCGATCACGCCCTTGCTGTGGCCGTGGGCCGTATCCACCACGATGGCATCCACACCCGCCTTGACGAGGGCTTCGACACGTTCTTCAGTCCCCTCGCCCACACCCACCGCTGCACCCACGCGCAGGCGGCCTGCGGCATCGCGCGCAGCGTTGGGGAAGCTGGTTTGCTTGGTGATGTCCTTCACCGTGATCAGGCCCTTGAGCTCAAAGGCGTCGTTCACGACCAGGATGCGTTCGAGCTTGTGCTTGTTGAGCAGCGCCTTGGCCTGAGCAGGCGTCGTGCCCTCTTTTTCATTGACCGTGATGAGCTTCTCGCGCGGGGTCATGATCTGGTGGACCTTGACGTCGTAGCGAGTCTCAAAGCGCAGGTCGCGGCCCGTGACGATGCCGACCACCTTGCCACCGTCGCACACGGGGAAGCCCGAAATGCCCAGTTGCTCGGACAGCTGCAACACCTGCAGCACGGTGTGCTCAGGGGTGATGACCACGGGGTCGCGCAGCACGCCGGACTCATAGCGCTTGACCTTGGCCACATGGGCGGCCTGCTCTTGCGCGGTGAGGTTCTTGTGCACGATGCCGATGCCGCCCTCCTGGGCGATGGCGATGGCCAGACGCGCTTCAGTCACAGTGTCCATGGCGGCGGACACGAGCGGCAGGTTCAGCTGGATATTGCGGGAGAGTTTCGTCGCGAGGGACGTGTCCTTGGGCAGGACCTGGGAGTACGCTGGCACCAGCAACACATCGTCGAAGGTGAGCGCTTTTCCAAGAAGGCGCATGAGAAAGCTCCAAAAAACGGATTGTACCCGCGCCGCGTGTGGCAAAAACGCGCCCACCCCTATGCGACGCACTGGCGGGGGGGGAATCACATGGATAAACTTGTCCGCATGAAAATGCACAAGCTTCTCCTGCTGGCCGTTGCCTGCACCTGGGCCATGGGCGCGGCGGCGCAATGGCAGTGGACGGACAAAGACGGACGCAAAGTCTTCAGCGATCGCCCACCACCGCCCGATATTCCCGAAAAAAGCATCCTGAAGCAGCCGGGCGGCAACCGCGCGGCACGTGCGGCAGCCCCTGCTGCGCCAGCTGCCTCCGACGCGGCTGCGGGTGCAACGCCAGCAGTAGCCGCAGTCCCCAAGGCCGCAGCCAGCGCCCCGGGGGCCGGCAAGGACAAGGAGCTGGAAGAGAAGAAGGCCCAGGCAGAGGCCGCCGAGGCCGCCAAGAAAAAGGCCGAGGACGAAAAGATCGCCAAAGCCAAGGCCGACAACTGCACACGTGCACGCGCGGCCAAGGCAGCGTTTGATGCCGGAAAGCCCATCACGCAAGCCAATGCGCAAGGCGAAAAAATCTTCCTGGACGGCCCCGCCCGCGCGGCCGAGGCCAAACGCATCGACGACATCGTTGCGAGCGACTGCGTGCGCTAAGTGGCATGCCGCTCCGCCCTTGGGCGGATCAGCACAGCCTCATCAATAGCCGGACTTGCCCCCCGGTCGGCGGCGCGCAAAAAGCCCCGTGGTGCGCGCCCCCTGGCGGGCAAAACGCTCCCGGCGTGCCACCTTGGGGTCCACTTTCAAAGATCGGTAGATTTCCACGCGGTCCAGCGGTTGCAATACTGCATCCAACCGGGCGGGGCGACCCCAAATACCCAATGCTTGCGTGCCCTCGGCCTCCGGCATGGGCGGCCCGGCAATGGCGCAGCTGGCGCGCAGGGCATCCGCCACCGTGGAGCCCACCGGCAGATCCAGGGTCCACTCACGTACCTCGCGCGGGCCCAGACAGACGACGACGGTAATCGTGAGTGTCTTTGAGGCACCCGCCCCACTCTCAGCCATAGACCTGCTCCGCGCGCTTGACGAAAGCGTCCACCATGCTGCCTGCAATGCGGTCGAACACCGGCCCCACCAGCGTGGCCAATGCGGCACTGTCAAACCCGTAGTTCAGCAGCAGCTCCACCTTGCACGCACGCTGGGTGCCGTCCCCGACGGCATGAAAGTGCCAGTCTCCATCCAGCCGTGAAAACGGTCCGTTCACCAGATGCATCTGTACGCGCTTGCCCGCTTCATGGGTGTTGCGCGTGACAAAGGTCTGGCGGATTCCGCTGAACGCAATGCCCACTTCAGCGGTCATGCCGTCACTGGTCTGCTCCAGCACGGCAGCGCGGTCGCACCAGGGCAGGAACTGGGGGTAATGCTCCACCCCAGTGACCAGGGCAAACATCTCTTCGGGGCTGTACCAAATGAGGACGGACTTGTGGACGGTTTTCATGCAGGCAGCAGGCGCGGGGCTTTCAGACGAGAAAGGCGGGCCGGGGAAACTAGAATCACGGGTCTCTGAACGGCCACAATTGTATGTAGGGAGATCTTTTATCTCCCGCAGGGCGCCGCATCTGAACTACATGGCCAAAAAACCCGATCCCACCTCCCGCATTGCCGACAACAAAAAGGCGGCCTACAACTACTTCTTCGAAGAGCGCCACGAGGCGGGCATGGTGCTGCACGGCTGGGAGGTCAAGGCGCTGCGCGAGGGGAAAGTCCAGCTTACCGACGGCTATGTGCTGATCCGCGATGGCGAACTGTATCTGCTCGGCTGCCTGATCCTCCCGCTCAAGACGGCCTCCACCCACGTCAACCCGGAATCGGCCCGCACCAAGAAGCTGCTGCTCAAAAAGGATGACATCAAGCGCCTGATTGGCAAGGTCGAGCAAAAGGGCTACACCCTGGTGCCCATCAACCTGCACTGGAAGAATGGCTTTGTGAAATGCGAGATCGCACTGGCCAAGGGCAAGGCAGAGCATGACAAACGCGACACCATCAAGGACCGCGAAGGCAAGCGCGAAGTGGAGCGCGCCATGAAGAGCAGGAATCGTTAGCCCCCTGAGGTGCTACGCACCTGCCCCCAAAAAGGGACGCTTCCGGCCCTTTCGCGGGGGCGCTGGTTGGAGCCGCGCCAGTTTTGATGCAAGCGACTTTTTTTCATGCGTGGTGGAATAAACCTCCGCGCCCTTGTGTTTGTGGAGGTGCAAGGCGGTATGTGCCGTTATCTGCAATCCCTCTTCTACCTGGAGAAACCATGAAAAAGATCCTGTCCATTGCTGCGTTCCTGGCCATTGCCGGCTGCTCCACCATGGCGGCCGACAGCCCCGTGAAAACCATGGACGGCGTACTCGTCGGCGCGGGCGGCATGACGCTTTACACGTTCGACCGCGACGCTACGGGCAGCGGCAAATCGGTGTGCAACGGCCCCTGCGCCACCAACTGGCCGCCGCTCATGGCCAGCAAGGCCCCCAGCGGCGACTACAGCGTCATCACCCGCGACGACGGCAAGACCCAGCTGGCCTACAAGGGCAAGCCCCTGTACTACTGGATCAAGGACACCAAGCCAGGCGACAAAACGGGTGATGGCGTGAACCAGGTCTGGCACACCGCTCGGCCCTGAGAGCCCGTTCAAAGCCGGACAGGCTCCGCACTGCATGAACCGCACCCAGGTCATCGAACAGCTGCCGGGCCTGCGCCGCTACGCGCGGGTGTTGACAGGGGACGCCTGGGCCGCCGACGACCTGGTGCAGGACACACTGGAGCGGGCCTGCAGCAAATGGCTGCTATGGCGCACCGGCACTGACCTGCGCGCATGGCTGTTCACGCTCATGCACAACCTGCACCACAACCAGCGCCGCGCGCAGCCTGCGCTGGCGCCAGTGGATATCGATGACGTTCAGGACCAGCTGCCCGGGGCCCGCGAGCCCTCAGACGATGCGCTGGACCTTGAGCGCTGCCTGCAGCGCCTGCCAGCAGACCAGCGGGCCGTACTGCTGCTGGTCGCCATGGAGGACATGAGCTACGAAGACACTGCGCGCATCCTCGGCGTTCCGGTGGGCACCGTCATGTCACGTCTCTCGCGGGCCCGCATGCGCCTGCGCGCACTGATGGACCGTGAGCCCACGCAGGGCCCCGCCCAGGCTGCACAAGGCGCCCCGGCAGGCCCAGCAGCAGGCACAGCGCCTGCACTGCGCCGCCTCAAATAGTCCCCAGACCCCGATCCCCCTCCACCATGGACCCGACCCGCCCTGCCCCCCCACCACGCGCTGACGAAACCAGCGCCTGGCATGCCCTTGTGGACGGCCAGTTGCCGCCGGCGCAGGCCCAGGCGCTGCGTGAGCAACTGCGGGACAACGAGGCGGCTCAGACCACCATGTCTCACTGGCAGGCGCAGCGGCAACGGCTGCACGCCCTGCATCAGGACATGCTCCACGCCCCTGTTCCCGACGCCATGCTGGCCGCTGCGTTGCGTGCTACAGACCGGCGAGAGCAACACACGCAGTGGTGGCGTTGGGGTGGGATGGCCGCTTCGGTGCTGCTGGCCTTTGTGCTAGGCTGGACAGGACGCAGCCAGTGGCCCGCAGGGATGTCCGGCAAAACCATCGCGGCAGGCCAAGGCACCATGCAGGCGGTTGCCGGACCAGCGCAGCGCTTCGCTCAACAGGCCTCGGTCGCCCACGCGGTGTACCAACCCGAAGTGCGTCACCCGGTTGAGGTCACAGCCGCCCAGCAAGACCACCTAGTGCAATGGCTGTCCAAGCGGCTGGATCGCCCTCTCAAAGTGCCCGCGCTGGGCGCGCAAGGCTACGAGCTGGTGGGCGGCCGGTTGTTGCCCGGCGACACCGGCGTGCGTGCACAGTTCATGTACCAGAACAGCACCGGCCAGCGCATCACGCTGTACCTGGGCGCCCTGGCGCCCGTACCGACCCACCCGGCCAACGATAACAAGGCCAAGCCGGTAGCACCCATCGCAGCACCCACCACCGCGTTCCAGTTCACCCAGGAAGGCCCGGTGCCTGGCTTTTACTGGACGGATGCAGGCTTTGGCTATGCGCTGAGCGGGCAGCTGTCGCGCCCCGAGCTGCTGACCCTGGCCACCGTCGTCTACCAACAGTTGAACCCCTGACGCGCCGCCAGGGGCTCCGCCCGGTGATGACGTTCGCCGATCAGGCCAGGCTGGCCAGAGGGTGCGCGTGCGCAGGCCAGGGACTGGCAAAGAAGGGCGTGACCATATCCGGCGTCACGTCTTCAATGCGGCCAGGATTCCATTGGGGTGCATGGTCTTTGTCCACGGCCAGGGCGCGAATGCCCTCCACCGTCTCACTCTGCCCAGGGCGCAGGAAGAAGCAATGGCGCACCATGTCGCGCTCCATGCGCAGGTCGTCGGCCAGGCCCATTGCACGGGCACGGCGGATCTGCTCCAGCACCACATGCAGCATCAGCGGCGAACGCTTGCGCAGCGTGGCCGCCGTGGCGCGTGCCCAGTCGCTGTCGGAGGCTTCGAGTGCCTGCACGATGTCACCGACGGTTGTTAGCGCAAAATATTGGTCAATATCTGCCAACGCGCTAGAACCGCTTGCCTGAGCCGCTACAAATTGAGAAGCAATATAGGTCTTGATGGCTGCGCCATCCGCAAAGCTTTGTGTAGCCAGAGCCTCCCACACAGCCCCCTGCCGGTCTGAGGGCAGGCAGCCATCGGCCAGCTGGTAGGCGATGGCGTCGGCGGCGCCGATGGTATCGCCCGTCAGCGCCAGCCACTCGCCCACACGGCCGGGGCAACGGCTCAGAAAGTACCCACCGCCCACGTCCGGGAAGAGGCCAATGGCTGTCTCGGGCATGGCCATCTTCGTGCGTTCGGTCACCACGCGCAGCGCTGCGCCCTGGCTGATGCCCATGCCGCCGCCCATCACGATGCCGTCCATGAAAGCGATGTAGGGCTTGGGATAGTTGTGGATCAGGTGATTGAGCGCGTACTCCTCGGTGAAGAAATCCTCGATCAACGGATTGCCCTGGCTGCCCGCCTGGTGCAGAAAGCGGATATCACCGCCTGCGCAAAAGGCGCCAAACGGGCCTTCCTTGTTGCTGCCGCGAATCGCCACGGCCAGCACCTGGGCATTGTTCTGCCAGGCCAGCAGGATGCCCATCAGGTCACGCACCATGCCCAGCGACAGGGCATTGAGCGCACGCGGGCGATTCAGGGTAATGAAGCCCACCTGGCCTCGCACTTCGCTCAACACTTCCGACACGACCGTCTCCGTCATTTTTGTTCCTTCCAACCCAACAGTTCATTGAAAACCAGCGCACCGATCACCAGCGCGCCCCCCGTCAGCACCGCCGTACCGGGCTTTTCGCCCGCGCCCAGCCATGCCAGCAAGATGCCGAAAATCACCTCCAGCAGACCGAGCAGCGCCATCTCGGGCGCCTTCAGCACACGCCCGCAGCGCACGGCCAGCACACAAGGGATGGCCAATTGCACCACGCCCAGCAGCGCCAGCAGACCCAGGTCATGGGCCGACGCCTGAAAAGGCAGCGCCAACGGCAGTGTGGCCACCACCGAAATCACCGCGCCCACCAGCACCGCCGGCACCAGGTCCACCGCATGCCCGTGGCGCTGCGAATGCTGCACCACCGTCCAGTTCACGGCTGCAGCCACCGGCACGCACAGCGCCACCAGCGTGCCCGCCAGCGGCAGGCCTGCCATCTGCGAACCATACATCCACGCAATGCCGAGGCCCGCCACCCCAATCGCCGCCCAGGTGCGCGGGGCAATGTGATGGCCAATGAACACCCGCGCAAACAGCGCGGTGAGCAGCGGCCCCACCGCCATGGTGACCAGCACATTGGCCACCGGCATGAGCACCAGCGCCACCATGAACGCCGTGAACATCACGCTCCAGCACACGCCGGAAATCCACAGCGCTCGGCCGCCATGGCGCATGGAGGCAAACACCGCACGGCCCTGCAGCACGGGCAGGATGACCAGCAGCGACAGCAGCGTGAAGAAACTGCGCCAGAAGGTCACCTCAAAGCTCGATGCGTGCTCCAGATGGCGCGTGACCACGCCAGCGATCGACCACATCAGGGTGACCGCCACCATCAGCAGCACGGCGCGGGAATGCGTGAGTTTCAACATTGATTTCGGGTTGCAGACGGAAAAAAGGCCACTGCGCAGCAGTGGCCCTTCCGGGAACGCTCAGCCCATCAGGACCGGGAAGCGCGCTTGCGCTCGTTTTCGGTCAGGTGGCGCTTGCGCAGACGCACGGACTTGGGCGTGATCTCGACCAGTTCGTCGTCCTCGATGAATTCCACGCCGTATTCGAGCGTGAGGTCGATCGGGGGCGTGATCTTGATCGCGTCTTCCTTGCCGGACACGCGGAAGTTGGTCAGCTGCTTGGTGCGCGTGGCGTTCACCACCAGGTCGTTGTCGCGGCTGTGGATGCCGACGATCATGCCTTCGTACACAGGGTCGTTCGCCTTCACGAACATGCGGCCGCGGTCGTCCAGCTTGCCCAGGGCGTAGGTGAAGATTTCACCGTCGTCCATGGAGATCAGCACACCGTTCTTGCGGCCACCGATGTCGCCCTTGTGCGGCTCGTAGCTGTCGAAGATGTTGGAGATCAGGCCCGAACCACGCGTCAAGTTCAGGAACTCGTTGGTGAAACCGATCAGGCCACGGGCCGGGATGCGGTATTCCAGGCGCACGCGGCCACGGCCGTCGGACTCCATGTTCACCAGCTCGCCCTTGCGCTCGCCCAGGGCCTGCATCACGCCGCCTTGGTGGCCTTCTTCGATGTCGGCCGTCACCAGCTCGATAGGCTCGTGCTTGACGCCGTCGATGTCCTTGAACACCACGCGGGGCTTGGACACAGCCAGTTCGTAGCCTTCGCGGCGCATGTTTTCCAAGAGGATGGTCAGGTGCAGTTCACCACGGCCCATCACTTCGAAGATGCCTTCTTCGTCGGTCTCGTTCACGCGCAGGGCCACGTTGTGCTGCAGTTCCTTCTGCAGGCGGTCCCAGATCTGGCGGCTGGTCACGAACTTGCCTTCACGACCTGCCAGCGGCGAGGTGTTCACGCAGAAGTTCATGGTCAGCGTGGGCTCGTCCACCTTGAGCATGGGCAGCGGCGCGGGGTTGGCAGGGTCGGTCACAGTCACGCCGATGCCGATGTCTTCAATGCCGTTGATCAGCACGATGTCGCCAGGGCCTGCCAGGGGCGTCTGCATGCGATCCAGACCTTGGAACGTCAGCACCTGATTCACGCGGCCCTTGACGGCCTTGCCATCAGGACCTTCCATGACGACCACGTCCATCATGGGCTTGAGGGTGCCTTGGCTGATACGGCCCACGCCGATGCGGCCCACGAAGGTGGAGAAATCCAGCGCCGAGATCTGCAGCTGCAGCGGGGCGTTGGCGTCACCCGTGTTCGGTGGCACGTGCGAGAGGATGGTGTCGAACAGGGCCGACATGTCGGGGCCCCACTGCTCGCCAGGCGCGCCTTCTTCCAGCGACGACCAGCCGTTGATGCCCGAGGCGTACACCACGGGGAAGTCGAGTTGCTCGTCGGTGGCGCCCAGCTTGTCGAACAGGTCGAACGCAGCGTTCACAACCTTGTCGGGGTTGGCACCGGGCTTGTCCACCTTGTTCACCACCAGGATGGGGCGCAGGCCCAGGGCCAGGGCCTTCTTGGTCACGAAACGCGTCTGGGGCATGGGGCCTTCTTGCGCATCGATCAGCAGCACCACGCTGTCCACCATGGACAGGGCACGTTCCACTTCGCCGCCGAAGTCCGCGTGGCCGGGGGTGTCCACGATGTTGATGTGCGTACCCTTCCAGCTCACGGCGCAGTTCTTGGCCAGGATGGTGATGCCGCGTTCCTTTTCGATCGCGTTGTTGTCCATCACGGTATCGACGACCTTTTCGTGGTCGGCAAAAGTGCCGGACTGGCGCAGCAGCTGGTCAACCATGGTGGTTTTGCCATGGTCAACGTGGGCAATGATGGCGATGTTGCGGATTTGTTTAGTCATAGTTTTTCCAATGTGCCGCTGTGCGCTGTTGGCGCGGAATGCGGCGTGCCTTCCAAAATTTGTTGAATTTCCAGCGGACTCAGGAGCCTGTCCGGCACCAGCTCCCCGCCCACGATGTGGCCCACCCCCAGCAGCGCCGGGGGATTCTCGCCAAACACCGCCACGGCACTGGCATCGGGCCAGTTGCCGCGACGCCGCACGCCCGACAGGAACCGGACTGCATTCTCGCTGTTCAGCGTGACACGCACGTGTTGTGCCAGCAGGGATTCAGGTGCTTCCAGACAGGCAACGCGTTCCGCCTCGGGCAAGGCCTCCAGCTGCGCCAGCGAGATGCAGCGCTCCACGCCAAGGCCCCCGGTATCGATGCGGCGCAAAAAGGTCAGGTGCGCGCCACAACCCAGTGCCGCACCAATGTCCTCACCCAAGGTGCGAATGTAAGTGCCCTTGCTGCAGGTTACTATTATTTTGATAGCTGTCTGCGCATGATCGGTCTGCACCAGCGTAAGTTTAAGGTCATGAATGACCACGTCGCGCGCCTCGCGCTCCACCGTGACACCGGCGCGCGCATATTCGTACAGCGCCTTGCCGTCCTTTTTGAGCGCGCTGTGCATGGGCGGCACCTGGCGAATGGGGCCGGTGAACTGCCGTTGCACAGCCGCCAGGCGCTCTGGAGTCGCCTGCTCAGGCAGCACCTCACGCCGCTCCACCACGTCGCCCTCGGCGTCGCCGGTGGTGGTGGTGACACCCAGCAGCGCCACGGCTTCATAGGTTTTCGGTGCGTTCAGTTGCAGCTGGCTGAACTTGGTAGCCGCCCCAAAACACAGGGGCAATACCCCGGAGGCCAGCGGGTCCAGCGTGCCGGTGTGGCCCGCCTTCTCGGCGCGCAGCAGCCATTTCGCCTTTTGCAAGGCGTCATTGCTCGACAGGCCGAGCGGTTTATCGAGCAGCAACACCCCATGCACAGGGCGCCGCTGCACCCTGGTGCGTGGCGCGTTCATGGACTAGTCCTCTTTCGCGCGCGAAGAAACGGCCTTGGCAATCAAGGCGTTCATGTCGGCCGCACGCTCGGAGGTGCGGTCGAACACGAAGTGCAGCGTAGGCACGGTGTGGATGTGCAGACGCTTGAACAGACCATTGCGCAGGAATCCCGCCGCCTGGTTGAGCGCCGCCTGGGTTTCCACAGGGTCGCCCGTCAGCAGGCTGAAGAACACCTTGGCGTGGGCGTAGTCGGGGGTCACCTCCACGCCCTGCAGCGTCACCATGCCCACGCGCGGGTCTTTCAACTCGCGCGCGATCAGTTCCGTCAGATCGCGCTGGATCTGATCGGCCACCTTGAAGGCGCGGTTGGGGGTGGCAGATTTCTTCGCAGCCATGTCGTAGTCGTCGCTCTCGTCGTCGCCCCGCTTTACAGCGTGCGTGCGATTTCCTTGATATCAAAGAATTCGAGTTGATCGCCTTCCTTGATGTCGTTGTAGTTCTTGAGCTTGATACCGCACTCGAAGCCTTCCTTGACTTCCTTGACATCGTCCTTGAGACGCTTGACCGAATCGACTTCGCCCGTGTAGACCACCACGTTGTCGCGCAGCAGACGGAAGCGTGCGTTGCGGTGGACCATGCCCGAGGTGATGTACGAACCAGCAATCGTGCCGATCTTCGTGGCGACGAACACCGTGCGGATCTCGGCCGTGCCGATGACTTCCTCGCGCTGCTCGGGTGCCAGCATGCCGGACATGGCGACCTTGAGCTCGTCCACAGCGTCATAGATGATGCTGTAGTAGTGCAGGTCCACACCGTTGCTCTCGGCCGTCTTGCGCGCACCGGCATCGGCACGCACGTTGAAACCGATCACGATGGCCTTGGAGGCAATGGCCAGGTTGATGTCGGACTCGCTGATACCGCCCACACCGGCATACACCAGCTGGACCTTGATCTCGTCGGTCGAGAGCTTGAGCAACGACTGCGACAGCGCTTCCTGCGAACCTTGCACGTCGGCCTTGACGATGATGGGCAGTGTCTTGACCTCGCCCGCCGTCATGTCGGCGAACATGTTCTCCAGCTTCGCAGCCTGCTGCTTGGCCAGCTTGGTGTTGCGGAACTTGCCAGCGCGGTAGGTGGCGATTTCGCGGGCACGGCGCTCGTCCGTCAGCACCATGAACTCGTCACCTGCCTGCGGCACTTCGGTCAGGCCCTGGATTTCCACGGGGATCGAAGGACCGGCCGTCTTGGCCACGCGGCCGTTTTCGTCCAGCATGGCGCGCACACGACCAAAGGTCTGGCCGGCCAGCACCACATCGCCCACCTTGAGCGTGCCGGACTGCACCAGCACCGTGGCCACCGGGCCGCGTCCCTTGTCCAGTTGCGCTTCAATCACCAGGCCCTTGGCCAGCGAGTCGACCGGCGCCTTGAGTTCCAGCACTTCGGCCTGCAGCAGCACCTGCTCCAGCAGCGTGTCGATGCCCATGCCGGTCTTGGAAGACACAGGCACGAACGGCGAATCGCCACCGTATTCTTCAGGCACCACCTCTTCCACCACCAGTTCCTGCTTGACGCGGTCGGGGTTGGCATCGGGCTTGTCGGCCTTGGTGATCGCCACCACGATAGGAACACCCGCCGCCTTGGCGTGCTTGATGGCTTCCTTGGTCTGGGGCATGACGCCGTCATCGGCAGCCACCACCAGGATCACGATGTCGGTCGCCTGGGCACCACGGGCACGCATGGCCGTGAAGGCCTCGTGACCGGGGGTGTCGAGGAAGGACACCATGCCGCGTGGCGTTTCCACGTGATAGGCACCAATGTGCTGCGTGATACCGCCGGCTTCGCCCGCAGCCACCTTCGCGCGGCGGATGTAGTCCAGCAGCGAGGTCTTGCCATGGTCCACGTGGCCCATGACCGTGACCACCGGAGCGCGTGGCAACAGTTCGGCGTCCTTCTGGCCCGAATCTTCGTCGGTGAAGGCTTCTGGATCGTCCAGCGCTGCCACCACCGCCTTGTGGCCCATTTCTTCCACCACGATCATGGCAGTGTCCTGGTCCAGAGGCTGGTTGATGGTGACCATCTGACCCATCTTCATCAACGCCTTGATGACCTCGGACGCCTTGATCGACATCTTGTGCGCCAGCTCGGCCACGGTGATGGTCTCGGGCACATGCACTTCGATGATGCGCGCCTCGGCCGGTGCAGCCTGCTGGTGATCATCACGGTGGTCGCGGTTGTCGCCACGGCGGCCACGGGGGCCACCACGCCAGTTGTTGCGACCGACACCGCCGCTGCTGTCGCCGCGGGTCTTGATTTCCTTCTTCTTGGCCGTGTCATTGGCCCAGCTGGAAGACAGCTTGGCCGATTTGACTTCCTTGCCCGCGCCGGGCGCACCTGCGCCGGCCCCGGCAGCGGCGGGAGCCCCTGCGCGCGCCACGCCCGTACCGACAGCCGGCTTGTGCAACGTGCCCTTCTTGGCGTCACCCACCGCAGCGGGCTTGGCCACTGGCTTGGGTTCCTCGGGCTTCTTCGCAACCATGACCGCCTTCTTGGGCGTGGCCATCATGGAGCGGATGGCGGCAGCCTCGGCCTCGGCCTTGCGACGGCGAGCGTCCAGATCGGCTGCGCGCGCGGTTTCCTCGTCGGCACGCGCCTTGGATTCGGCAGCGGCCTTCTCGCGGGCTTCAGTCTGTGCGGCATTGCGCGCAGCAGCTTCAGCAGCCTGTTCGCGGGTGGCTTCCTGCTTGACGGCAGAAGCCTGGGCCTTCTTCTCGGCTTCCTGGGCAGCGTAGGCGGCAGCGCGCTCTTCAGCTTCGCGCTCACGCTTTTCGCGGGCCTCGCGCTCCGCGCGCTTCTCAGCCAGCTCGGCCTCCTGGCGACGGATCAGCTCGGCCTGGCGGCGAGCTTCTTCCTCGCGGCGGGACAGTTCGAGGTCCTCACTCGACACGGCAGGTTCTTCCGCTGCGGCAGGTGCGTGCGACTCGGCAGAGGCCTCGGCACCTTCATCGCGCTGGATGAACGTGCGCTTCTTGCGCACTTCCACCTGGATGGTACGGGCCTTGCCCGTGGCATCGGCCTGCTTGATTTCGCTGGTGGACTTCTTGACCAGCGTGATCTTCTTGCGATCGGCAGAGCTCGTGCCATGGCTGGCCTGCAGGTAGGCCAGCAGCTTTTGCTTGTCCGACTCGGTCAACGCGTCAGAGGGGGCAGCCTTGCCCACGCCCGCAGCCTTGAGCTGGTCGAGCAGGGTTTCAGGCGATTTTTTGAGTTCGGTGGCGAACTCGGCGACAGTGTTACTGGACATATGTGGTTCGTGCCTCCCTGACCTTTACTCTTGCCCCGCGAACCAGTGTTCGCGCGCCTTCATGATCAAGGCCTTGGCTTCTTCTGCAGACTGTCCGGTCAGGTCGGTCAGTTCATCAATGGCCAGATCGGCCAGGTCGTCACGTGTGTGCACACCGCCTTCAGCCAACTTGGCAATCAGCTCGGGGGTGAGGCCTTCGAGGTCGCGCAGGTCCTGGGAGACCTCTTCCACGCTTTCCTCACGGGCGATTTCCATGGTGAGCAGCGCGTCCTTGGCGCGGGCACGCAGCTCGTTGACGGTGTCTTCGTCGAAGCTTTCGATCTCCAGCATCTCCTGCAGCGGCACGTAGGCCACTTCTTCGAGGCTGTTGAAACCTTCGGAGATCAGGATGTCGGCGATTTCCTCGTCCACATCCAGCTTTTCCATGAACAACTTGCGGGCAGTGTCGGTCTCGTTGGCCTGCTTTTGCGCGCTTTCGGCGGCGTCCATGATGTTGATCTTCCAGCCGGTCAGGTCGGACGCCAGGCGCACGTTCTGACCACCACGGCCAATGGCGATGGCAAGGTTTTCCTCGTCCACCACCACGTCCATGGCGTGCTTTTCTTCATCGACCACGATAGAGGACACGTTGGCCGGGGCCAGTGCACCAATCACGAACTGTGCCGGGTCTTCCGACCACAGCACGATGTCCACGCGCTCGCCAGCGAGCTCGTTGGTGACCGCATTCACACGGGTGCCGCGCACGCCGACGCAAGTGCCGATGGGGTCCACACGCTTGTCGTGCGACAGCACGGCGATCTTGGCGCGCGAGCCGGGGTCACGGGCGCAGGACTTGATCTCCAGCAGGCCTTGCTCGATCTCGGGCACTTCGTTGCGGAAGAGCTCGATCATGAACTCGGGCGCCGAACGCGACAGGATGATGGGTGCGCCACGCAGCGTGAGGTCGACTTCCATGATCATGGCCCGCACGCGGTCGCCGCTGCGCAGGTTTTCCTTGGGGATCATTTCGTTGCGACGCAGACGACCTTCCACGCGGCCGGACTCGACAATGATGTCGCCCTTGTCCATGCGCTTGACGGTACCGGTGAAGATCTTTTCGCCGCGCGACATGAAGTCGTTGAGCAACATTTCGCGCTCGGCGTCACGGATCTTCTGGAGGATGACCTGCTTGGCGGCCATGGCGCCGATGCGCCCGATGGGCACGGACTCGACGCCTTCCTCGATGTACTCACCGACTTCGATGTCGGGGATGCGGTCGCGCGCATCCATGAGCAGTTCTTCGGCTTCAGGGTTTTGCAGGCCGGCATCGTCGGGCACGACCAGCCAGCGACGGAAAGTCTCGTAGTTGCCGCTGTCGCGATCGACGGACACACGAATGTCCACCTCGCCCTGGTACAGCTTCTTGGTAGCCTGGGCCAGGGCCGACTCCACGGCGCCCAAGACCACATCACGCTCCACGTTCTTTTCGCGCGAAATGGCCTCAACCAACATCAACAATTCGCGATTCATGCGACGACTCTCCTATTTCAATCACCCGAGGGCGGGGCTGCGCGCTGCGGCCACCCACCCCACAATTTTCAGCAGCAAATCAGGCGGGTGCCGCCCCGGCCTTGCCTGCGCGCCCCTTGAAGTCCACGATGGGCGCCAGGCGCACATCACGGCACTCGTCCAGGGTAAAGCCCATCGCCTGCAAAGGGGCTGGCACGCGTTTCTTGCTGACTCTTTGACCTGGCTTGACCGGCGGCTCGTCGCTCCAGACGATCTGCCAGCCACCAGCCTCGGCCCGCTCCAGCGTGCCGCGAAATTTCTTGCGGGTGGCGTTGACCTGCCCTCCCGCTGCTGCGGCGCCGATGGGCGCCTTCAGGGTGATGTCGATGACCGAGCCCTCGAAACGCACGAAGTCTTGCTCGTGGCGCAGAGGCCGGTCGATACCGGGGGATGACACTTCGAGGCGCTTGTACTCGACGCCATCGACCTCCAGCGCAAACTGCAGCTGGCGGGTGACCTTCTCGCAATCCTCGACCGTCACGAACTGCTCGATCAGGGGCTGGGGCGCATCAGCGGCAGGCTGCACCCAAGGCAAGTCGATGGTGACGCGCAACAGGCCACCGGCAGAGCGCTCGATCTCCACCAGGTCATACCCCAGGCCCGCCACAATTTGTTCAACGACTTGCTGCAATGCCACGTGTTCAGTTCAATCCCGGAAAAACAAAAAACCCGATAACCCCCGGAGACTCTTCCCCGACAGCTTCGAGCTCCAAAAGCGTTCGACCAAAAAAAACGGGCGGTTGGTACCCGCCCGTTTGGTCGTGAGAATCGTATTGTAGCCTGTAAAGTGTTGATTTGCAAAGGCGAGGACCGCGAAAACTGTTGTCAACCTGCCCAAGCCAGTGTTCATGCAGCCTGCCGGGCGGCCGCGTGCCAAATCTGCATCTCCCGCTGGCCCGGAGCGCGCCAGCCGCTATGACACTGATAGCGGCTGCAGTAGCTCTGCCAGATCGGTTTCGGTAAAGAGCGGCTCCTTGCGAGCGGCCGCGCCGCTGTACAGGCTGTCTGCCAGTTCGGCCTTGCGCTCCTGCAGCGCCAGGATCTTTTCTTCAATCGTGCCCTGCGCCACCAGCTTGATCACCCACAGGCTTTGCGTCTGGCCGATGCGGTGGGCGCGGTCGGTGGCCTGGTCCTCTACCGCCGGGTTCCACCAGGGGTCGAAATGGATCACGGTGTCGGCCTGCGGCAGGTTCAGCCCCACCCCGCCCGCCTTGAGGCTGATGAGGAACAGGGGCACCTGCCCGCTGGTGAACTGCTCGATGATCGCGTCGCGCTTGACACTTTGCCCTGTGAGCTTGACCCAGGGCAGGTTGCGCGCCTTCAGCTCGGCCTCGATCAGCGTGAGCATGCTGGTGAACTGTGAGAAAAGCAAAACACGACGCCCCTCGGCCAGCATTTCGGGCAGCAGTGCCATCAAGTGGCCGAGCTTGGCCGACGTCTTGACCTTGGCAGCAGCCTCCAGCGGCACCAGCTGCGGGTGGCAGCACACCTGCCGCAGCTTGAGCAGTGCGTCCAGGATCGTGATCTGCGATTGCGCCAGCCCCTTGGACTGCAACGCCTCGCGCACGGTCTTTTCCATACCCAGACGGATGGTTTCGTACAGGTCGGCCTGCGCGCCCGTCAGCTCCACGGGCATGACCGATTCCACCTTGGGCGGAAGCTCCCCCGCCACCAGGGCCTTGGTGCGCCGCAGCATGAAGGGCGTGATGCGCGCACGCAGTTGCGCCATGCGCGCGCCGTCGCCCTGCTTTTCAATGGGGGTGCGAAACACCTCCTTGAAGCGCGTCGCGCTGCCCAGAAAGCCCGGCATCAAGAAGTGGAACAGGCTCCAGATCTCGCCCAGGTGGTTTTCCATGGGGGTGCCCGACAGGCACAGCCGGTGTCGCGCCTGCAGCTCGCCCACCACCTGCGCGGCCTGGCTGCTGGCGTTCTTGATGTTCTGGGCTTCGTCCAGCACCACCAGGTGCCATGGGTGCGCCAACCAGCGGTCTCGGTCACGCTGCAACAGCGAATACGGCGCGATGACCAAGTCGTGTGCGGTGACTTCATCGGCCACTTCGTGCCGACCCGCGCCATGCAGCACCAGGCACCGCAGGCCCGGGCAAAAGCGGGCGGCCTCGCGCTGCCAGTTGCCCATCAGGCTCACAGGGGCGATCACCAGGGCGGGGGTAGTCAGCCGCCCCGCGTCTTTTTCGACCTGGATATGCGCCAGGGTCTGCAGCGTTTTGCCCAGGCCCATGTCGTCGGCCAGCACACCGGCCAGGCCGTGGGCCCGCAAAAACTGCAGCCAGTTCAGACCCTGCTGCTGGTACGGGCGCAGCGTGGCGCGCACGCTGGCGGGCAGCGGCACCTCGGGCAAGGCGCTGGCGCCCCGCAGCTGGGCCACCATGTCGTGCAAGGCAGCGGCGCCTTGCCACACCGCGCCCTCGCCCAGCGCAGTACTGGTACGCAGGGCGTCCAGGCGCGAAAGCTTGAGACTGTCGGCGTTGAAATCACGCGCGCGGTCGCCCGCCAGATCGAGCAGTGCGGCCATCCAGGGCCGTAGCGCATCGGTGGGCAGGCGCACAAAGCCAGGGCCGGTCAAAGAGGCCATGTAGACATGCGCAGGCAGCTGGGGCAGGCCCGTCGCAGGGTCCAGCGGCTGGGCTGCGGCGGCAGCGATCAGGTCGGGCAGCCAGCGCAGGATGTTGTGGCGCACGCCATTGATCTCCATGCCCAGTGACAGCGCAAACCAGGGCGATGTGGCCGCATCCTCGCCCTCAGGCTGCAGCACCACATCCAGCCGGTCGGCGCGCTGCACCCAGCCATGGAGTGCCGGGTCCAGCGTGACATCCAACCCCGCGTCGCGCAGCGCTGCAAAGCTGTTGTCCGCCCAGTGCATCCAGTCATCCTGCTGACGCTCGCCCGGGATCCCGAACAGGCCGTCGTCGGTAGCCAGGAGGCCCAGACCTTCCAGGCGCTCGACGGCATGGCGTTCAGCCACCGCATCGCGCTGCAGCAGTACTTGGCCGCCGTCGGCACCGCGCACCAGCACTGCCAGATCCTGCCCTGCCCACCAGCCCACATAGCCCTGGTAGTCAAACCGCAATTGCGCAGTGATGAGCCCCATTTCGGCCACCTTGTTTGCAGGTGACGGGGCCAAATGCAAGCGCGCCACGGGTTTCACGCCCCGCACCTGCGTGAGCGGACCCAGCGCCGGAGGCAAAGGCAACACCCCGCCAATGCGGCGCACCACCTCGGCATGGTGCTTTTGCAGCGCCGCAGCAGCGAGCGCGGGCGCCTTGAGCAGCATGGCCACCTGGGCAGGGCTCAGGCCCTCGGCGTGCACCGGGCCGCAAACGCCCTGGACGGCGTCCAGGTACAAGGGCGGGTGGTTGTCGCAAAGAACCGCAGTGTCGCCCGGCAGCCGTGCCTGTAGCCCCCAGACAGCCTCGCCGCCTTGCGCGGGCGTGGATGCCTGCCACGCCCACGTGATCGGCAGCGCATCGCCCCATTGCAAAGGCGCACCCACGGTAGACCCACCCGCATCCACAAACAGGCGGCCCGTGGCCGCTGCCTGCTCCAGCGCCAGCAGGCCCACCGCGCCCTCCAGCACCCCGATGGGCGCGACGCTGTAGGCCGAGTAGTAGCCCACGCTGCGCGGCATGGCGCGCAGCAGCTGCAGCACCTGGCGGTCGGCATCGCTGGCGCGGTCGTACACGGCCTGGCCGGGCGCGGGCTGGGTGCGGATCTGCTGCGGCTTGGCCCAGCCGCCCGTGAGCTTGGGGTACGACACCACGGCCTCCAGCTGCAACTGCGGCACGCTGGTGCGCGCCCGCCCTACGGTAGAGACCAGATAGAGATAACACTCGGGCCGCCTCGGCCGTGCGACCGGATCTTGCGGCACGGCAACGCCCAGGGCCCGGTCCCACTCCTGCAGCCAATGCAGAAGGCGGGCCTCGGCCTCGGCGCGCGCCAGGGCCTCTTTGCGCTCCTGCATGGCCTTGAGCGCATCGGCAGCCCGCGTGGACGACGGGCCCTGCGCCGGGTCGCGGTGCGCGGCCTCCAGGGTCAGGGCCACAGCGTGTTTGCAATCTGCCCCCACGGGGCAGCTGCAGTCGCCCGACCATTGCTTGACCTGGCCGTTGGGCGCAAGCACCAGTTGTACGGACACCTCGTACGGGTGGGGCGAGCTGCCCTGCACTTCACCCGCCAGAGCCCAGCGGCCCTCCGCTGGCTGCCGGATACCCACGCGCACCACGTCTGCCTGGCGGTACAGCTCCATGCCTCGCTCCCACGCGCCCTTGTCGCACTGGGCCTGCAGTGAATTGAGCGGGAACCAGGGTGGGCAGGGTGTGGACACGGATTTCGAGCAAAAAGTGGCTGTAGCGCTAGTGGATCATGCGCCATCAGCTATCAAATAAAGAGCATTCAAGCAATTGGCGGTGCTACGGTAACGACCGCTACCAGCCCGCAAGACCGCCCACTAGCCGCCGCGCGCTGCACGCACGCGCTCGAAAACACCCTGGGCGTCGCCCCCCGCCCCCGCACCACCGGGCGCTGCCGCCTGCAGACTGGTCAATAACCGTGTCAGCACCGGCGCCTGCGGCAACAGCGGACCCAGGAACAGGGCCCGCTCGCCGTCGGCAATCAGCAGAGTAGGAAAGGTTTCCACGTCCAGGTCACCGACCAGATCGGACTCATCTTCGATGTCCACCCATTCAAACCGCACGTCCGGGTGCGCACGGGCCAATTCGTCGAACAAGGGGCGGTAGATGCCGCAGGTGCCACACCACGCTGCACACAGGCACACGGCCCACCAGCCGCTGGGCGTGGCGGCACCATGGCTCGTGGGGGTCGGTTCTGGCAGTGCAGCGGGACTGGACATCAAAAGGGCTCCTGGAAGGACCGCGCTGCAGTGCGGCGGGCGCAGGCCCCAGGCCCAGCGCTACATGCCGCGCCGCTCACGCGCGCGATAGACCTCGATGGTACCCACACCCGGCGCCTGATTGCCCCAGCTGTTGCGCACAAACGTGGTCACCGCCGCCACTTCTTCGTCCGACAGCGTCTGCTGAAACGGCGGCATGCCGTGCGGACGCGGATTGCCTGCCGTGGCGGGCAGGTAGCCGCCCTGCAGCACCACGCGCACCAGGTTGGTGGGGTCGGCCAGCGTGACGGCGCGGTTGCCCGCCAGCGCCGGAAATGCGCCGGGCTCGCCCTGCCCCCGGTCGCCATGGCACTGGGCGCATTGCTGCTCGTACACCTTGCCGCCCCGCGCCATCGCGCTGGCGGGGGGCGGGGCCGCGGTGGCTGGCGCCTTGCGGTCCTGCTGCGGCAGGGCCTGCAGGTAGACGGCCATGGCGCGCGCATCGGCGTTGCTCAGGTACTGCGTGCTGCGGAACACCACCTCGGCCATGGGGCCCAGCACCGAGCCCTGCGGGGCCACACCGGTTTTGAGCAGCGCCACCACGTCGTCGGTACGCCACTCCTTCACGCCCGCCTCGTGCGCCGCATTGAGCGCCGGGGCATACCAGTTCTGCACCGGGATCAAACCACCAGTAAAGGCCTTGGCGTCCGACGTGGCGCCCAGTGCATTGCGGGGTGTGTGGCAGGCGGTGCAGTGGCCCAGGCCGTTGACCAGATAGGCGCCCCGGTTGTATTCGGCCGTCTGCGTGGGTTCGGCGGCGGGCGCTCCGGGTGCAAAGAACAGCGCACGCCATACCGCCAATGCCGCCTGCGTGTTGTACGGAAAACGCAGCGCATGGGCGCGGTTGGCATCTGCCGCAGGGGGCAGGCTTTGCAGATAGGCAAAGATGGCGTCCGAATCCTCCGGCGTCACCTGCGTGTAGTTGGGGTACGGAAACGCCGGGACCAGCAGCCGCCCATCCTTGCTGCGGCCATGGTGCATGGCGCGCCAGAACTCGGCCGAGGTCCAGCTGCCAATGCCTTGCGCCCTGTCGGGCGTGAGGTTGGAGCTGTGCACCACGCCAAACGGCGTCTCGATGCCACGCCCGCCCGCAAACGGAGCGCCGCCTGGGGTCGTGTGGCAGGCCATGCAGTTGCCCACACGGGCCAGGTATTCGCCGCGCTGCACCAGTGCAGGCGTGGATTGGAGCGTCTCGGTGGCGGGCAGCGGCTCTTCGCCACGCAGGTTCAGGCTGATCAGCATTGCTGCTGCAATGCCCAAGGCGGCCAGAACGGAAGAAAGGGTCCAGAGGATGCGTTTCATCGGTGCATCCCTTCTCAGCGTGCAGCCGCAGCGGCCACGGGCACTTCGGCCACACCACCGCAGCGGGCGGGCATCGCGGCAGGCAATGTGCGGGCAGGCTTGCCCCCTGCTGCCACCGGCTGCGCGGCCAGCCAGGCCGAGACAGCGCTCACATCGTCGGGCGTGAGCTGGCGCGCAATGTCGGCCATGCAGTCGGGCCGATGCGCACGGCGCTGGCCGGTCTTCCAGGCACCCAGCTGGCTGTTGAGGTAGTCACGCGGCAGGCCCAGCAGGCCGGGGATGGACGGCACCACACCCGTCATGGCCGCGCCGTGGCAGGCCACGCAGGCAGGGATGTTGCGGGCCGCATCGCCCACCTGTACCAGCCTGCGGCCTTGCTCCAGCACGGCGGGCGGCGCCTGGGGTGGCGGCGGGGGTGGGTAAGGCAGGTCGAGCGCAGCAAAGTGCCCGGCCATCTCGCGCAGGTAGTCGTCCGTCAGGTGCTCGATCAAGTAACCCATCTGCGGGTAACTGCGCCGCCCGTCCCGAAAGTTGAGCAGCTGGTTGGCCAGATAGCCCGCTGGCTTGCCCGCAATGCGCGGAAAGTAGCCATCGGGCGTCGCTCGCCCTTCCTTGCCGTGGCAGGCGGTGCAGGCCAGCGCGCGTGAAGACATGGAAGACACGGGCACCGCGGCCGCAGTGGATGCAGTGGCCACCGGGGTTGCAGAGGTGGTGCTGGCAGGCACCGTCTGGGCCACAGCACCGGCGCTCAGGGCCAGCGCCAACAAGGCAGCGGCCGCAGGCAGGCAGAGAACGGGGCGCAGCAGGCTGCGCAGGCAATCGGTCATGGGGATCTTTTTTGTCCGGCAAAGAAACGCTGGGGCGGCCCACAACGGCCCATCACGCAAGGCGTGCGCCCACACAGTCCGCCACTCTACGCTCGACCCTAAAAACAGTACAGATTCAGATTTAGATTAAAAATACAGATCAGTTTGCTTTGCTCCCATGAAACGCTACGAACGCCACGCTGACGCCATCGCCCAGCTCATCCATAGCGGCGCCCTGCGCCCCGGCGACCGCGTGCCCTCGGTGCGCGAGGCCAGCCGCACGCGGGGGATCAGCCCTTCCACCGTGTTCGAGGCGTACTACCTGCTGGAGGCCCAGGGGCTGATCCATGCGCGCCCGCGCTCGGGCTACTACGTCAGCGCCCGCCCCCCCTCCGCCGAGGCCCGCCCGGCAGAGCCCCAGCCCTCGCAGCCTGCGGCCACATCCACCGGGGTGGCGATCAGCGATCTGGTGTTCGAGGTGCTGGGCCTGGCACGCGACCGCGATCTGGTGCCACTGGGCTCGGCCTTTCCGGGGCTGGAGCTGTTTCCGTTGGAGCGTCTGGCACGCTGCCTGGGCAGCGGCATGCGCAAGCTGGACCCCTGGACCATCGTGCAAAGCCTGCCGCCCGGCGACGAGCGCCTGCGCCAGCAGATCGCGCTGCGCTACGGCGTGCACGGCATGGCTATGGACGTGGAAGAAATCATCATCACCAACGGCGCGATGGAGGCGCTCAACCTCTGCTTGGAGGCCGTCACCCAGCCGGGCGACGTGGTGGTGGTCGAATCGCCCACCTTCTACGCCGCGCTGCAGGCCCTGGAGCGGCTGAACCTGCAGGCGCTGGAAATCGCCACCCACCCGCGCGATGGCATCGACCTGGCGGCGCTCGCCGAGGCGCTGGAGCGCCAGCTACCTCACCAGCCCATCAAGGCCTGCTGGCTCATGCCCAGCTTTCAGAACCCGCTGGGCAGCCTGATGCCCGAGGGCAAAAAGCGCGAACTGGTCGCCTTGCTCGCCCGCCACGGCGTGCCGCTGATCGAAGACGATGTGTATGGCGAGCTGCACTTTGGCCCCCAGCGCCCGCCCCCAGCCAAGGCGTTTGATGGCGCGGGGTTGGTGATGCACTGCAGCTCGTTCAGCAAAAGCCTGGCGCCCGGCTACCGCGTGGGCTGGGTGGCGGCGGGCCGCCAAGCCACAGCCGTGCAGCGGCTCAAGCTCATGACCACGCTATCGGCCGCCACGCCATCGCAGCAGGCGCTGTCTGAATACCTGACCCAAGGCGGGTATGACCGGCACCTGCGCGCCCTGCGCCGCAGCCTGGAGCAACAACAGGCGATTGCCCTGGCGGCCGTGGCCCAGCATTTCCCGCCAGGCACCCGCGTGTCGCGGCCCGAGGGCGGGTACTTTCTGTGGGTGGAACTGCCGCCCCAGGTGAACGCGCTGGAGTTGCATCGCTTGGCACTGCAGCAGGGCATCAGCCTGGCGCCGGGGCAGATCTTCTCGGCTGACCAGCGGTTTGCGCACTGCGTGCGCATCAACTATGGACATCCGGCGCAGGGGCGGCTGGAGCCAGCGCTGCGCGCTGTCGGCCTACTGGCCGCCCGGCTGGCACGCGGAGAAATCAGTGAGCAGATTGCTATTAAATAAGGAGCTTTCTGGCTTTTTTCCACAAGCACATTCCGGCAATTTGGCGAAAAAACCGGCATGAGAGACTCCAAAAACACTCCGCCACGGCACCACCACCCGCCACCAAATCCAGCTTTCTCCAAACTGACGCGCGGCGCCTGCGTTGGTTGCACCCAACTCCGGGTTCCTACCGCCCCCACCGCACACACGCCTCGGCATACTGATCGCCGCCCATACCGGGCGGCTCAGCCGGTCCCGCGCACCACCCTCCTCTCCCACACCATGGCCTCACACCAGCCGGTCCCGTTCCTCATGGTCGAAGACGAAGACGACTGGGTCGTGTCTTTTGCCCTCGGGCCCCAGGGGGCCAACCGCCTGACCCTGGTGCGCACGCCCCGCCTGGAATTCATGCTCCGCCCCGAGCAACGCGGCGTGTCCGTCGGCAGTGCCGAGACCGGCCACCGCCCCGCCCTGCTGGTGGCCGTGCAATGGGGCCAGCAGAGCGTGGACGTGGTGTCCACCGCCAAGCGCTACAGCCTGGACATCAGCAAGGTGGACAACGCCACCCGCAACGCGGCGCTGCGCGTGCTGGGCAAGATGAATTTTGACCAGCGGTTTCAGCTGGCCGGGGTGTGACCCCGCAACCAGAGTGAGCCCAGGGCGGCAAGGGGGTGCAGAAGCTCACAAGCCCTGCGCCCTTGGCGCACTGACCGGGCATCAACGCATCATCTTGAACAAGGCAGTGGTGATGGCCACTTGCGACTCATCGAGCGACGTGGGCGTAGTGCTGCCAAACGCCATGCGGTCGTCGATGGGCCAGATTTTCCCCGGCGTGTTGGCCGTGGTGTCGTTCGCGAGCGAAACGTCCCGGAGCCGGCCAAAACGCGCGTCGCTGTTGCCATCGATCTGCTGGTCCAACGCAGCTGCCAGCGAGAACGTGGTGCCGCGAATCACCATCACGTTACGGGGCCGCGTCACGTAGTTGCCCACCGTGGTATCGGGCTCCGCCCAATTCACGCTTTGGAAACACACCTGCACTTCCTGGGGGTTGCCGTTGCTGTCCAGGTACACATAACGGTCTTGCTGACCCTCGGTGCGTCCCGATGGCAGCCGAATGCCGGCGGCCAAGAACGCATTGATCATTGTGTTGCCACACAGCTCTGTAGCGGGAGTGGCGCTGTTGCCATTGATGCGCCCTGTGGGGTTGGTGGGGTTGTCCCCCGGTGGGTAGCCGACGCCGTTAAAAAACGCCTCGTAGGCCAGCTGCCAGCCCTGAATGAAGTCGGTGGAAAGGCGTTGATTTGCCGCAGATCGCTGCAAGTCCCGGCCTACCGCCACCGCGCCCAGCACAAGGCCAATCACCACCAGGGCAATGCTCAGTTCAAGAAGCGAAAAACCGCGCTGCCGCCCCGCGGACGGCGCGCAATGGTTTGTGGGTTTCGTTGTCATGGTGTGTCGCTCTTTGAGCAAAAAGTATCAGTAGCCAATGGCGTCCGCCTTCAGCGTGTTGTTGTTGATGGAGATGGCCAGTTCCGTCATGGCAGTGGTTCGCGTGGCGAAGTCCGAGTGCACCTGCTTTGCCTCGATCAGTGCCGCGGTTGCCAGCCCCGTGGTCACAATCGACAGCCCCACGCCCACGGCAGCCGCCACAATGCCGGCTGCGGCCAGCCCTATCTGCACGGCCCGGGCGCCTGCACTCATCGTCGTATCGGCCACTGCTGACACCATCTCCTTGGCCGCGCCCAAAGCGCCCGCCGCTGCACCGGCAACCCCTGCAAAGGCTGCCGCCTCATTGGCCTCGGCCAGCTTGACGGCCACAAACAGTTGATCGCGGTAGTCGTACAAGGCCCGCTCCATCACAAACGCCCCGGTGGCGGCGTTGAAATGCGCGTGCGATATGGCGGACAAGGCGGCACCACAGTGCAGTTCGCCAAACAGCTCTGCATGGCTGGGTGCCACCACCGAGTCGTCATAGGCATCGGTCACCGGTTTGCCAGGAGCCTCAAAGGTCGGGTCGGCTGAACTGGCCGTGGCGTTCGCGCCGTCGAACGCTTTTCCGTCTCCATCAGCATCCAGCATGCCGGGCGCAGCAAGGGCAAAGGCCACGGAACGCCGGGTTCCCAGCATCTTGGCGGCCAGCCGCCCGGCAGGCGCTACCAGCGCGTCGTTCGCCGTGTTGAGCGCGAGGCAGACATCCACAAGATTGACAGCCCTCGCCACTCCCAGGGGGCAAGGCGGACTGTTTGACGGGTTGCATGCCGGGTTCAAGGGGGCTGCATCGTTGCCGGACTGGGTCATCCCCAACTGGACCGTGGACACCGAAGGGATCGGTGGTGCCTTGTCGTTGGGTGCATCCTGGTTCTGTGGCTTGGGATTGGGCGTGCGCACGCGCAGCGGGTTCATGCGATCCACGGCGGTCGCCAGATCCCGGTCCTCATGCGCGGTGGCTGACGGCTCTCTGTAAACACCGTAGCGCAGAGCACCGGCCTCGGGACGGGGAAGACCCAGCGTGCGCCAGGGCACGAAGCCCACCTGGCGCAAGCCCGCACCCTCCGTGCAGGACTCGACCCCTGCCGTATCAGCTGCCGGGCAAGGCAGGCGATAGTTCGAGTGCAAATAACCCACCAAGGCATCGCGTGTTTGCTGTTGCGCATCCACCTGCACCGTGGTGACGCGCTGGCGCTCCGACAGTTGCCAGAAAACGATGGCCCCTGGCAGTATCAAACCCAGTGCCAGCAAGATGACCGAAATCTCGACCAGGGTGAATCCCTGCATGCGGCGCTTCATGGGTTGAGTCCCTTCACATCCAACTTGGTGGCGTTGGCCAATGTTTGCGTGAACGTGTCATAAATCTGCGCAGCATAGGCATCGGTGGCAGCTTGTTTCTCCTTGGCCACCTGTAGCGCGGCCTTCGCTTCATCGAGCGCTTTGGCTGCGTACACGGTTTGCGCAATGGCCACGACCAAGTTGGCAGCAGCGATGCCCACTACAAACGCGGTAACGCCCTCTGAATTGGCGGCCGACGCGATACTGATCACACCGCTGGCAGTTGCCACAGCCAGGGCCAAAGCCGCCGTGGCGACACCGGATTCGGCGGACTGCACCGCTGACTCCGCCGCCGTGATGTCAAACACCCGCAAAGACCAATACTCCTGCATCACGCGCGCACTGTCGTACGCCGCATAAGCACCTTGCGCTGTGGCCTGCATCTCGCTCAGCCGCCCCACGCAGCCAATGCGTGCATCAAGATCGGCGGGGCCTACGGCCAGAGTCAAGTCGTCGTAGTTCGCATCCTGGGGCCGGCCCGGAAAATCAAAACGCCAGGTCGCGCTGGCGCCCACCGCGTTGTTGCCGTCAAACTGGTTGTTCTCGCCCGGATGTACCAGCACGTAAGCCACCGGCATGCTGTCAGACACATTGCCAGCAGTGAGTGTGCCGGCCACTGCCGAGTTGGCAGCGAAGCTGCGCAGCACCCGGCACCAATCCAGCCCGTTGACCACCGCACGGCGAGCGCTGGCTGCGGTGATGGCTGCTTGTGCCCGGGCAGCCGCAGCGGTGACTGTGGCTGACGCTGCAATCGGCGGCGAGAACGTGGGGTAAGTCGGTATCACCGGCATGCCCGTGAAGTCGATGTTCAGGTCTGGCGACACGGCCGCAGCGGGTGCGGCGGCCAGGTCAAGTCCCGCCCCCCGGTTCACGCCATAGTGAAATTGTCCGAAGTTGCTGCTCAGCCCCAGGCTTCTCCAGGGCAATCTCACCGCCGTGGCATCGCCGCAAGCCTCGCTCCCACCGGTGTTGGCCGACGGGCATGGCAACCGGTGGTGGGCCAGTACAAAACCCTCGACCGCCGCCTGAGCCTCTCCCAACTGCCGCAGCATGGCAGGCCGCTGCATCGGCTCACGGGTGGACGCCACCCATCGCCATACGAAGAGGCCGACGATGCCAATGATCGCCATCACGACGGCCAACTCCACCAAGGAGAAGCCGCTCTTTTTTTTCAGGGAGTACCTCATCGCGTACCCCCCTTCTCGTCCACCTTGATGAGAATGTCCAACGCTGCGCTCGGGGGCATGGGTGTCACACCCTTGCCAGTGATGTTGCAAGGAGGAGGGTTGTCAGCCTGTGTCTTGAGTTGGTCATATATGTTTTTGGCATCGGTCACCCGCTTGTTGGCCTCGCCAAGCTGGCTCTGCAGGGCATTGAGCTCCCTCTGCAGCTTGATAGGTTTCAGGTACTTGGCATCCGGGTCCGGGCTGACCGACGAACCACCGAAGAGATCCACCAACGCCGCCTGAATACCCCCAGATGTCACTACGTCGCCCGACTGGCAGACGCCAGAAGACGTGGTGGTGCATCCAACCCATGTGGCCACCCCACCTACAAAAATGGTGTATCGCCCCGCATTGCGCAAGTTGGAATAGGCTGCCTGAAAACTCGTTTGCGCAGAACCGACGCTTGCCTGCGCGGCCGATAGATCAGTCTGGGCTGCAGTGAGGTTGCTTTGCGCGTCGTTCCGTTCGGTCACCGCCTTGTCGTACTCCGCTTGCAAGGCAACAGGGTCGTTCAGAAGGGTCAACTGCGAGGTCTTCTCCAGCCTTTGCTTCTGCAGCGCCGCCTTCACCGCCGGGTCGGTCGCAGCGGCAATTTGTGCATCCAGCGTCGCAATATCGGCATTGAGCTGGGAGATCATCGCGGTGCGGTTGGCCAGCATGTTGGCGTAGGTAGCCACTTGATTGGTCCACTGGGTTACCGCCGTCTGATAGTTGTCGCGGCGCATTGTGGCGGCGGTCAAGGAGAAATTGCTCGACTCCCAGTTGGTTGCTGCATCCAGGACGGGCTGTATGCGGGAGTCGATGCTGGTGGAGGTACCTCCTGCGCGCACCTGCGCCACCAGATTGTTGATCGCATTGGCGCGCGCAACATTGGCTGCATTCAGCTCGTTGGTTTTGTCGTTGATTTTTGTGATGAGCGTGTTGCGGTCTGCCACAGCGTCGTCCCATTCCTTCTTCGCAGCCGCGAGTGCTTGCGTGTAGTCGGTGGACGGGCATGTGAGCGTGGACGCGTCCACCGAGCTGTCCGCCAGCGCCAGCGCATTGCCCGCCATCACAGCAGCCACAACATTCAGCCCCACCGAAACGCCGTTGGCGTACAGCACTCCCCCGGTCAGCGCTACGGCCGCAGTGTGTTGTGGCGCCGCCGCACAGGCGTTCACCGCCAGCCCCAGGGTCGCCGCGCAAATCGCCCACTCCACAGCAGCATTGCCCGCATCTGCAATACCCCCCAGGATCGTGCCCGTCATATCTGCCGCCGTGATCGCCGCACCCAGGGCAGCGAAAACGATGGCTTGCTTTGCCGCAGCGATGTTGCCGGTCTTGAGGTCATCCACCTGGAGCACTACATCGTGCGCCAATGCCACGGTATTGATGGAGTCGATCAGGGGAGCGCAGTGCAGCCCGGCAAGCAGGCTCGCGTAAGAACGTTCCAGCACGATATCGTTGTATCGCGAGAGCAATGGCCGACGGGTGGGGTCTTCCACGGCACTGTCGGCAGAGGCATTCGCTCCATCGAACAGTGATCCATTCCCGTCCGCATCGTCGTTACCCGGATGAACGAGCGCGTACGCTGTTGTGCGAACGGGAGTGGATCTCACCTCCGCCATACCAGCCGCATATGGTGTCTTGCGGCCCTCGTCCAAGCGCTGACAAAGGTCCGCCAACGTGAGGATGTCCGCCTGATAGTCTCCCCCCGTCGCGGTGGTCGCACGCATGGACGCATAGGTCTTGCCTGTGGTGTCGTATTCCAGGGGTCGCCATGCGTCGTCCAGCACGGTCAGATCGTTCGCTCCGCCGCCTCGCTGCACAAGGTAACGCAACTGCCCCACATCGACACCGGGGTCGGCCCCGGCCAATCGCAGCGACACCGAAGGCAGCCAGCCCTTCTGGTCGCCTGCGCCGCAGTCTTCCACGCCATCGCGGTTGGTGTCTGGACAAGGCAAACGCCGCATGACGGTGGCAAACGTGACGATGGCGCGGTCCGCCTGGGCCAGCGCCTGCCGCTCCTGGCGAGAAGACTCCACCGCAGAACGCTCACGCCATTGAAGGTAACCCATGGTCGCGAGCCCAGCCAGCACAGCAATGAGCAGCAGCACCTGCACCATCCCAAAGCCGCGCGAGCTTGAGCGCGAAACACCCCTGCTGCATCGAGTGCCAGTGACCGCAAGCGAGCACTTCTGCCCAGAATGCAGCCCGTGCAATTCGAAAGCGTCCACACCAGGACCTGGCACCTCCTGCGAGGGCCTTCCAGCCAGGTGAGCAAAGGCAAGTATCTGCATGAACATGAGCTATGGGTCTTGAATGCGGCTACGGCAAACTCACGCGCAGCCAGCCTGCCAACTGTGCGGGCGACTCGGCCACCACCACGTCGTCCGAAGCAAACCTCAGTGGGGCAGAAGGACTGGCTGCACACAGGCTGCTGCTCGTATGGGGAGGATCGAGGCGGCTACCATCGTTGTCCCTGTCTTGCAACGGAACCACCACCCAATAAGCCGCCGGCATTACAGCGTTGGACGCGCAATCAATGGCCCCGGCAGCGCCTCCATCTCCCGTGAGATAGGCACGACCGGTAGACAGGGGAAGGGCGGCCGCATTCACCAGCGCAGCGATCAAGTCCGTGACGTCCAGGTAGTTGGCATCGCTGACGGAATCTCCGTTGCGCTCCTTGGAGACCGCCAGATCCGCGTCCAGCAATGGATCTGCATTGGCTGCACGAAACACGGCATAGCGTGCACGGTGCTCCAGCGTCGGAATCTCCAACCCCAGACTGACGTACGGAAACCACCCCAACTGGTTGCCAGTGGAACACTCTCCAGCCGTCAGCGACTCATAGCCATTCGCCACGGCACCCACGTCGGGGCAAGGGAGGCGCCCGTAGCGAAGCGCAAAAGCGCGCAAGATCGATTGCAACTGTTGCGCCTGCGCCCGCCCTCTTTCAAGCTGCTGCTGTGCAGAGACGGTTTCGTACGCGCTGAAGGATGCCCACGACAAAAGGCCAGCCACCACCAGCGCAACACTCAGCTCGATCAAGGAAAAGCCCGCCTGCAATCTGGGCATACGAGCACAGGCCCGCAACAAAGGTCCCTGCATCATCACGGTTTCCCCGCTGCAGCCGGCCGTCGCACGGTGGACTGCAGATCTGCAGCGTCTGCACTGATGCGCGTACTGATCTGCTGCAACTGACTCAATACCTCCTGGCGACGCACCAGGTCTTCGGGCTTGGAACTGCCCGAAATCCGCTGCAGCTCCGTGTTGAGCGCCTGGATCTTGGAGGTGCTCTCCAGCATGTTCCGAAGCGTCTGAAAGTAGCGCGGATCGGTGTTTCCTGGCGACAGCTGCTCCAGCTCATTGATGAGTGCCAGGGCTTTCTCGGGCGAGCTGAGTGCTCCGCTGGACATCATTGCCGTGATATCCGAACGCACCTGTGCCAGACGCTTGCGACGCTCATCCGGCGAAAGTGCAGCCGACGAGGTTGCGGTAGAGCCCCCTGCGGACAGGGGCTGCGTGGACGACGCGGCGGCATCGGCAGAACGGGAGGCAATGCTGGCAGCGCCCTCCTGGCGGGATGGCGGCGCCGCTACCGACGGTGGAGGCGGTGCCACTGAATGTGCGCCCCCCCCTCCTCCCGCCGTCCATCCGGCGAAGAACACGATAACGAGCACCAGCACGGCCAGACCACCGCCAATCAACACGGGCTTTTTCATTGCAACCCCACCCGCACCGACAGGCAGACCTTGGCCAGCGATGGACAAGGCTCAACCTGCGTGAGTCTGCACAAATGCACGCCCCGTGAACCACGAGGCGTGATGGACGTCACCATGCCGCGCATTCACCCTCCCCCCATGCTTTGGTTGACCGACTGCCGCACCAGGTCGTATACAGGCAGCAACAGCGCAACAATCAGGAACAGGAACAAGCCTCCAGCAATCAGGATGATCAAGGGCTTGAGGATTTCTGCCAGCGACTTCACCAGCACCTCCAGGCGCTTGCGATAGTCCGTCGCCAGATGCGAGAGCTGCTGGTCCAGGCTACCGGACTCTTCGCCGACGGAGATCATCCGTACAGCCATCGCGGGAAACCCGCCTACGCGCCGCATCGACGATGACACCGACTCCCCACGCGATACGGATTCCGCCACATGGATGAGGCGCGTGCGGTAGTACCGGTTCTTGGTTGCACGGCCCAGCACGCGCAGACTCGACACCATGTCCACCCCCGCGCGCACCAGGATCGAAAGGTGCTCCGTGATGTGCGCCATGCCCGAGGAAACCAGCAACGTGCGGGCGATGGGCAGGCGGTGCAAGAGGGTGTACGTGGCGAGCTGGAAGCGCTCGGAACGCCTGAACGCAATGACCCCGATCGACACCACGATGGTCGTGACCAGCAGCACCCAGGGAAGATGGGTGGACAGCAGGTCCGCGAATGCCACCAGACCTTCCGTGATCGGTGGCAGCTTGGCCTGCAGCTGCTTGAACAGCCGTGCCATGTTGGGCACCACGTAGTAGATCCAGAAGATCGCCACACCGATGATGGAGGCAAAAACGAACGCGGGGTAGATCAATGCCGTCTTGATGTCGCGCCGGATGTTGATCATGCGCTCGACGTGCTCGGCAGCTTCGCCCAGCATGCGGTCCAACGTGCCGGTCTGGTCGCCGATGGACACCAAGTTGCGCACTGTCTCGGGGAATATGTTGGGGTGGCGGTTGAAAGCCTCGGTCATTCCCACCCCCGCGTTCAGGTCGTCCCGCATGTTGCGGGCCACCGCTGCGATGGCAGCGTTGCCGGCGCTGTGGCTCTCTTCCACCAAGGTGGTCAGTGCGTCGAGTGCGGGCACTCCAGCGCGCATCATCAGGCCCAGGTCACGCAGAAAGCCAGCAAGGTCTTCGCTGCGCACCTGCTGACGGAACAGATGCATCAGCGCATCGGCCACCACAGACAGCCAGGCAGGAAAGCGCCAGAGGCTGATCACCGTGCCATCGGTATCGGCTTCAAGCCGCATGCGGGCAGACAGGTCGCGCTTGACCGCCAGGCGCAACAGGCCCGAGCGCACGCTGCCATGGGGCAACAGCACGCGGTAGTAGTAAGTGTTGAGATTGGCCATGCAATGCTTCCGCCGGAGCGGCTCAGTCCTCGCCCACCGTGCGGAGAATTTCGTCCATGGTGGTCTCGCCCGCCAGTACCCGATGCCGCGCCAGAGTCAGAATGGGACGCATGCCCGCAGCCAGCGCACGTTGCCGCATTTCGGCACGCGTGGCGTCCGAGGCGATGGCATCGGCCAGATCGCGGTTGACGATCAGCATTTCGTAAACAGGCAGTCGCCCCAGATACCCTGTGTCGCGGCAGTGGTGGCAGCCCACGCCGTGAAACACCTGCACCATTTCACCGGAGGTGCCCTGCCCAAGCCAGCGGCGCTCTTCATCGGTCGCAAGGCGCGGTTTGGCGCAATGCGGGCAGACGCGGCGCACCAGCCGCTGGTTGATGACTGCAACCAGGTTCTCGGCAATCGTCTCGGCGTCCACACCCAGCAGCTTGAGGCGAGGCATGACACCGAAAATGCTGCCCACGTGCAATGTGGACAGCACCAGATGGCCGGTGGACGATGCGTCGAGCGCAGCGCGCGCGGTCTCGGAGTCGCGGATTTCACCCACCAGGATGATGTCCGGGTCATGCCGCAAAAAGTGCCGCATCGCGTTGGCAAACTCGTATCCGGCGCGGCGGTTCACTTCGGTCTGACAAGCGACGGGAACGCGGTACTCCACCGGGTCTTCCACGGTCAACACATTGCGCTCGATCAGAGGCTGCATGCGCAGTGCAGCGTGCAGCGTAGTGCTCTTGCCGGAGCCGGTGGGGCCCGTGATCAGGATGAGGCCGTGCGGGCGCGAAAACGCCTTGGCCATGACCGCGACATCCTCTTCGAGAAAGCCCAGATCCGCCAACTTGTCCAGGTTGCTGCGCTCAGGCAGAAGGCGCATCACCATGCGCTCACCAAACTCGGAGATCAGCGTTGATACGCGGATGGTGAAGTTGCACTCCATCACCTGGGCCGTAAAACTGCCGTCCTGGGGCAAGCGCTGCTCGCTGGCATCCATATCGGCCTGCAGCTTGACGAACACGACCAAGCGGTCAAGGGCGGGAGAGAGCGCAAACACCGGCCGCAACACGCCGTCCACACGCAGCAGCACGGAACGGCTGCGCGCAGTGGGGGCCAGGTGGATGTCGGTCGCCCGTTCGCGCAAGGCCAGGTGAAGCATGTGCTCCAGCAATCGCGCGGGGCTGTAAGCACGGTCAACGTCGGCTTCGAGCTTGCGGACTTCGCTCTCGATCAGGCGTGCGGGTGGATGCTCGGCAAAGTAGTAGTGCTGCTGAATGGCCTGGGCAACACTGTCGAACTCGCCCTGGAAAAAATGGCACCCTTTGCCCAGCTTGCGCTGCACGAGTTCCGTCACCGTGTCAGGCTGCGCGTCACCCAACACCACCTCGATCAGGCCTTCGTCGTTTTCCCGCACCGGCAAGAAGCCGTAGGTCAGGCACAACGAGCGGTTGAAGATACCCGCCACTGCGGTGTCGGGCTCAGGCATTTCGTCGGCATTGACAAAGCGCAGTCCGCGCTGGCCGGCGAGCTGGCGAGCCACCTCGTTGGCGCTCGCAAAGCCAAGTTCCACCAGCAGGTTGCCCATGGGCACCTTTTCGATTTTCTGCTTTTGCAGCACGTAGTCGATGGCGACTGCAGACACCAAGCCTGCTTTGACCAAGGCAGCGCCCAACGAAGGACTCTTGTCGCGCAGCACCGCCAGGCGATCTTCCGCCGTGGCGCCAGTGGGCTGCAACTGGCCCGAGGCCTCCAGCAATGATTCAGCGGGGGGATGCATCCTGATGCTCCAGAAGTAAGAAAGTCAGTTCGTCAGGCTTGCCCGTCGGGGGTAGGCCCTGCTGCTGTTGAAAGCGGGCGAACGCCTCTCCAGTCTTCGAACCAAAAAAGCCGTCATCAGGCTCACGTTTGTCCAACAGGCCCATGCTCTTGAGCTTGCCTTGCACCTTGCGCGTGGCCTGCTCAGCGGCCTGGATCTGGCGTGCGTTGTTACGCCCCAGCCACGCAACCCAGGACTCCTTGTCCACATTGAAGCGACACAGGCGGGCGGTGGGCTTCAGGCTGTCTGCCATGCCCTCGGGCAGGCGATAGATGTGCACCACTTCATCGGCCGCTGCAGCAGCCTTCAGCTGGCTTTCGCAGGCCTGGCCAGACGGCGGCGTCCCCTTCAATGGGATCGGCTCCATCGCAGTCGCAGCAACGGAACCCGCGCCCGGCGGCAATGCCGGAGGCTCGATGGTCACAGATGAGCGGGCAGGCTCTGGCGCGCGGACTGCCGCCGCCTCTGCGGCCACGGGCGTGGGGTGCTCCGTTGGCTGGGACACCAACCCCCAGCCGGCGAGCGCGACCGTGGCCGAGGTTCCAGCCAACAGGCCTGCCAGAACCCACGCCTTGCGACCGCGATGGCCACCAGTCACTCTGGCTACCGCCGTGGCCTCTTCCCCCAGAGCGGGCAAATCGGCTACGGCCCGCTGGACGAGCGCAGACGTGACCACCGACGCCCGCGTGCTGGCCAACCCGTACAGGCAGCGATCCAGCACCAGATGGATGCGTCGGAGATTGCCTTGTGTGGCCCGGTGCAAGACGTCTGCAGCATCAGGCTCTATGAACAGGCGCCCTTCCGCTCCGGCCGCGTTGACGCGGAAATCGAAATAGCGGGTGATCTCGTCCTTTTGCAAGCCTGACAGGCGAGCGTGTTTGATGATGCGGCTCTTGAGCTGGCGCAGCTCAGGCGTCGCCAGGGTTTCTTCCAGCTCGGGCTGCCCCACCAACAGGATTTGCAGTAGCTTTTCCTGCCCGGTTTCCAGGTTGCACAGCAAGCGCACCAGCTCCAGCGATTCCACGCTCAGGTTCTGCGCATCGTCAATCACCAGCAGATTGATGTCGCCCGCCTGGTGCCCCGCGATCAAGAATTCGGTCAGTCGCGCCAGCCCCTGCTCCACGGAATCCGAAGGAGGCAGGCCAAAATCCGTTTGTATGGCGGACAGCAGAGCGCTGTCTTGCAAAAAGGTATTCAGGATGAGCGCCGAATGGCAGTTCTTGCCACTGAGCGTATCCAGCAGACGCCGCACCAGCGTGCTTTTACCCAGCCCCACCTCTCCGGTCAGCAGGACGAAACCCTTGCGGGCTTCGATGCAGTGCACGATCTCCGCAAAGTCCTCCTCCAGCCGCGGCGTGAAGAAGTACGAACCCGCGTCCGGCGTAGGCGGAAACGGGTTGCGTGACAACCCCAGCGTGGCATAGATGGAACTGGCTGTCATTGCCGGGCAGCGGGAGTGAACTGTGCCAGGGCGGCTCGCAGCGCAGCGGAATCCGGCTGCAGACGCAAGGAAGCATCCAGCGTGGCGCGGGCTTCTTCCGGCTTTTGCTGGCGAGACTGGATGCTGGCGAGATTGATGGAGGCCTCTTCATCCCCGGGCATGCGATCAAGAATGGCGCGGTAGCCATCGGCCGCCGCCGCATCACGCCCGGCACGCAGGTCAAACCAGGCCTGCGCACGCAAGAGCCCCAACGATCCTGCAGGCAGTCGCTCCTTCAGCGCGGCCAACTCGCGTTCAGCATCGGCCCCGCGAGACTCTTTCATGGCAGCAACGAAACGGGCGAAGCGCAGTTCCACCGGTGTGTCATCCACCACTGGCGCCGACGCGGGTGCGGAGGCAGCAGCGGCGTTGGAGCGGCTCATGCTGCGCGCCTGCCGCGTCTGGCCAGGGCGGATCGCGGTGGGAGCCGCGGCCGTGGCGGCGTCACTGCGCTGGCTCGCAACGACTACCGACTTCGGGCTGGCAGGCTCCATAGCAACCGCTGCAACTGGAGCGGGCGCGGCCACGGGTGCCATGGATGGCGACGGCGAAGGCGTGCCAGCAGCCACGACGGCCACTGCGGGGGTCGACACAGCCACGGGTGCAGGGGCACCGCCGGCAGTTGCCGTCACATCAGCAGGTACTGCAGCCGTTGCAGGTGCAGGTACGGCCGCGGCAACGGCCGTTGCGGCCGGCAATGGCATGGCAGAAGCAGTTCCTGGCGCGGCAGTCTCTGTGACGGCAGGCGTTACCACCACAGGGGCCGGCGCGGGAGCGGGAGTCGGTGCAGCAGCCATGGGCAGAGGGTCCGCCTTCGGCTTCATCTGGGTTTGCCACACAAACCATCCCAGAATGCCCGCACCCAACACGATGGCAAAAGCCAGCATGGCGTCCAGCCACGCAGGACGGCCACGCACCGCCGCCTTGGGAGCCTTGGCCATGGCAGGCTGGGAATTTTGAGGCGCATCCATGGATTTCAGCGCATCGTGAATGAGGCTCATAGCACACGCACCCGCAACACGATCACCAGTTCACGGCTGCCGTGCACCTTGTTCTCATTGCCGAACAACTTGCCCAGCAGCGGCACGTCGGATACACCAGGCGCACCACGGTCGTTGTTGGAACTGCGCTGGTCGATCAAACCACCCACCACCACCACGTCACCGTCTCCCACGTTCAGGGTGGTGGTCAGCCCCTTGTAGCTCACCTTGGGCAGTGAGACCAGGTTGTCCCCGCCCACCGCCACCAGTTGCAGGCTGGCTGGGTCCACATCGCTCTGCATGGGGTTGAGCAGCAGTTCGATGCGGCCATCGTCGCGCACCATGGGGAGCACGCCTACCATGACACCGGAGAACACGGTGTCGGTCTGCACGCTCGACGAGGTGGTGGACGCTCCGCCGCCAGGCACGGTCTGCGTGGATGCAGACTGAGAGACATAGCGAGAGCTGGTGCCCACCGACAGCAATGCGGGCGTGCCGTTACGCACTTGCACATTGGGGTTGGACAGCACCTTCAGGTTGCCAAAGGAACGCAGCGCGTTGATCACGATGCCGTAGTTGCTACCCTGGTACGACACGCCCAGCGCGGGCCCAGCCACGCTGCCAATCAGCGCTGCGGGAATGGAGATGGCTCGCGACGGGTAGCCGGTGCCAGCATTGGGCAACGAGCCCGAACTGCCGCCCAGCTGCATGGGCGATGAGCCAAATCCCGCAGCCAGACGGCTGCGCAAGGAAGTCCAGTCCACACCAAACTCGAAGTTGTCCGACAGCTGGACGTCAATGAGTTGCGCCTCCACGTACACCTGCTTGCCCAGCACCTTGTGCACCTGTGCCAGCATCTTCTCAACGGCGCGCATTTTGGAAGGACGAGCCTTCACATACAGCGTACCTGTCATCTTGTTCAGTGTGAAACCACTGTCTTCATTCATCGTGGCCAGGGGCGCCTGCGGCAATTGGGCCGGACGCGTCGGGTTGACCCCGCCGATCCAGGCCGGTGGAGTAGAGCCCGGCGTCGTCATGCTCAGGTTCTGTTGCTGCATTTGCTGCTGGGCCAAGCGGTCTTGGTTCGCATCACCCAGCACCGACTTGAGGGCCGTTTCTATTTCCTGGTACGGATCGGTGCTGCCGCCGCCGGAACCCGCCATGGTCAGGCTACCCTGCTGGGCACCCGAACCGCTTCCACCACTGCTACCACTGCCGCTTCCACCCCCACTGCCCGAATTGCTGCTGCCAAACACGTTGCCGCCAGAGCCCATCTGGATACTGGTCTTCGTGTTCAGGAAGTTCAGCGCGAAGAATTTTTCCTCGGTCAAGTTCACCCGCAGGGTGTTGCCCCGGAACTCCCCCGCCACGTCATAGGTACGCAGCACCTCGTTGAAACCTTCGCGCAGGGTCACCTGGCGCAGGTGCATGTCGGCAAGCTGACCACCCTTCAGCACGTTGGGGTCCACGATCAGGTTCAGATTCCCGGCGTCAGCAAAGGCGCTCAGGATCTGGCTGATGCTGGCCCTGGACATGGCCACGTTGATCAACTTGCCCTCCAGCGGATCAAACACCGGAGCCATCGGCGCAATGACCGGGGGAGCAGCGGTCTTGTTGATCTCGGCCAACAGCATCTGCTGATGTACCAGCAGGCGCTGCGCCTCTTGCGCTGCATGCTCGCGCATCTGGTCTGCCGCCTTGGTGTCTGGCGGGGGCAGGCTGGAGGCGCTGCGGGGCGACGAGCTGGCGCACCCAGCCAGCACCAGAGCGGCACATACCAGCGCCAAAGGCTTGAAAAACGGAGGATTGTTCATGTCGCTGTCCTTGGCGCTACTAGCGTGATTTCTTGAAATAGTCATGAGGAGAAGCCGGCAAGAGCACGCAATGCAACGTGCTCATCGCACCGTGCAGCCAAGCTGCGCACCTGCTTCAAGCGGGTCTTCGTGGTCATGGCAGGCTCTTGATGGGGGCCGGTTGGCCCCCCGGCAGGCCGGCACGAAACTCCTGGGTATTGACGCTCGCCAGGGAGCCATCGGGCCACCGCAGCGTGCCTACCCGCAGGTCGCCCTGAGGCAATGTCAGCGTCTGGCGCCCCAGGCGCTCGGTGACCACTGCTTCGCTCGGGCGAACCTGCACCACACGCCCGCCCCCCTCCAGGCGAGCCCCCTGGCGGGCCAACTGGCCGTCAATCACCACCGACTGCCTTTCGGAAGCCAGGTCATCCAGGTGCAATGACAAGGAACGGCGAGGCATCTGCACACTGCCCACCACGTCGCTGCCTGGCAGCGGGAGCGCGATCAGCCGCTGAGGATCGGTACCAGCGGTAGCCGTCTGGGCCTGAATGCGGGCCATGGCGCCAAAGGCTTCGGTCACGCGTGCCTGATCGGTGCGCAGCGCAGCCGGCAAAGGCGTCAATTCAATGGTCAACGGGCGCATCGACGGGGTGCGTGCCTGGGTGAGCTGGAACACGCCGTACAGCCCCCAACCCAGCAGCAAAATGGCGAGCCCATTGAGAAGTAAAGCCGCGTATTTCATGGTTTCACATTTCCTGGAGCAGCTGCGCTGGCCACCAACTCATACGAGAAGGCGCCGGGCAGCGTGTAGGTGGGGTCCACGGCCTTGAGCGTCCAGCCGGCAGCGGCCATCTGCGACACCCAACGCGTCACCGAAGCCGAGGCTCCGGGCGCGACCACGCCGTCCACGCGGAAGGCTCGGCCGCGAGGTTGGGCGCTGCCCAATGAACCCGTGGTTTCCAGACGTACGCGCTGGATACGAATGTCCTTGTTGGACGCCGCCTTCAAGACGGCCATGAACGCCACCGGGTCATGGCGTGCGCCCTCGTCCAGCGTGCGAGAGAACTCGGCCACAGGCAAAAGCTTCTGTGGTGCCTCCACCAACGACACCGCCTGGATGCGACTTTGCAGCGCCTCCATTTCAGCGCGCTGGCCCTGCCCTGCGCTGCGCTGCTGGTCAGCCAGCTGACCGACGAGCACACCCGCAATGGCCAGCACGACACCTACGAGCGCCGTCACCACCGTGATGGGGGCCACCCAGCGCTCTGCACGCCAGGCCACCCGCTCCAGGCTAGGGTTCAGCGCGTGACGGCCTGCCGACTGACGCGCCAGCTGTGGCAGAACCGTGTGTACACGCTCTGAGGCCAGAGTCATCTCTTGCGCGTGCATGACCACCGGCGATCCACCCGCCACATTGCGGACAGCAGCCACGCAGGTGTCCACGTCCGCCGGCTGGGTGGACCACAGCGTGCCCCACTCCACCGCTTCTGCCCCCAGCCGCGTCAACAACGCACCATGGTTGCTGGTCAGTACCTGGGCTGCGCTGGCCATGGCGGAAGGACCAGACCCCAGTGCCTGGGTGGAGCCGAAGACCATGCCTTCTTCGGATTGCACGAAGCACATCAGCCGCCGCTGCGTCAGCATCACGCGCGCATTGCCAGAGCTCACACCATCGCAGAGCAGGCCCCCAGCCATCATTACCAGGCAATGGTCATCCTGCTCTTTGGCCCACTGCGTGCAGCGCTGCCACAGATCCAGTGATATGGCCGAGAAGAAAACCTGAAAGCCACCGGGCAGCTTGACCAAGCGATGCACCACCACGTGGGCGGCTCCCTCGACCAGGCCCTGCGTGCGCACCCGTTTTTCCACCAGGGCGGCAGCGTATTCGGTCTTGCCCTCAAAACGCCAGACGTCGGTATAGACATCGTCCAGGTCCAACACGACCAGCGCGCTGTGCGTCAGGCGGGGCCAGGCCGGAACCTCTTCCACCTGATGCCCGTGGCAGTGCAGCCAGCCGGAGCTGGCGATGCGATACACGTGTTCTGCACTCATGGGGTCACCTTGGGCGATGGGGAGACAGACGCCGTCTGGAAGTGCAGCGTGCCCGTGACACCGAGCAGAAGCCCCATGTCGCCAGGCATGGGCGGATGAAACAGGCTGGCCTCGGGAGACACCGTGGCGATGTCGAACACATCGGCCACGAAGATCTGCCCCGCACCGCCGCGGCCCAGCTCACCCAGAAACTGGGCAGCCTCGACCCGCGTCGCCGGGGCTACGGCCCGGCGCAGCCTGCGTTCACCCCATTGGGAAGGGTCAAAGCCCATGCGCTCCACCTGCTGCGAAACGTCTTTGATAGAACGCACCAGTTGCTCGCGCCGCTGCACTTCAGGCACAAGGCTGCGGGCGCTTTCAAGTCCCTGCTGCAACTGAGCGAATTGCTGGCGCTCCCAAGCCAGTTGCTTGAGACCGCGTTGCGCCAGCCAGGCTCCACCGCCGAGCAGGGCAGTGGCCAGCGCCAGGCAGGCCAGCTTGAGCGTACGGGTGCCGTTCAATTACTGCTCCATGATCCAGTGGGCGGTCAGCAAGATGACCTGGTCTTCGTCAAACGTGCGGCCCCCGGCTGTGCCACCCGCATTCCCTGCGGCATTGACCACCGGCGAGCGCGCATCGCTCGTGTTCATTTGAGTGCTGTTGCCACCTACGTTGATAGCAACGCCCTGCGTGTTGTTGGCCTCCCACTGGGTGCCCGGCGCATTGGCTTCAGTGGATGCGGTCTGCTGGGGGCGGCCCTGGATGCGGAACCGGCCTTCGCGGGAGTCGGGCTTGCCGTCAATCACCTGGTCCATGAACCGCGCCAGGTCAGGCGTCAGGCCACGAATCACCATCACATTGCCTGCGCCGCTTGCGACGCCTGCATCATTGAACTGGAAGCACACTTGCAGTTCGGCCGGGTTGCCGTTGGAGTCGATGTAGAGGAAGCGGTCTTCATGCCCTTCGCCCCGGCCAGGGGGCATGCGCACGCCAGCGCGGGTCATCAGCTCGCGCAGATTCACCGACGCCAGTGTGGTGTCGCCTGCGCCCACCGTGTTCGCCGCATAGCCCTGGCCCGAGCAGATCTTGCGACCACGGTCCGTGAAGCTGGCGGGAATGCCTGGAACGGCCATGGAGCCTGCTCGCGTGCAGGCGCTCCCGTTGTTGATCGAGGTTTCAGAGCCATCCACCATGTAGGTCGGCGCTTGCTGGCAGTCACCCACTACCACACCCGTGCGCTGGTAGTACTGGTCGTACGCCATCTTCCACTGGTAGGCAAATTTGTTGACGGCCTTCTGGTATTCAGCGTTGCGCTGCACATCCTTGGCAATGGCCACGGCACCAATGATCAAGCCGATCACGGCCAGCACAATGGCCAGCTCTACCAGCGTGAAACCCTGCTGGACCTTGCGGCCCAACCTGCGAAACGATTGCATCTTTGTCATTGAAACCTCCGACGAGGGGAATAAGTTACGTAAAGAGTCAAGGAGTGAGAAGCTCGCGCCGCATCACTGATTCATGCGATAGATGGCCGTGACGATGGCAATTTGGTCCTCGTCAAAGGCACGGTCATTGCTGGTACCGAACTGGTCGCGATTGGAAGCCTGCCATTCCTGTCCAGGGGCATTGGGGGTGGTGCCACCGGCGTTGTTCAGCACACCTAGGCGGCGGAAGCGCCCCTCGCGCTCATCGGGCTTGCCATCGATCATTTGATCCAGCGCGCGGGCCAGATCAGGCGTCAGACCCGTGATGATCATCACGTTGCCTGCACCGTCGCCCACCGCATTCGCAGCAGAGCCACTCGACAAAGGCACATTCCACTGGAAGCACACCTGTACTTCCTGGGGGTTGCCGTTGGTGTCGAGATAGACGTAGCGGTCTTCCAGCCCTTCGGCACGGCCCGGAGGCATGCGCACACCCACGCGGGTCATCAACGTACGCAGATCGGTGCGATCACCAGCGCGGGCCGTCATGCCCTGGCCAAGGGACTTGTCGCAGATGGCGCCAGGAGGCGTGACGGTTGTCATGTTGCGGCCGGACCGCGCGCCCCCCCCGACAAATTGCTCACCGTTGACCATGTTCTGGGGCGCCGTCTGGCTATCACCCAGCACCACACCAGCGCGCTGGTAATACTGGTTGTACGCCTGCTCCCACTGGTCAACGAACTTGTTCTTGATCTTGGTGTACTCGGCGTTGCGCTGCACGTCCTTGCCGATGGCCACGGCACCGATGATCAGGCCGATAACCGCCAGCACAACGGCCAGCTCAACCAGCGTGAAACCCTGCTGGCGCACGGAGCGCGGGCGGCGGGTCAGGTTCTTGAATACTTGGTTCATGATGTTGTTTTCCACGCCCTGATTACTGGTTCATCTTGTAGATGGCGGTCAGGGTGATGACCTGTTCTTCGTCGCGGGTGTTGCCAGCGCCGGTGGCAGTGGTGGCAGCGGCGCCACGGCCATAGGAGTTGTTGGCAGACCACTCAACACCGGGTCCATTGGGCGTTCCGTTGGCCACCCCTCTCAGACGAAAGCGACCTTCCTGCGCATCGGGCTTGCCGTCGATCATCTGGTCCAGCATGCGGGCCAGGTCAGGGGTGAGGCCAGCAATCACCATCACGTTGCCCGCGCCTTCGGCGCTGCTCGGTCGGTTCCACTGAAAGCACACCTGGATTTCCTGGGGTGAACCGTTGGTGTCGGTGTACACAAACAGGTCCTCTTGCCCCTCTGCACGCCCCGGGGGCATGCGGATGCCCGCCCGCGTCATGTACTGGCGCAAATCATTGGTGTTCGCAACAAAGGCATTTGCAGCGTCACGAATGACTGCATCGGCTTCGGGTGCATGTGCACAGACTGGCGGAGGCAGCGCCGCAGCGCTCATGTCTCCGCCCGACGTGGGGTTGGTGCCGCCAGCCACATACGCGGCTCCGTTCACCATGATGCGCGGTGAGGTCTGGCTGTCACCCACCACCACGCCGGTGCGCTGGTAGTACTGGTTGTACGCCTGCTCCCACTGGTCAACGAACTTGTTCTTGATCTTGGTGTACTCGGCGTTGCGCTGCACGTCCTTGCCGATGGCCACGGCGCCGATGATCAGGCCGATAACCGCCAGCACAACGGCCAATTCCACAAGGGTAAAACCACCCTGCGTCGCTCGGGTACCGGGAGAACAGCGCGTGCGCCGAGCAGGCAGGACGGGGAAAAGTGATCGCATGATTTCCTCAGGCGTTGAAAAAAGAGTGAGCGCGCAGACTACTAAACGTAACGAAAGTAAACAATTAAAAAATGACACCAACAAAAGGCGCGTTTCGCCCCCTCTGACCGCCACGCCGCGAACGTCTGCAGCGTCCGATTTGTAGCGATCGATGCCAAATTTTTCGCATCGATTCTTCATACAAATCAATGACTTATTGCCAAATTTTATTTACTGACTGTTTTCAAAAAACGGTGCGCAAGCATCGCGCAAGTGATCCCGCATAGCCATAGTGCGTATGTATTAGTGACACAACAGCAACAAAAACAAACAATTAGTCGCAGACTTCAATAGGAATTTGCTATTTAAAAAATCAGGACTTCTGAGGGTTTTTGCTAGGTCAAAAATCGGTTGGCTACTGGCCTGCTGCCTCATCGGAGGCCATTGCATGCACCGGACGCGCAGACGTTGTTGCGCGCCTCTGCGGAAGGCTGCTTTTGATGCGCTCGAAGGCCTTGACCCACCAGGCGTCAGGATCAGGCTGCGCTGCAGACGAGACGCCGACATGGCATGCCCCCGCAAGCCGCGCGCTTGCAAAGGACTGCGCCGAACCCACACCGTGTTCAACGGCGCGCGCCGCCCAGCACGAAACCCCAACTTCAGTGGGGCGTGCGAGCAGCTAGCGCGCGCGACCGCGCGGCGATTTTTGGGGCCGGCAACTACTGCGGCTCAGACGGCCGCCGTCCACTTCTGCTCACTGGCCGCAGACGCGACCACCCGCTCGATGAAGCGCACGCCGCGCGCGCCGTCTTCCACGCGCGGGTAGTCGGCGTGCAGTGGGTCGGCCGCCGTGCCTGCCTGCCGTGCGCGGATGTCGGCGGCCACTCCCAGGTAGACGTTGGCGAACGCTTCGATGAAGGCCTCCGGGTGGCCCGCCGGAATGCGCCCTGCGCGCAGCGCGGCCGGGCTGAGCCAGGGTGAGCCGCGCGTGAGGATGCGGCGCGGGCCGTCCACGGGGGAGTGGATGAGCTGGTTGGGTTCTTCCTGCCGCCAGGTGATGGTGCCCAGCGTGCCCGACACCTGCAGGCGCAGGTCGTTCTCCAGCCCCCCCGCCACCTGCGACGCCACGATGAAGCCACGCGCGCCGCTGTCGTAGCGCAGCAGCAGCTGGGCGTCGTCGTCCAGCCTGCGCCCGGCGCCAAAGGTGGTGAGGTCGGCGCACACCCAGGCGGGGTGCTGGCCGGTGACGGTGGCGGCCAGGTTCTCGGCGTGTGACCCGATGTCGCCCAGCGTGCCTGCGCTGCCGCTGCGCGCCGGGTCCAGCCGCCAGTCGGCCTGTTTGTTGGCGCCGCCCTCTTCCACCGCCGTGGCCAGCCAGCCCTGGTTGTATTCGACGGTGATCTTGCGGAGTGTGCCTAGCGCACCGCTCTGCACCAGGTGCCGCGCCTCGCGCACCATGGGGTAGCCGGTGTAGTTGTAGGTCACGCCGAACACGGTGCCCGCCTTCTTCACGGCGGCCACCAGCTCGTCGGCCTGCGCGCGGGTGTGCACCAGCGGCTTGTCGCACACCACATGAAAGCCCGCCTGCACAAACGCCAGCGCCACCGGGTGGTGCACATGGTTGGGGGTGACGATGCTCACCAGGTCGATGCGCTCATGCGCGGGGCGGCGCAGCTCGTCGGCCAGCAGGTCCTGCCAGCTGCCGTGGTTGCGGTCGTCGGCCAGGCCCAGTTCGGCGCCCGAGGCGCGGGCGCGCTCGGGCGATGACGACAGCGCACCCGCCACCAGTTCGAACTGGCCGTCAAGCGACATCGCCTTGCGGTGCACCGCGCCGATGAAGGCGCCGTGGCCGCCGCCCACCATGGCGTAGCGGAGCTTTTGGGGACTGGACATACGAAACGCCTTTGCTCGCTGTGTGTTGTTGTTATGGGTTTTAGAAATGGGCAGCGGCTAGGCCTGCTTGTCGCGCGCAAAAACGGCGTCGAATGCGCCCGCTGCGGGCTTGAAGTCGAGTCGCTTGCAGAACGCCGCGCTCTCGGTCGCGCCGTGCACGCGGTCCATGCGGCTGTCTTCCCACTCCACCGAGAGCGGGCCCTGGTAGCCGGTGTCGTTGAGCGCAACGATGATGGATTCGAAATCGATCATCCCGCGCCCCACGCTGCGAAAGTCCCAGTTCCGCCGCGCGTCGCCAAAGCTGGTGTGCCCGCCGAACACGCCCACCGTGCCGTCGCCCTTGCCCCACCACACGTCCTTCATGTGGGCGTTGTAGATGCGATTGCCAAACTGGCGGATGAACTTGATGTAGTCCACGCCCTGGTAGGCCAGGTGGCTCGGGTCGTAATTGAAGCCGAAGCGTTTGTTGCCTCCCACCGCCGCAATCGCGCGCTCGGCCGAGGCGATGTCGAACGCGATCTCGGTGGGGTGCACCTCCAGCGCGAAGTTGATGTCGTGCTGCTCGAACACATCCAGGATGGGACCGAAGCGCTTCGCAAAATCTGCAAAGCCCTTGTCCCAATACGCCTGCGTGGTGGGCGGGAAGGCGTAGATCGAATGCCATACCGACGACCCCGTGAAACCCGTGACCGTCTTCACGCCAAATTGGGCAGCAGCGCGCGCGGTGTCGGCCAGCTCGGCCGCGGCCCGCTGGCGCACGCCCTCCGGCTCGCCATCACCCCACACATACGGCGGCAGGATGGACTGGTGGCGCTCGTCGATCAAATCGCACACCGCCTGGCCTACCAGGTGGTTGCCGATGGCAAAACACTGCAGGCCATGCTGGGCCAGCAGCGCGTGTTTGTCCTTCACGTACTGGGGCGACGCCAACGCCTTTTGCACGTTGAAATGGTCGCCCCAGCAGGCCAGTTCCAGGCCGTCGTAGCCCATGCTTTTGGCCAAGGGCGCGAGTTGGGCCAACGGCAGGTCGGCCCACTGGCCGGTGAAAAGGGTGACGGGTCTTGGCATGGTGGCTCCAAGGGGCGGGGGTTGCAGATGCATCGCGACTGGCAGCTATATTTTTAATAGCTGCCAGCGCATGATGAATAGGCGCTACAGGCCTATTTGACTTAAAACACCATCAGAACGGCGAATCGGGGAAGTAAAAGTCCTTCGCCGTTTCCTTGGTGATCAGCACCGACGGAATGATGGTGTTGGCGGGCAGCTTCTCGCCCTTGATGCGCGCCTCGGCCGTGAGCTTGATCGAGTCGTAGATGAACTTGGGGCTGTACGACACGTTGGCCTGGATCAGCGGGTTGCTGCCATCCATCAGCGTCTTGATCATGCCCTTGGCACCCGCGCCGCCAAACACCAGCTTGATGTCCTTGCGCTTGGCCTGCTCGATGGCCTTGAGCACGCCCACGGCCATGTCGTCGTCGGCGGCCCACACGGCGTCGATCTGCGGGAAGCGGGTGAGGTAGTCCTGCATCACCTTGAAGGCGTCGTCGCGGTTCCAGTTGGCGTACTTGGCGTCCAGCAGCTTGATGCCGGGGTGGTTCTTCAGCACGCTGTTGAACGCGTCCATGCGCTCGTTGTCGAGCGTGGTGGCAATGCCGCGCATGGCCACCACGTTGCCCTTGCCGCCCAGCGCCTTGGCGATGTACTCGGCCGGGATCTTGCCGAATGCCGTGTTGTCACCCGCCACGTACGCATCCTGCGCGCTGGTGTCGGTCAGGCCCCGGTCCACCACCGTCACGTACACGCCCTTGGCCTTGACCTGGGCCACGGGCTTGGTCAGCGCGGCCGATTCGAACGGGAAGATGACCAGCGCGTTGATCTTGTTCACCGTCACCAAGTCTTGCAGCTGGTTGGCCTGCTCGGGCGCGCCGCCTGCCGTCTTCACGATCACCTGCAGGCCGGGGTGGGCCTTCTCCAGATCCTTCTTGGCCTGGTTGGCCCAGTACACGATGCCACCGGTGAAGCCGTGCGTGGCCGAGGGGATGGCCACGCCCACCACCGTCTTGTTGGCCTGCGCCATGGCGGGGGCGGCCAATGCGAGCGCGGCTGCGCCCACGGCCGACAAGGCCAGTCGGCGGGTGAAAGAAGAAAGTTGGCTGTTCATGCGTTGTCTCCTGTTGCTTTGGAATATGGCCATGGAAGCTGGCCGGCTGGGGAACACGAAAGTCAAACGACCTACCGAGAAAACCGAAGATCCATCACCGCTTGCCCCTTTGCATGAAGGCCACCGCGATGATCACGAAGCCTTGCACCGCCGCATTCAGGTACACGCTGATGATGCTGGTGAGGTTGAGGATGTTGCTGATGACCGAGAGCAGGATGGCACCCACCACCGTGCCGGTGATGCTGCCCGCCCCGCCCTTGAGCACCGTACCGCCCACGATGACGGCGGCAATCGCCTCCAGCTCCCACAGCAGGCCCGTGGTGGGCGATGCGGACCCCAGGCGCGGCACGTACAGCAGCGTGGCAATGCCCACGCACACGCCCAGCAGCATGTACGTGAGTATCTTGATCTTGTGCACATCCACCGCCGCGTACTGCGCCACCTGCTCGTTGGAGCCGATGGCCTGCACATAGCGGCCATAGGCCGTGCGGTTCAGGATGACGCCGCCCACGATGGCGACCAGCAGAAAGACCCACACCGGAATCGGCACACCCAGCAGGTTGGCGTAATACACCGGGCTGTAGATGTCCGACAGGTCGTTCTCCAGCGTGATCGCCCCGCCGTTGGAGAAGTACGTGAGGTACGCGCGGAAGATGCCCAGCGTGCCCAGCGTGACGATGAAAGGCTCGATGCGCCCCTTGGTGATGAGCAGCCCATGCACCAGCCCGAACACCGCGCCCAGCACCACCGCCAGCAGCATGCCCACCACCACGGCCGCCATGGGCGAGCCCAGCACGGGCGCCATCGCGTTCATGAACAGGATGACCGAGCCCGCGATCAGCGCCGCCATCGAACCCACCGACAAGTCGATGCCGCCCGAGATGATCACAAAGCACATGCCCACCGCAATGATGCCGATGAAGGCCGTGCGGGTGAGCACGTTCATCACGTTGTCGTAGGTGGCGAAGTTGCTGTTGAGCAGCGTGCCTGCAATGCACAGCAGCACCAGGCCGATGACCGGGCCCAGGCCGTGCAGCTTGCCCCACCAGGCGCTGACGCCGGTGGCTCCCGCCGCGGTGGCGGCAGCATGGCGGCTGCCGCCTGCCTGCGGGGCTGCGGCGTTTTCCGCCGGTACGTTAACGGGTGCCTGTGGCATGGGCGATCAACTCCTCTTCGGTCAAATGTGGCGCTTGCAGCGTGGTCTGCAGCCGCCCGGCGCGCATCACCGCCACGCGGTGGCACAGGCCGATCAGCTCCATCAGTTCGGACGAAATCACCACAACAGCAAGCCCCTGCTCTGCCAGGCGCTGCACAAGGTGATAGATCTCGCGCTTGGCGCCCACGTCCACGCCGCGCGTGGGCTCGTCCAGCACCACCACGCTGGGGCCTGGGTGCAGCACCTTGGCCAGCGCCAGCTTTTGCTGGTTGCCGCCGGACAGCGACGACGCGCGCACGTCCAGCGACCCGGTGCGGATGCCGAACTCTTGCACCGCACCACGCAGCGCGGCCTGCTCGGCGGCCGGGTCAAGCCAAGGCTTGGCATAGCGCTCCAGCGCCATCAGCGTCAGGTTGGGCCGCAGGCCAAAGTGCACATGCAGGCCCTTGCCCTTGCGGTCTTCGCTCAGATAGGTCAGGCCATGGCGCGCCGCATCGCGCGGGCTTTTCAGCTGCACGGGCTGGCCCGCCAGCTCCACCGTGCCGGCCGAGCGCGGGCGCAGGCCCAGCAAGCCTTCAAACAGCTCGGTGCGCCCCGCACCCACCAGCCCGGCAAAGCCCAGAATCTCGCCGCGCCGCACTTCAAAGCCAATGTCCTCGGCCCACCCAGGCACCGTGAGGCCGCGCACCTTGATGGCGGGCGCTCCACCCTCCGGCGCAGGCAGCTTGGGCGGGAACAAATCCGCCAGCTCGCGGCCCACCATCAGGTTGGCCATCTGCCGCCGCGTCACGCTGGCCGTGGGCTCGCGCGCCACCAGCAGGCCGTCGCGCATCACCACCACCTCGTCGGTGGTGCGCTCCACCTCGTCGAGCTTGTGCGATATGTAGATGATGGTCACGCCCGCCGCCTTCAGCCCGGCCATCAGCGTGAACAGGCGCTCCGTCTCGCCCGGGGTGAGCGTGGCGGTGGGCTCGTCCATGATGAGCAGGCGCGCATTGCGGGCCAGCGCGCGGGCAATCTCCACCAGCTGCTTTTCGGCCACGATGAGCTTGCGCACGCGTGTGTCTGGGTCCAGCGGCAGGCCCACCTTCTCAAGCGCCTCGCGCGTCTTCTCGCGCATCGCCTTGTCGTCGAGGAAGGGGCCCTTCTTGATCTCGTGGCCCAGAAAGATGTTCTGCGCAATCGTCAGGTCGTCCGCCAGGTTGAACTCCTGGTGGATCAGCACAATGCCCTGCGCCGCGGCCGCGCGCGAGCCGCCGCCCGGGGCGCGCACCGCGCCGTCCACCACCACCTCGCCAGTGGTCGGGCTCTCGTACCCCGCCAGAATCTTCATCAGCGTGGACTTGCCCGCGCCGTTCTCTCCCAGCAGGCCATACACGCGGCCCGGCTGCAGCGCAAAGCCCACACCGTGCAGCACGCGCACGGGGCCAAACTCCTTGGTCACATTGCGGAACTCGACGGCGACGCTCATCGCACGGCCCCTGCGCCAACGCCCGCACCCGCCACGGAGCCCGCACGCGACAGGCTCTCCTGCATCGCCAGCACGCCCGCGCCCACCACACCGGCATCGTCGGCCAGGGGCGCGTATTGAATCTCCAGGTGCCGCGTAGACAGCGCTAGCGAGCGGTGGTACACGCTCTGCCGCACCGACGCGAGGAACAGCGGTCCCATGTCCGTCACCCGCCCCGCAATGAACACATGCGACGGATTGAAGAAGTTGACGATGGACGCCAGCATCTGCCCCACCAGGCTGCCCGCGCGCTGGATGATGGCGTTGGCCGCCACATCGCCCGTGCGGCTGGCCTGGGCCACGTCTTCAATCGTCAGCGTGCCCGTGCTTTGCAGCCGCTCGGCCAGCAGCGCGCTTTCGCCGCGCTGCGCGGCCTCCATGGCCATGCGCGCCATGGCAGGCGCTGCGGCCATCGCCTCCACACAGCCCTGGTTGCCGCAGTGGCAGCGCGGCCCGTGCTGGTCCACGCAGATGTGGCCCACGTCACCCGCCGAGCCATTGGCGCCCCGGTACACCTGCCCGTGGCACACGATGCCGCAGCCAATGCCCGTGCCCACCTTGATCACCAGGAAGTTGGGCAGATTGCGCTGCAGCCGGTACATCTCGCCCAGCGCCATCAGGTTCACATCGTTGTCCACAAACACCGGCGCGGCAAATGCCTCGCGCAGGTAGTCGCGGATGGAAAAGCCGTCCCAGTCGGGCATCAGCGGCGGGTTGACGAGCTGCCCGCTCTCAAAATCCACCGGCCCCGGCACGCCCATGCCAATGGCAATCACCTGGTTAGGCGCCAGCCCGCAGCGAGCCAACAACTCGCGCATCAGCCCCCGCACCCGCGCCAGGATCACGCCCGGCCCCTGGCGCACATCAATGGGCTCGCGGTGCCGCGCCAGCACCGTCATGTCGGGCCGCATCACTGCCACCTGCATGCTGGTGGCGCCCAGGTCGGCGCCAATCACCACGCCCAGGGTTTCGCTCAAACGCAGGGTTTCGGCCCGCCGGCCGCCAGAGGACTCCTGCAGGCCCACCTCGTCGAGCAAACCTTCATCGAGCAACGCCGCCACCATAGCGTTGGCCTTGCTCTTGGAATAGGCCAGGCGCTGCGCCAGCGCATTGCGCGACGCGCCTGCGGACCAAAAGATGGTCTGCAAGACGCTCAGGTCTTCAGTGCCGCAATGACTCCAGCGGGTGGATTGCAAGGCTTGTCTCCTGTCGTTTTCATACGTAGCACCTCATGGGGGTGGGTGCTTGACAGGGATGCTATGCGGTCTACTTTGGCCGGGCAAGACTGAACTTTGACCTGAAACAAGCCAAAGTAACATTCTGTACGTAATAAGTCAGCTCTTGGGAGAGATGACACTTAAATTCAAACACTGCCGGGGTACTCCCCCCAAGCCATTGCTGACATCGAACGGCTGGCAGTTTCACGCAGTGCAATTCGCACAGCGACTGCAAGACTTGGCCTATGACTGGCCATCCTGAACTTCTCCGCTATCAATGTCCATTGGCACGCCTGGATGGTTGTGCCAGTCGCACGCGCCACAGCTGAGAAAATAATCGCCATCAGGTGGAATTTCAATATCGAAGAAGGTTCGAATGTTTCGTGAGTGACAGGAGGGGCACTCTTCAGCCCCCCCCGTTCTCTGCCGTTCTAAAAGTTGGATGAACGTGCGCAGCGTTGCTTCGCAACCGCCTATCGCAATCTCCGTTGCCACCCTATCCGCGCTCCGAGAGTGTGTCAGCCAGTTCACGAGTTGCCATGTTTCTTTCGCGTGGCTCTTTAGGTACTGGCGCAGGCGCTCGTTACTTCCGCCCCCGCACAGAACGTTCAATAGCGCATCCGTCCAGCCTACAAAGTTAGCGACTTGCGGAGCTTCCTCACCAGCGGGCAGATCAACCCTTCGGCGCACTGCGGTTGTAAGCGAAATCAAGCCCTCGCGAAGAAGCATCCCGACAGCCTGCAAGTCCTCAACTTCGATCGCATGTCCGAAGCGCTCCTCAGCTTGCTCGAATCTCCTCAAGACTTCGTCAAAGGGCGTCGGTTCGTTCCCATCGGGTGATCCCGAACGACTACGAACTCTCGCCATTAGTCCGACATGGAAAGAAAGTGTGTAGTCCAAGCTGGGAAAGTGCTGCTGCGAATAGAGGTTCGTGGGGTTCGTAATGACCCACCACCTGCCTTGGTCGGTAGTCACGTCCCACATCTCATAGGGGACGCCCATCACGACCTCACGCTTCACGCGCTCTACGTGACTGACAACCTCGTCACGCGCCTGACTATGCACATAGTCAGCAATGTCTTGCTCGGCGAACGGATCGCGCTCAACTGAATAGCGGCGAAGGAGTTCAGGAGGAACCGGATGATCAGGTGGCAGTACGCAGGCATCTTCTGCCTCCAAGGCAGCGTTTGGCTTCACATTTTCGCCGGTCATTTGAGCACCTTGGGTTCGCTATGGTTGGATCATTATGGGTTGCTCCACTAAGTCATCCCATGGTGTGAGCGCACCGCGTCCCGATGTCTTCTTCTCGCCAAGTCCTGATCACACACACGCCACCCACCCTATAAACGCAAACCCCATGTAAAACATCCGCACATCGCTAAACCCAGCCTCGCGCAGAATCGCCTCCTCCTCCTCCGGCGTCAGCACCGCCAACTCCTCAGCCACCTTGTCCCGTGCCCTGGCCGCATGCTCCGGCGCCACGCCGGACGCCACCTGAAACGCCGCATAGCGCGACAGCCACAGATCGCGCTCCCTTGCCCCGCCCTCTCCGCCAGGGCCCGCACCATCCGCCACGCTCAGATGCGCCACCACCAGCGGCGCCCCGGGCTTGAGCCGCCGCCGGATCTCCGCCAGCATGGGCACGCGCTGCTCGCGCGGCACAAAGTGAAAAGTCAGCAGGCACGTAGCGCCATCAAACGGCCCGGCCGGCGCGCTCTGCACATACCCATGGTGCAGCGCCACGCGGTCGCCGGGCATGCCCGCGCTTTGCAGCCGCTGCGCCGCCAGGTCCAACATGGGCTGGCTCGGGTCCACGCCGTCGAACCGCCAGCCCTGGTGCGCCAGTGCCATGTCTTCCAGTTCCAGCCCGCCGCCTGCGCCCACCACCAGCACACGACCATGGGTAGGCACGCGCTCGGCCAGCAGGATGCGGGACATGCGCAGCAGGCTGTCGTAACCAGGCACGTTGCGGCGGGGGCCTTCGGCGTAGCGGGCGACGGCGGCGGGGTCGGTGAAGACGGATGGGGTGTGGGGTTGGGCCATGGGGTGGTGGCTGGTGGGTGGGTCGGTGGTGTTGCTAGGTGGGGCTGGGTCGATGCGCCGGGCGGTGGCGGAGTGCCGGTGCGGGGTTGGGGATGGCAGGAGTGCTGGGCTTGCATTTTTGGCATCAATTGGCCGCCACCGCCTTTCCATATTGACTTTATAGCTATTCTTTATATAGCAATTCACCCACATGGCAGACGCCACAGGCACGTTTGGCAGCACCATGCTACCATCACGCAACTTTTAATGTTGCATGAAACGAGACAGCCGACTTTCCAACGTTCTCCACGCGCTGCTGCACATGGCAGAGATGGAGGGGCCAGCCACGTCTGAGGCGATGGCGCAGGCCATGCAGACCAACCCGGTGGTGGTGCGCCGCCTGATGGCGGGGCTGCGGTATGCGGGTTTTGTCACATCGGCCAAGGGGCATGGCGGCGGGTGGGTGCTGTCGTGCCCGCTCACCGACATCACGCTGCGCGACATCTACGAGGCGCTGGGCGCGCCCACGCTGCTGGCGGTGGGCAACAGGGTGGAGAGCCCCGGCTGCATCGTCGAACAAGCGGTGAACCGCGCGCTAACCGACGCCTACCAGGCGGCCGAAGAGGCGCTGCTGGCGCGGCTAGGTGCGGTGACGCTGGCGCAGCTGTCGGCCGAGTTTCATGAACGCATGGTGGCCGGGTGCCACGGGCACAAGGAGATTGAGCATGGCGACGGCAGCAGCAGCGATGACAACGACAACCACCCAGGCGTTTGACGTGATCGTGGCGGGCGGCAGCTTTGCGGGCCTGTCGGCCGCAATGCAGCTGGCGCGTGCCCGGCGGCGGGTGTGTGTGGTGGACGCAGGCCAGCCGCGCAACCGGTTTGCGGCGGCGTCGCACGGTTTCTTTGGGCAAGACGGCGAGCCGCCGCTGGCAATGATCGAGCAAGCGCGGCGCAAGCTGGCGGCCTACCCCACGGTGACGTTGCGGCAGGGCACCGCCGTGTCTGCGACTGCGCAGCACATCGCGGGGTCACCCGAGAACGGGTTTGAAGTGGTGCTGGACGATGGCACCACCATGGAGGCGCACAAGCTGGTGCTGGCCTTTGGCGTGCAAGATGGTTTGCCCGACATTGCAGGCCTGCGCGAGCGCTGGGGTGCATCGGTGCTGCACTGCCCGTATTGCCACGGCTACGAATTTGCGGGCCAGCGGCTGGGCGTGCTGTACCACTCGGCAGGTTCGGCCCTGCACGCGCAACTGATTGCCGACTGGGGCCCGACCACCCTCTTCTTGAACGGCGACACCACGCTGGAGAGCGCCGAGCGCGAGCGGCTGCAGGCGCTGGGCATCACCATCGAGCCCGCGCCCATCGCAGCGCTGGAGGGCCCGGGCCAGGCGCTGCAGGGCGTGCGGCTGCAGCCCACTGGCGGTGGTGACGCGCGTGTGGTGCCACTGGCTGCACTGTATGTGGCCGCCACCACCCGCCCCACCAGCTCGCTGGCCGAGCAACTGGGCTGCGCGTTCGACGACGGCCCCATGGGGCCTTATCTGCGCACCGATGGGAACACCAAGATGACGACCGTGCCCGGCGTGTATGCCGCTGGCGACCTGACGCTGATGCGGCACAACGCCACGCTGGCGTCGGCCGAAGGGGTGCTGGCGGGTGTGGGGGCGCACCAGGCGCTGGTGTTTGGCAACTGAATGGCGCGGGGGCCAAGGCCAGGGGCCTGACTCAGCCGCGCTAAGCGCTTCACGCCAGCGTGGGGCGGGGGCCGAAACCATGGTGAGTTATGTACGACGCCCCGCGATGTGCGGCGTGCGCTTCTGCTGAGCGTTGTGCTGAACGGAGAAGGCGTCTTCGATGCGGTACCGTCCCCGCCGCGCTGCTCAGGCCTGGGTCACCTGCTGCAACAACGCATCAAAGTTGCCGTACAAGGCCTGGCCGCCCAGCGCGCGGCGGCGGCCGGTGGCGGCGTCGCCCACTGCGAGTTGCGGTACGCCTTGTGCGCCCAGGGCTTGCATGTCGGCACGGGCGGCGGCCACGCGCTGCAGCATGGCGGCGCGCAGGACATCGGTGGGTTCGCGCACCAGGGTTGCAGCAGCATGCAGGCCCAGGGCGGTCAGCACATCGGCCAGCACGGTGGGCGCCGTGGTGTCGCGCCCGTCCACGTAGCGTGCACGCTGAAACGCCTGCAGTGCCTCCAGCTCGCGCGCGGGCTCGGTCTGTGCCACAGCGGTGAGGGCCAGCGTGGCGGGGCCTGAGTCAAAACGCCCGGCCGGTTGGGCCAGCACCTGCTCGCGGTAGGCCTGGCTGAACGGCTGGCCGGTGAGTTGCGCGATGCGCTGGTCGTTGGCCCAGGCGTAGGCGGCAAATTGCGCGTCCATGGGCCGGGCGCCGGCGCCTGCAAACAGGCCGGTGGGCGCCAGCGCCACCTGCACGCCGGGCGTTGCCTGCAGGCGTGCCAGCACGGGCGCGGCGGCGTAGCACCAGCCGCACAGGGGGTCGAACAGGTACGTCACGGTGACGGTGGGCGTGGAGGGCATGGGTAAGGGTCTCTCTTCAGAATCTTCAGGATCAGGCGGTGTGGAGGCGGCCAGTGCGGCTTCAAACGCTGCAATTTCTTCGGCCAGCGTGCCGCGGCTGCGGAAGTGGCGGGCCGCGCGGTCGTACCAGTTCTCGGCGTCTTCCAGGTCGCCTTCTTGCAGATGCAGGATGCCGTGCAGCCAGGCGGCGAGCATGGAACCGTCGTGCTGCACCAGATCGTGCGCCGCGTTCCAGCGCCCGGCGTGCAGATGTTGCAGAACTTGCTGGAGTGGGTGCGTGGACATGGTGGGCTCCTTGTGGTCAGGATGGCAGCCGCAAGGGCTGCCTTCAGGGTCAGAGGTTTACCACTTCATCTCGCCCTTGTTGACCTTGGCGCCGATGTCCAGCGACAGGCCCATGGGCGCTGCGGGGTAGGCCTTCTTCATCGCGTCGATGAGTTCGGCGCTTGTCTTGGTGGCTGCGGCGTTTTTCTCAAATGCTTGCAGGTAGCCCTTGGTGTAGGTCACGTTGCTGGCGTCCAGCGCGGTGCCTGCGGGCATGTGGCCCGGCACCACCACGGTGGGCTGCAGGGCGGCCATTTCGTCGAGTTGGGCCACCCAGGCGCTGCGCTCGGCCACCGTTTGCGTGTCGGCCGTCCACACATGGGTGTTGGTGCCAAACACGCCGATGGTGCCCACTACCGCCTTGATGGACGAAATCCACGCATACGGGCGGTGCGCCAGCAGGCCGGTGGTGCCGCGGATCTCGACCGTCTGGCCGTCCACGCTCAACGTGTTGCCAGCAATCGCCTTGGGCAGCACGGGCGTGCGCGGTGCGTTGGCGCCCATCTTGGGGCCCCAGAAAGCGATCTTGCCTGCCAGCTTGGCGTTGATCTTCTCCAGCACGGCGGGCGTGGTCACCACTTCGGCCTTGGGGAAAAACTCTTTCAGCGTCTCGACGCCGAAGTAGTAGTCGGGGTCGGCCTGACTCACGTAGATGGTCTTGAGCTCTTTGCCGGTGTCGAGCACGTTGGCGGCAATGCGCAGCGCGTCGGCACGGGTAAAGCCGGCGTCAATGACCATGGCTTCTTTCTCGCCATAGACCAGCGTGGAGTTGACGTTGAAGCTGTTGCCATCAGCGTTGTAGACCTTGACCTGCAGCGGCTGGGCGGCCTGGACGCCGGTGAAGGCAACGGCAAGGGTGGCGGCGATGAGGGCGGTGCGGAACATGGTGGTTTCTCCAGGGGTTCTGAGAGGTTGTGCAGAGGACGGGATGAAGTTTATTTGCGCCAATCGATCCAATAAACCCGATAATTCGCGCATATTTGTTTCACCAATCGACCAAATAACCCAAAGGCTTTCACGTTATGGACCGCCTGACCGCCATGCATGTGTTTGCCGAAGTCGCCACCAGCGGCAGCTTCAGCGCCACGGCCGACAAGCTCGATATGTCGCGTGCCATGGTCACGCGCTATGTGGGCGAGATGGAGCAGTGGCTGCAGGCGCGGCTGCTGCAGCGCACCACCCGCAGCGTGACGCTGACCGACGCGGGCGAGCACGCGCTGCGCCGCTGCCAGCAGATGCTGGCGTTGTCGCAAGACCTGGAAGAAGAAACCGCCACGACCACCGAGGGCGCACTGCGCGGGCAGCTGCGGCTGACCTGCAGCGTGTCGTTTGCGTTTGCGCAGATGGGCGCGGCGATTGCGGACTTTCTGGCGCAACACCCGCAGCTCAAGATCGACCTGGACGCGAGCGAAGGCTCACTCAACCTAGTGGAAAAGCGCATCGACCTGGCCATCCGCATCAGCGCCGAGCCCGACCCGCTGCTCATCGGCCGGCCGCTGGTGCGGTGCGATTCGGTGCTGGTGGCATCGCCCGCCTACCTGACCGCCCACGGCGTGCCGAAGTTGCCTGCCGACCTGGCGCAGCACCGCTGCCTGAGCTATGCCAACTTTGGCAAAAGCGTGTGGCAGCTGACGCGCGGCGAGGTGGTGGAGCGCGTGGGCGTGAGCGGCCATTTCAGCGCCAACGAGGCCACCACGCTGATGCGCGCGGCGCTGGCGGGCGGCGGCATTGCGATGCAGCCGACCTATCTGGTCAACCCGTATTTGCACAGCGGCGAGCTGCAGGCCGTGCTGCCACAGTGGGACTTGCCGGTGATGACGATCTATGCGCTGTACCCGTCGCGCAGACATTTGTCGCCTGCGGTGCGAGCGTTGCTGGACTTTTTGGTGGAGCGGTTTGCGGGGGTGCCTTGGTGAGGGTGGCTGGCCAGGCCACACACAGCTACTACGCTTTTGATAGCTACTCAGGCATGTTGTTCCAGCGCATCCGGCCACCTTGGCTAAAAAAAATGCCCCCAACCCTTGTCAGAAAGGGCTTGGGGGCCTTCAGGGGACAGCACGGCACGCGGCCGTGCGTGCCGTCACGTCACTTCACATCAGGGCAGCACGGCAGCGGCCTTGGCGCGCGCAATCTGCAGGTCAGCATCGCGCTGCAGCAGCAGGCGCTGCGCCACCAGGTCATTCGCGGCTTGCGTCACCGCAGCCACATAGCCGTCCTGCGTTCCATACAGTTCCTCCAGCGAAGGACGTGCGTCGCCCGCTGCCAGCCGCGCGGCGCGCGTCTTGTGGAAGGGGATGAAGCTGCCCGTGAGGTTGGCCAGGTCGGTGATGCCGGGCGTGGCCACGTAGTTGAACTCGATGCTGGTGCCCAGCGGCGCACGCGCCTCCACGCTGCGGATGCCGGCGCGGGTGAGGCCCGTGCTGGCATCGACCTGCGGCACCAGGATGGCGTAGTCGCGGCCCAGGTTGCGCGGGGGCAGCACGGTGGCAATGCCTGCCTCGTCCTGCGGGATGTACTGCGGGCCAAAGTCGAACAGCGGGAAGTTGTTGTACAGGCCCCGGTAGCTGAAGTCGGGGATCGCCGTCTGCACGCCGCCCACCGCCCAGGTCAGCCCCTTCATGGCCGGGAAGGCCAGTGCCTCCGGCCGCACCAGCGTGCCGTCGGCCAGCTTGGGCACCTGGCTGGCGGGCGGCTGCGTGCCGCGCACCACCCAGTCTTCGAGGTTGAGGAACAGCGCGCGGAAGGTGTCGTTGAACTGCACCACCGTGCCCGTGGGGTACGTGGCGCGCGTGGGCGCATAGGCAATGCTGGCCGTGCCCCCTGCCCCGCCATGCTGGGTGCTGGCGTAGTAGTAGATGCGGGCGTTGTCAGGCTGCGCCAGGTCCTTGGTGCCGTTGGCGTCGGTCAGCACGGGCGAGCCCTGAAGTTGCCAGAACTCGGTGCCCGACAGGCCCAGGAAGAACTTGGGGCAGGTGTTGGTGGCGGCGCAGCGCTTCATCACGCCGCCCTGGCGGCCGCTGATGTCGTCCATGTAGTCCTTGTCCAGCCCGCGCGGTGCCGTCTGGCCGAAGGCGGTGTGGTCGGTGCGCAGGCCACCGCCGCCACCGGGCACGGCAAAGCGGGTGTTGATGTTGGTCTGGCGTGCCGCCACGTGGGCGTACATGCCGTCAAACACCTTGCCGCCATCCAGCGCCTGGTTGAAGCCCAGGTGCAGAAAGGTCTTCATGGCGTTGCCCGACTGCGAGGTGCCCTGCCCCAGCGTGTGGGTGATACGACCAGCCACGGGGTTCGGCGTGCCATTCGAATCGGCCGCCTTGCTGCGGAAGAAGCTCACGGTGTCGCGCAGCGCAGCCAGGCCCACGCCCATCACCTTCGGGTCTTTGGCGACGTAGACCAGCTCGTACAGATACGCCGGGTCGAACCCGCCCTTCAGGCACACGCTGGTGGCGCTGGGCGTGCCGGGGAAGGCGTTGGTGCCGGTGTCGCAGGTGGCGAACTTCCAGTCGCTGGCAGGCACAGGCACGCGTGCATCGGTCTCGTTGGCGCGGCGGGTGAGCGAGTAGCCGGGCTGGGTGTTGTCCAGGCTGGCGGGCTCGTAGGGAATCATGGTGCCGTTGAACACGCCGCCGGGCAGAGTCATTGCGGGGCTGGCGGCCGTGGGCACCAGCTCGGCACGGTAGGGGCCGGTGATGCTGCTGCCATCCTTGTTCTTCGCCACGGGCACCGTCACCGTCAGGCGTGCGGCGGTGCTCTTGGGCACGTCACCCTGCCAGGCCGAATAGAGCATCACATAGCCCCGCTCCAGGTACACCGCGTCGCTGGGCGTGGCCGTGGGGTTGAGCATGGTGAGGATGTTGCCGCGGTTGGGCGCGTCATAGCGCAGCACCCCACTCGCTTTCGCCATGTTCTTGGGCTTGAGCATGACGAAGTCGGCCTGGTACTCGACCATGCCGTTGGCGTTGGTGGGCGCCAGGGCCAGGTCCTGGATGACGGCGTTCTTGGGGTCCTTGGGGTCCACCTCGCCGCTGATGGTGCCGGTCACGCGCTCGTATTCACCCACTTCGCCGTAGGTGCCGGGGAAGGCTTCGGTGGCAGTGATGGCCAGCTTGAGCGCGGGGCCCTTGGGCGCGTCGTTGCTGCTGCCCCCGCAGGCCGTGATGGCGGCTGCGGCGGCGGCCGTGAGCGCGAGTTTGGTGAATGCACGAAGCGGTTTCATGGTGTCTGTCTCCTTGGATGGATGGTGGTGCGGGCCGCTGAAACGGCTCTGGAACAAAACGGCAGCGTCTGTTGCGCTGCGCGCGGGCAAGGCTTCGCCCAGACCTGCCGGTGAAGGCAGGCTGCGAGAAGCACGAAAGGGATTGAGACGGCCCGGAGGGTGGGCCGGTGGCTTATTCGGCCTCGATACCTGCGGCCTTGATCACCTTGCCCCACTTCTGGGTTTCGGCGGCCTGGAACTTGGCGAGTTCATCGGGCGTGGTGGTCCAGGCTTCGGAGCCTGCGTTGTCGTAGAAGCTCTTGGCCGCAGCGCTCTTGGTAGCGGCCGTGAGCAGCTCGTTCAGGCGCGCCACCACCGGCGCGGGTGTGTTGGCGGGCACGTAGGCCGCAAACCAGTAGCCCATGTCGTAGCCCTTTACACCGGCTTCGTCGATGGTGGGCACGTCGGACAGCTGGGTGCTGCGCTTTTGCGTGGAGTAGCCCAGCGCGCGCAGCTTGCCCGCCTTGACCTGCGGCACGCCGGTGGAGGTGTCGGTGATCATCAGGTCGATCTGCCCGCCCAGCAGGTCGGTGATGGCCAGCGGGTTGCTCTTGTAGGGCACATGCAGGATGTCCACGCTGGCCAGCTGCTTGAGCATCTCGCCCGCCATGCGGCTGGACGAACTGCCGCTGCCAAAACTGAGCTTGCCAGGGTTCTTCTTGGCAAAGGCCAGCAGCTCGCCCACGTTCTTGTACGGCGCGCTGGCGTTGACCACCAGCACCTGGCCGCCCTTGCCCAGGCCGGTGACGGGGGCGAAGTCCTTCACCGGGTCGTACGAGAGTTTTTTGTACAGGTGCTCGTTGGCGGCGTGGGTGGTGTTGGTGGTGATGAGCACGCTGTAGCCATCGGCCGCCGACTTGGCCACGGCCGACGCGGCGATCATGCCGCTGGCGCCCGCCTTGTTGTCGATGACCACGGGCTGCTTGGTGTCGTTGGTGATGGACTGGCCCAGCGCGCGCGCCAGCTGGTCGGTGGCACTGCCTGCGGCAAAGGGCACGACGAAGGTGATGGCCTTGGCGGGGTAAGCGCCAGCCGCCTGGGCCAACGCAGCGGGGGCATGCAGTGTGCCGAGTACCAGCACGGCAGCGGTGGCGAGCAGAGCGCGGCGGGGGGATGAATGGGTCATGTTGTCTCCTGGTGTTGGTATGGATGGAAAAGCGAAAGGGGAGGTCTAGGCCGCGGGGCCGCCAAAGTGCGCAGCCAGGTGGGCGGGCACGGTGACGGGCATATCGAGCAGCAGGTAGCTCAGCGCCTTGCCGTGGCTGTCGAGGTTGAGCGAGTCGTTCACGCCACCGTCGAGCACGTCGTCCAGCACGATGTTCATGGCCTGCAGTTGCGGCAGCAGGTAGCGCGTGACCTGGCGCGGGCGGCGCTGGGCAAACTGCTGCGCCACGGCGGCTTCGGTGACCTGATCGACCAGCACATCCCACAGCGCGAGGTGCCAGGCGATGACGCTGATGTTGGAGCGGTTGCCTTTGTCGCCGGTGCGGCTGTGGGCGAGGCGATACAAGGGAACAGTGACGGTAAGGTTTGTAGTGGTCATGGCTTGAGTCCTCAATCCACCATCTCGAAGTAAACGGACACGGCCCCGCGTGGCACCAGGCACGACACGGTGCCCAGGCGCGGCCGCATGGCAGTGCGCACGCCGCCGCCCCCTGCGGGGCCGCAGGTGTAGAGCGCGGTCACCTCGCGCACCAGGCGCTGGGCGCTGGCGTGGTCGCGGTGCTGCAGGGCCACGCGCAGGCGCACATCGCGGGGGTCATTGCGAGCATGACCTGCTGCGGGGTCATCCAGCCAGCGGCTGGTGTCGTCGCCAAAGATGCTGGTCACACCAATCAGGTCGATGCGCAGCGGGCCCAGGCCCTGCAAGCGCTCGCGCAGCACCTCGCCCGCCAGGCGGGCACGGGCTTCCGCGCGCGGGCCGGCGTAGGAGATTTCGCCTTCGGCAAACCAGCCGGATTCAAAACACACGTTGACCTTGAGCGTGGCGGGCCGCGCGTGGCCTTGCACGCCTTCCAGCCGGATGGCGTCGGCGCCCACGGTGGTCACGCGGGCGGTGGTGATGTCGGCCACCACATCGGGCGTGAGGTACGCCGCCGGATCGTGCAGCTCGTACAGCAGTTGTTCCTTCACCGTGCGTTCGGTGATGCAGCCGCCCGTGCCGGGGGGCTTGGTGATGGTGCAGTGGCCGTCGGCGTCAATCTCGGCAATGGGGTAGCCCAGCTGGGCGAGGCCCGCCACATCCTTATAGCCAGGGTCGGCAAAGTAACCACCTGAAATTTGCGCGCCGCATTCAAGCAAGTGCCCGGCCATGGTGGCGCGGGCCAGCCGGTCGCAGTCGTCCAGCGCCCAGCCGTAGTGCGCGAGCGCCGGGCCCAGCACCAGCGATGGGTCGGCCACACGGCCGCAGACCACGATGTCGGCGCCCGCGCGCAGCGCATCGGCAATGGCCTGCGCGCCGATGTAGGCGTTGGCGCTGACGATGGGCTCGGTGGGCATCGCGCTGCCCAGCGCATCTTGCAGCAGCGCGCGGTGTTCGGGGCCGCTCAGGTCGTCGCCCTGCAGCACGGCAATGCGCGGGCGGGCCAGGCCCAGCTCGGCCGCCAGGGCGTGGATGCGGCGCGCAGCGCCGTGCGGGTTGGCCGCGCCAAAGTTGCTGACGATGCGCACGCCGTGGGCCAGGCACTGTGCCAGCACGGGGCGCAGCAGGTCCACCAGCAGCGGCTCATACCCAGCGTCGGGGTCGGTGCGGCGCGCCAGCTGGGCCAGGGCCAGCGTGCGCTCAGCCAGGGTCTCGAAGATGAGCACCGCAGGCTGGCCGCTGGCGATGAGCGCCTGCACCACGGGCAGGGCCGCGTCGGTGCGGTCGCCCGAGAAGCCGGCGGCGCAGCTCACCAGCAGTTTGGTTTTTTGGTCGTTCGGCATGAATCCGTTGTCTCCTGAGCGTGACTGTAGGAACATGTCGGTATTCTGTGAAATCGATTGTTACGATGAATCCATCTGAAAATCAGATGAATCAAACCAGCACCGCATGAGCGCCCCTCACCTCTCCAGCCGCCAGCTCGACGCCTTCCTCGCGCTGGCCGAGCAGCGCAGCTTCACGCGCGCCGCTACGTTGTGCCACCTGTCGCAGCCCGCGTTCAGCGCCCTCATCCGCGCGCTGGAGGACGACCTGGGCCTGCGCCTGTTTGACCGCAGCACACGGCATGTGGACCTGACCCCCGAGGGGCAGAATTTTCTGGAGTCGGCCCGCCGCATCCGCACCGAAATCACCACCGCCCTGGCCGCCGTGCGCGACGCCGCCACGCTGCAGCGCGGGCGCGTGGCCATGGCGTTGCTGCCCTCGCTGGCGGCGGGCTGGCTGCCGGGCGTGCTGGCGCAGTACCGCGTGGCGCACCCGGGCATCGAGATCGACATTGCCGATGTGTTGTCCGAGCCCTGCATCGACCGCGTGGCCAGCGGCCATGCGGACTTTGCGCTGGCCGCCATCCGCGCCGACACGCCCGCGCTGCAGGCCGAGCCCTTTTGCAGCGACGACTTCTATCTGGTGTGCCCGGCAGACCACCCGCTGGCCCGCCGCCGCAAGGCCATCACGGCGCGGGACCTGGCCGCGTGGCCCTTCATCCACCTCGCGCGCACCAGCAGCGTGCGGCAGTACCTGGAGGCCGCCCTGCACCCGCAGGCCATGCACACGCTGATGGAGGTGGAGCAGCTCGCCACCGTGATGGGCATGGTGCGCGCGGGCCTGGGCATCAGCGTGGTGCCGGCGCTCACGCTGTTCCACTTTGACCAGCCCGGGCTGGTCACTCGGCCGCTGTCGCTGCCGGGGCTGACGCGCCAGATCTACCTGGTGCGGCGGCGGGACGAAAGCCTGTCGGTGGCGGCGCAGGCGCTGTATGCGCTGGTGATGAAGCACAGGCCCTGAGAGCCTGTTGGCGATCTCGCAGTGGGTCAGGTGGGAGCGCACATGAAGGGGTGGGCACCCCTGACGCGCCGCACGGACTCGCGCCCATGCAAGCAGCCGGGGCGCCCACGCTCCCAGTCCATTGGCCCGATTTCGCCCCAACCCCTCGGGCAACTTTTTTTACAGTCTGCGGCGCGTCGGCGTTCACCAAAAAGATCAGCCCTGGCAGCGATGCATCGCCGACAGGGCTGGGTGGTGTGGGCGGCGGCTGCGCAGCCTTCACCAGAGAAAACGCCTCGGGCCCCACCGCGTGACGGTACGGCCCAAGGGGCTACTTCACTCAAGGAAAGCGGAAGTCTACGGTTTGCACGTCCCCTGCGTTCAGCACAGGCGGCGTCTGGGTCTTGTCTGCAAAACCTGCCAGGCGCGCTTGCACGGAATACCGACCAGCCGCTGCCGTATCGGCCGCAAAGGTCAGGCCGCTGGGGGGTGCAGCATAAGGTGCGACGCGCGGTGCGAGCGTGGGTACGGCAAAGCTGTACGTCCCGGTCACTCCATCCACACCCCGGCCGGCCACTTCGATCGTGCCCACGGACGTGAGTGACTGCAGCACCCGCACCTGGGTATCCAGAGGCGCTGTGCCCTGCAGCGTTGCCACAGGCGACTGCGGGATGCTCAGTGGCGCCGTGCTGGTGCCCACAGGCGTGACCGTTTCGGCAACCACAGGCACGCCGGCGATGACCGTGGTGGTGCGGCCTGCACCTGCCACGACCAGCGTGTAGTTGCCCGGTGCCACGGGCTGGAGCAAGAACTTGCCGGTGCTGTCAGGCGTTGTCGCACGCACCAGTTCACCGTTGAACTGCAAGGACACGCTGGCCCCCACCCCGGGCTCCACATAGCCTTGCACCCCCGAGATATAGCGCGGGATGACCGACACCACGGGCTTGAGGAGGTACTGACCGGAGGCGCCCGCCGACACCACGGATTTACAGGCATCGAAATCGAGCACGAAGTCCGCCATCTTGTTGGCGGCAATGTCGATGTTCACGTTCGCCTTGACCCCGGACTGTTGGCCACTGGGCGTCTTCAACGCGGTTTCTGCCTGGCCCGTGGGAACTACGGAATTCGCCAGCGGGTTGGCACCCGAGTTGCTGGCCAGCACCAGCCGCATTTGCGTGTACTTGCCGGTGGGCAACGGCACCTGGCCCAGCTCCATCAGGACACCGTTGGTCAGGGTCAGCAGATCCACGCGGCGCGCTGGATTCAGCACAATCTCGGACCATCCTGCGTCGGTCTCTGCAGCACTGCTGCTCTGGTGGACCCGGACTTTTTCCACCGTGACATTGACGGCAGAGTACCCGCAGCTGGGTGCATCGGTGAGGGCCATGCGCAAGGTGCCCGTCCCCCCCGCGTCCCCACCACCGCCACCGCCTCCACAAGCAGCCAGACCTGCCAAGGCAATGACACCAAGAAAAGTTCGAACACAGGGGTACGCGGTCATGGGGAGCCTCTTTCAGAAGATGTTGCCAAGTGGGATCACATGAAATGTGAAATATTCACACCTGCAAATGTAGGCAACTCTCCGCGACCGACCTGTAGGACGAAACCCAAACCGTTGGCCGTTGGCCACCCCTCACCCCGGAGCAGATGGCAGGCTGTCGGCCTCCAGCAACACCACGGCAGCAAAAGGCATGTGATGCATGAGTTCGCGCAGGACCAGCACGGTGGCCGCAAAGTCCGCGCGCTCGGGCAATCCCTCGTGCGCCGCAGGGCGACCCTCCGCTACGGCGGCCAGGCGATTGAACAGCCGCTCCATCGCGTCCAGCGGCAGCACCCGCGTGGGCCCCTGGGCGATTCCCGCCAAGGTCGCCACCTCGTGGAGGGAGGGGTCTGTGGAACAGGTCACCACAGCGACGTTGTCGGCCACCCAGTCGTGGTGGCGTCGGTGAGCGGCATGGACCTCGTCCTCCACCCAGGCGATGGCGGTTTCCAGCTCCAGCGGCGTGGGGAGTGCCTTGCGAAAAAAGTCGCGCGCAGTTTGTGCACTACCCAGGGCAAGCTCCAACACCACCGAGGGTGACGCAGGATCTTGCCCAGTGGCCATGAGGCTGCGTTCGTGCCCCAGATGCAGGGCCGTGACCACGGTACCCGGCGTAACCACCTGCCCATGCGCGCGCCGGTACAGCGCGGCAATGTCAAAGGGCAGCCCCTCTGCAGACGGGGCCCGCGCCCCAGGCAAGCGTGAAGGTACGGGAAGGGACATGGCAACTCCTGAAGGGGTGGGGGCATCTTTTCACGGCGGCGCAAGGTACGCAACCGCACAGGCGGATTGGTTGGGACATGGGCCCGACGCTTGCGCCCACCTACGCCGACACCGGTTGCCAGCACCCACCTACAAACGGCGGCGTTGCCTCTGCCTACATTGAGACACCGGCCGGGCACTGTGCCAGCCAGCGCCTTCCCCCTGCCTGAGGCCAAGGCGTCTCATTTTTACCCTTCAGGAGAACCCCATGCACTCACGACGCAGCCTGCTGCCCCGCGCCCACTGGCGCCTGCTGGTCGGAGGCGCCACCGCCATGGTGGCCCTGCTGGTGCTTTCGGCCTGCTCCACCCCTCGCACGCCGGAGGGCATCCAGCCCGTGGCAGGCTTTGATGTGGATCGCTACGCGGGGCACTGGCACGAGGTCGCCCGGATCGAAAACTCGTTCGAGCGGGGCCTGTCCCTCACCACCGCCACCTACAGCCGCAACGCCGACAACACCATCAAGGTGGTGAACCGGGGGTACGACCCGGTGCGCAAGCAGTGGAAGGAGGCCGAGGGTCGCGCCGAGTTTGTGGGCAGCCCAGACCGTGCCGCCCTCAAGGTGTCGTTCTTCGGGCCGTTCTATGGCGGCTACAACGTGGTGGCGCTGGACGAAAACTACCAGTGGGCCATGGTGGTGGGCTCCAGCACCGACTACCTGTGGGTGTTGTCACGCACCCCCACCCTGCCCTGGCATGTGCGCGAGCACCTGATGGAGCGCGCACAGGCCCTGGGGGTGGATGTGAGCAAGATCGTCTGGGCACAACCCGCCGCAGAGCAGCATGCGCGCCGTGCGGCCGTCAGGACCTGAGCGGCGCACGGCGGGGCATGCCCACATCAGGGAAACGAGGTGCAAGAGCAACACGGCGTCGCAGACGGTGTCGAACAATCAAATTTGATAGCATTCGGCGCATATTTCACTAGCGCCTGCAGCAGATTTGGATCGAAATTCACCCACCAGGCACGGTGGCTGCCGCTACCAGCCGCTGGGTGTAGGGGTGCTGGGGCGCATCCAGCACATCGGCCACGCTGCCGCCTTCCAGCACTGCGCCATCCTTCATCACCACCACATCGTGCGCCATGGCGCGGATCACATCCACATCGTGGGTAATCAGCAGGTAGCTCAGGCCCTTCTCTTTCTGCAGCCGCTGCAGCAGGCCCAGCACCTGCTGCTGGATGGTCACGTCGAGCGCGCTGGTGGGCTCGTCAAGCACCAGCACCTGGGGCTGCACGATGAGGGCGCGTGCAATGGCCAGGCGCTGGCGCTGGCCGCCCGAAAATTCATGCGGATAGCGTTCCAGCAGGCGCGGGTACTGCGCCTCGGTCAGGCCCACTTCGGCCAGCGCAGCCTCGACGCGCGCGCGGCGCTGGGCGACATTGAGCGCGGGTTCATGCACCTTCAGGCCCTCGCCCACGATCTCTTCGACTGTGAGGCGCGGTGACAGGGACGAGAACGGGTCCTGGAACACCACCTGCACCCGGCGACGCAGCTGCTGGTTGGTGGGTGTGTTGCGCATGGCGGGCTGCTGCCACGCCTGCCCCCCCACCTGCAGTTGCCCCGTCGAGGGCAGCAGTCCCAGGATGGCCTGAGCCAGCGTGGACTTGCCCGAGCCGGATTCGCCCACCACGCCCAGCGTCTGGCCGGGCAGCAATTGCAAGGTGGCGCCCTGCACCGCCACAAACTCGCCCTTCTTGAACCAGCCTTTGATGCCGGGCAATGGCGTGGGGTAGACCACGCGAAGGTTTTGCGTCTGCACCACGGGCGCGGTGCCTGAGGGCGGGTCGGCCTCGATCACATCGCGTCGCGGCTGGCTGGCGATCAGGCGGCGGGTATAGGCATGTTGGGGTGCGCCGAAGACCTCGACCACCGGCCCCTGCTCTACCAGCACGCCCTGCTCCATCACCGCCACGCGGTCGGCAAAGCGGCGCACCAGGTTCAGGTCGTGCGTGATCAGCAGCACGGCCATGCCGGTCTGCCGTTGCAGGTCGCTCAACAAGTCCAGGATCTGGCCGCGCAGGGTCACATCGAGCGCGGTGGTGGGCTCGTCGGCCAGCAAGAGCTTGGAGCTGCTGGCCAGGGCCATGGCGATCATGGCGCGCTGGCGCTGGCCGCCGCTGAGCTGGTGCGGAAAGCTGTTGGCGCGGCGCGCGGGCTCTGGGATGCCGGTCTGCGCCAGCAGATCGATAGCGGCCTGCGCACACTGGGCGCCGGTGAGGCCCTTCTTGAGCAGCAGGATCTCGGCAATCTGCTGGCCTATCGTCATCAGTGGGTTGAGCGCGGTCATGGGCTCCTGGAACACCATGGCGATGTCGCCGCCGCGCACGCCGCGCATCTCGCGCTCGGTCATCGCCAGCAGGTCGCCCCGCCCCTGCAGCAGTGCCTGGCCGGTGATGGCGGCATTGCCCGCCAAGCGCAGCAAGCTCAACGCCGTAATGGTCTTGCCCGAGCCGGACTCGCCCACCAGCGCGAGCTTTTCGCCTGCAGCCAACGTGAAGTTGACGCCGCGCACCACCTCTTTGGAGCCGAAGCGCACATGCAGGTCCTGCACCTGCAACAAAGGAGTCATGGCCGTGGCGGTCACTGGTCTGCCTTTCGCGGGTCGAGGGCATCGCGCAGCGCGTCCCCCATGAAGGTCAGCAACAACAAGGTGACAACCAGCACGCCAAAGGTGGACAGGGAGATCCACCACGCATCAATGCTGTTCTTGCCCTGGCTCAGCAGCTCGCCCAGCGAGGGCGTGCCCGGCGGTACCCCCAGGCCCAGAAAATCGAGCGAGGTCAGCGCCAGGATGGCCCCGCTCATGCGAAACGGCAGGAACGTGACCACCGGCGTGAGGCTGTTGGGCAGGATGTGACGCCAGATGATCTGGCTGTTGCTCACGCCCAGGGCGCGGGCTGCCTTCACATAGTCGAGCTGGCGATTGCGCATGAACTCGGCGCGCACGTAGTCCGACAGGCCCATCCAGCCAAACAGGCTCAGCAAGATGAGCAGCAGCGCAATGCTGGGCGCAAACACCGCGCTGAAGATGATGAGCAGATACAGCTCGGGCATGGAGCCCCAGATCTCGATGAAGCGCTGGAACGCCAGGTCGGTCTTGCCGCCAAAAAAGCCCTGTATGGCCCCTGTGATCACGCCCAGCAGCACGCCGGTGGTGGTAAGCGCCAGGCCAAACAGCACGCTCACGCGAAAGCCGTAGAGCAACTGCGCCAGCAGGTCGCGCCCCCGGTCGTCCGTGCCCAGCCAGTTGTCGCCCGTGGGGGCCGAGGGGTTGGGCGCCTTGGCAAAGTAGTTGAGCGTGTTGGGGCCGTAGGGGTTCAAGGTGTACAGCGCCCAATTGCTGCCCGCGGAGAGGCGCTCCTTGATGAAGGGGTCCAGGTAGTCCGTGGGGGTCTCAAAGTCGCCGCCGAAGGTCTTCTCGGGGTAGTCCTTGAGCATGGGGAAGTACGTCTGCCCTTCGTATCGCACGATCAGTGGCTTGTCGTTGCTGACCAGCTCGGCGCACAGGCTCACCAGCACCAGGGCGCAAAAGATCAGCAGGCTCCAGTACCCCAGGCGGTTGCGCTTGAAGCGCAGCCAGGCACGGCGGGACGGGGAGAGTGAAATCGGGGTAGCAGCAGGACTCATCGGGGCCATCGGTGCGTTCGGGCTAGTCAAACTTCACGCGCGGGTCCACCCACACATAGCAAAGGTCGCTGATGAGCTTGGTGACCAGCCCGATCAGCGTGAACAGATACAGCGTGCCCAGCACCACGGGGTAGTCGCGGCGGATCACGCTCTCGTAGCTGAGCAGGCCCAGGCCGTCGAGCGAGAACAGGGTCTCGATGAGCAGCGACCCCGCAAAGAACGCCCCGATGAAGGCGGCCGGAAAGCCGGTGATGATGGGGATGAGCGCATTGCGAAACACATGCTTCCACAGCACCTGGCGCTCGCTCAGGCCCTTGGCACGGGCCGTGAGCACATACTGCTTGCGGATCTCTTCGAGGAACGCGTTCTTGGTCAGCATGGCCGTCACGGCAAAGCTGCCCAGCACCATGGCAACGACCGGCAGCGTGATGTGCCACAGGTAGTCCACGATGCGCGCGCCCCAGGTCAGCTCGTCCCAGTTGGCCGACGTAAGCCCCCGCAGCGGAAACCACTGCAACTGCCCGCCAAAAATGACCAGTAGCGCCACGCCCAACACAAAGCCCGGGATGGCGTAGCCCAGCAGGATGAGCAGCGTGGTCACCAGGTCAAACCGCGACCCCGCACGCACCGCCTTGGCCACGCCCAGCGGCACGGCAACGAGGTAGCTGATGAAGAAGGTCCAGAGGCCCAGGCTGATGGAGACCGGCAGCTTCTCTGCCACCAGTTGCCACACATCCTTGTTCTGGAAAAAGCTCTTGCCCAGATCAAAACGCGCGAACTGGCCCAGCATCTGGATGAAGCGTTCATACGCAGGCTTGTCAAAGCCGTACAAGGCCTTGATCTGCTCCAGCCGCTTGGGGTCCACGCCCTGCGCGCCCCGGTAGCTCAGGCCGCCGCCTTCAGCCCCCCCGCCGCCCACGCCGGCCTTAGCCTCGGCCATGTACTGCTCCACGGGGCCGCCCGGCACGAACTGGATCACCACGAAGGTCAGCAACAGAACGCCCAGCAAGGTGGGCAGCATCAGCAACACGCGTTTGAGGATGTAGGCAAACATGGGCGGGCTGGCGGGTGGTTATTTTTTGTCGGGCGCGGTCTGTGGCGGCATGCGCGCCCACCAGGTGTCGATAACCCAGCCTTCGCCGCTCGAATACGGCGGCACCGCTGCAGGCTTGGCCAGGCGCCAGGCGTTGTAGGCCATGCGGTGCGTGGCCGCCGTCCACTGCGGAATGAGGTAGTGGCTGTGCGCAATGATGCGCTCCAGCGCGTGGCAGGCAGGTAGCAACTGAGCCTCCGTCTTGGCCGACGTCATGGCTTTGATCATGGCGTCCACCGCCGGATTTTTGACACCTGCGAAGTTGCCGGAGTCTTCCACATCGGCCGCCTGGCTGCCGAACATGTCGGCGAATTCCTGCCCCGGATTGTTGGTGCCCTGGAACGCGAGCGAGGTGATGTCAAAGTCAAACTTCTGCAGCCGCTGCTGGTACAGCGCAAAGTCCACGGAGCGGAATCGCAGCGTGACACCGATCTTTTCGAGGTTGCGTATCCAGGGGGTGATGGTGCGCACACCGCCTTCGTTGCTGTCCATGTATTCCAGCTCCATGGCCTCGCCCTTCGCGTTGCGCAGGGCGCCATCGCGCACCTCCCAGCCTGCCTCTTTCAGCAAAGCCTGTGCGCGGCGCAGGTTGGCACGCAGTGGCGAATCGCCGTCGGTGCGGGGGGGCACCGTCATGGGGCCAAACGCAGCCGAAGGAATGTCTTTGCGGTAGGGTTCCATCAGCGCGAGTTCTTCAGGCGACGGGCTGCCCTTGGTTTCGCAGGCCGTGTTGCCAAACAGGCCGTTCACGCGCTGGTAGGCGCCGTAGAACATCTGGCGGTTCATCCACTCATAGTCCATCGCCAGGCCCAGCGCCTCCCGCACACGCGCATCCTGCAGCAGCGAGCGGCGAGTGTTGAGCACGTAGCTCTGAAAACCCGATGGCAGCTTGTGCTTGAACTCGCCCTTGACCAGCTCGCCAGTGTCGAACTTCTTGCCCGTGACGCGGCGGGCCCAGTCGCCCGCACTGAAGAACCGCATGAGGTCGAACTCGCCCGCCTTCAGGGCCTCCAGACGCGCGGTGTTGTCCTTGTAGATCTTGACCAGGATGCGGTCGAAGTTGGCCGTGCCCTTGCGCACGTTGAGGTCGCGCGCCCAGTATTGGGGGTCGCGCACATAGGTGATGTCCTTGCCGAAACGCACCGGACCGATTTTGTAGGGGCCGCTGCCGATGGGAATGTCCATCACCACCTGGTCAAAGGGCTTGGCCTTGCCGTTTTCCACGCCCCAGTCGCGGCTGAACACCGGCAAGCCCCCCACAGTGATGGGAAGCTCGCGGTTGGGCTGCTTGAAGCGGTAGCGCACGGTGCGGTCGTTGATCACATCCACGCCCGCCACCTCGATCAGCAAGGTCTTGTAAGACGGCGAGGTGAAGGGGCCTACCAGCGTTTCGTAGCTGTGCTTCACGTCCTGGGCCAGCACCGGCTTGCCATTATGAAAGCGCGCCTCGGGCCGCAGCCGGAAGGTGGCAGACAGTCCGTCGGGGGCGACCTCCACGTCCTCGGCGAGCAGGCCGTAGCCGGTTGCGGTCTCGTCCATGGAGCCCACCAGCAGCGAGTCGAACATCAGCGACGACAGGTAGGCAGGCGCGTTGCCCTTGATGGTGAACGGGTTGTACTTGTCAAAAGTGGAGACGCGCAGGTTGCTGACCAGCCGCAATTCACCGCCCTTGGGGGCATCGGGATTCACATAGTCGAAATGCGAAAAGCCCGCCGCATAGCGCGGCGCGCCCCACAAGGCATACGCATGCGCTGCCCACGCTGGAACAGCACACCCCATCAGCAACAAAGCCAGCCAAAACCGCATGCGACAATTCTGCACTACGTTCGCAGGGGCTTGCAGCCGAAGCCGCATATCCACATGCACCGGGCACCAAGCCTGCATTCCGCTATTCCACAAGGAGATTTCACATGGGTTTTCTGTCCGGCAAGAAGCTGCTCATCACGGGCGTGCTGTCCAACCGCTCCATCGCCTACGGCATTGCCAAGGCCTGCCACGAGCAAGGTGCCGAGCTGGCGTTCAGCTACGTGGGCGAGCGCTTCAAGGACCGCATCACCGACTTTGCAGCCGAGTTCGACTCGAAGCTGATCTTTGATTGCGACGTGGGCAGCGACGAGCAGATCGAGCGCATGTTTGCGGACCTGTCGCAGACCTGGGCGAAGTTTGACGGCTTTGTGCACAGCATCGGCTTTGCACCGCGCGAGGCGATTGCGGGCAACTTTCTCGACGGCCTGAGCCGCGAAGGCTTTCGCATTGCGCACGACATCAGCGCCTACAGCTTCCCGGCCATGGCCAAGGCGGCCCTGCCCTACCTGAACGACAAGTCGTCGCTGCTGACACTGTCGTACCTGGGCGCGCTGCGCTCCATACCCAACTACAACACCATGGGCCTGGCCAAGGCCAGCCTGGAAGCCAGCGTGCGCTACCTGGCTGAGGCAGTGGGCCGCACCGAAGATGGCCGCAGCATCCGCGCCAACGGCATCAGCGCAGGCCCCATCAAGACGCTGGCTGCCAGCGGCATCAAGGACTTTGGCAAACTGCTGAGCCGCGTGGCCGATGCTTCGCCCCTGCGCCGCAACGTCACGATTGAAGACGTGGGCAATGTGGCGGCCTTCCTGCTGTCGGACCTGGCATCGGGCATGACGGCCGAGATCACCTATGTGGACGGCGGCTTCAGCCAGACCGCTGGCCTGAGCGCCGACCAGGTGTAATCCGAGCAACGGGCTCACAGCCTTTTTGCACAAAACAGGCTTCTAGCGCTGATAGAACATGCGCTAGAAGCTATTTTTTTGATAGCACATCCATCATGCTCCGCAGACACTGCCTGGCTTGGCTGGGCCTCGCGCCCCTGGCCGCACTGACCACACCCCAGGCCTGGGCCGCCGATGCACCGGCCCTGTTGCTGGCCAATGTGTACCACCCCGGCATGCGCCTTGCGGACTACTGGGTGAGCGAGAAATACGATGGCGTGCGCGGCTATTGGGACGGCCACACGCTGCACACGCGGGGTGGTGAAACCGTCGCGGCACCGGCCTGGTTCACCGCCGGCTGGCCCGACACGCCCATGGACGGCGAGCTGTGGGCAGGACGCGGCCGGTTCAGCCATGCCCAGTCCACCGTGCGCCAGCAGCAGCCAGACGACGCCGCCTGGCGCGAGATGCGCTTCATGGTGTTTGACCTGCCCTCGCATGGCGGCACGTTTGACCAGCGCCTGCCCGCACTGAACAAGCTCGTAGAGTCGCTGAACCAGCCATGGGTGCAGGCCGTGTCACAGCAGCGCGTGGCCAGCGACGCCGCTTTGCAAAAGCTGCTGCTGCGCACCGTGCGTGCGGGTGGCGAAGGACTGATGCTGCACCGGGGCGCATCGATGTACCGCGCAGGCCGCAGTGACGACCTCATCAAGGTCAAGACGCACGAAGACGCCGAAGCCCGCGTGGTCGCCCACTTGCCCGGCCAGGGCCGCCACTCCGGGCGGCTGGGCGCCCTGGTGGTGGAGATGCCTTCGGGCCAACGGTTCCGGCTGGGCGCAGGGTTGACCGATGCGGAGCGCGACCACCCGCCGCCCGTGGGCAGCTGGGTGACCTACCGCTTCAGGGGCACCCACGACAGCGGGGTGCCGCGCTTCGCGAGCTTTGTGCGCGTGCGGGACGACATGCCGCCCACCCGCTGACGGGACAGCCACCGCCCCCGGCGGCTTCACCCCCTACAGCCCGCCCATACAACATCGCAGGCGGGCGGGCTGCCTCGCTCATCAGTTGGGCAACAACACCTTGTCCACCACGTGGATCACACCGTTGGACTGGTAGACGTCGGCAATCGTCACCGTCGCTGTACCGCCCTTTTCGTCCGTCACCATGATGGCATTGCCGCTGGCCTTGGCCATGAGGGTGCCACCCGCCACCGTCTTGAGGCTGGCCATGCCTTTGCCATCGGCAATCATCTTCGACAACGCGGCAGCGTCGTACTTGCCAGCCACCACGTGGTAGGTGAGCACCTTGGTCAGCGTGGGCTTGCTCTCGGGCTTGAGCAGCGTGTCCACCGTGCCGGCCGGCAGGGCGGCAAATGCCGCATTGGTGGGCGCAAACACGGTGAACGGACCGGGGCCCTTGAGCGTCTCTACCAGGCCTGCCGCCTTGACCGCTGCCACCAGCGTGGTGTGGTCCTTGGAGTTCACAGCGTTGTCGATGATGTCCTTGCTGGCCAGCATGGGCGCACCACCCACCATGACCTGCGCCATGGCAGGCATTGCGGCAGCCGCCATGGCAGCAGTCAGAGCGATGGTGGCCAGGCGGGCATTGAATCGAAGGGTCATGAAAATCTCCTGAGGGGGTTGTGAAGACAGTCACCGCATGAGAATCACGCGGCTGACAGTCAATACGGCCCCACTCCCGCTGCGGATTCAAGCGCAAAAAAATCGCTCCGCCAGCCGTGCCGGGGGAGCGATTTTCGAGACGCTGGTGCACCCATGCACCAGCGCGAAGGCAGTGCTTACACGTTGCGTCCGTAGGGACCGTCGTCGCCCACCTGTACCAGGTTCTTGGCAGTTGCCAGCGGCTTGGGGTTCTTGCCGGGCTTGCCTTGCTCTGCCACGCAGTCGGCGTAGTAGCGCACTTGGCCGTTCTCGTCTTCCACTTCTACCAGGCCGTGGATGTCGGTCTCGAAGCCGGGGCACAGCTTGGCGAATTCGCGCGCGAACTTGAGGTAATCCACGATCTTCTTGTTGAACACTTCGCCCGGAATCAACAGCGGAATGCCCGGCGGGTACGGCGTGACCAGGCCCACGGTGATGCGGCCTTCCAGGTGGTCGATCTCCACACGCTCGGTCGTGCGGTGCGCGATGTGTGCATACGCGTCCGAGGGCTTCATGGACGGCGTGAGGTCCGACAGGTACATCTCGGTGGTCAGGCGTGCGATGTCGTACTTGGCGTACATCTCGTGCACGTGCTGGCACAGGTCCTTGAGGCCCATGCGCTCGTAGCGCTTGTGCTGCTGGCAGAACTCGGGAAGGATGCGCCACATGGGCTGGTTCTTCTCGTAGTCGTCCTTGAACTGCTGCAGCGCGGTCAGCAGCGTGTTCCAGCGGCCCTTGGTGATGCCGATGGTGAACATGATGAAGAAGCTGTACAGGCCCGTCTTCTCCACCACCACACCGTGCTCGGCGAGGTATTTGGTCACGATCGACGCGGGGATGCCGGTCTTGTCGAACTTGCCGTCCAGGCTCAGGCCGGGCGTGACGATGGTGGACTTGATCGGGTCCAGCATGTTGAAGCCGTCGGCCAGCTGGCCGAAGCCGTGCCACTTGCTGCCCTTCTTGCTCTTGCTGTCGCTGCGGATGATCCAGTCTTCCGCGCGGCCGATGCCCTCGTCGGTGAGCTTTTCAGGGCCCCAGACCTTGAACCACCAGTCGTTCTTGCCGAACTCTTCTTCCACCTGGCGCATGGCACGGCGGAAGTCCAGTGCCTCCAGAATGCTTTCTTCCACCAGTGCGGTGCCGCCGGGGGGTTCCATCATGGCGGCGGCCACATCGCAACTGGCGATGATGCTGTACTGAGGGCTGGTGCTGGTGTGCATCAGGTACGCCTCGTTGAACAGGTGGCGGTCGAGCTTGGTGGTCTGCGAGTCCTGCACCAGCACGTGCGATGCCTGGCTGATGCCGGCCAGCAGCTTGTGGATGGACTGCGTGGCGTACGTCACCGAATGCTTGGGGCGCGTGCGCTTCTTGCCCATGGCGTGGTAGCTGCCATAGAACGGGTGGAACGCTGCGTGCGGCAGCCAGGCCTCGTCGAAGTGCAGGTTGTCCACGTAGCCATCAAGCATGCCCTTGATGGTCTCGGTGTTGTAAAGCACGCCGTCGTAGGTGGATTGCGTCAGCGTCAGCACGCGCGGCTTGACCTTCTTGGCGTCCACACCCTTGAGCAAGGGGTTGGCCTTGATCTTGGCCTCGATGGCCTTGGGCTCGAACTCGCTTTGCGGAATGGGCCCGATGATGCCGAAGTGGTTGCGCGTGGGCTTCATGAACACGGGGATGGCCCCGGTCATGATGATGCTGTGCAAGATGGACTTGTGACAGTTGCGGTCCACCACCACCACGTCGCCCGGGGCGACGGTGTGGTGCCACACCATCTTGTTGGAGGTGGAAGTGCCGTTGGTCACGAAGAAGCAGTGGTCGGCGTTGAAGATGCGCGCCGCATTGCGCTCGCTCTCGCCGATGGCGCCGTTGTGGTCCAGCAGCTGGCCCAGTTCTTCCACCGCATTGCACACGTCGGCACGCAGCATGTTCTCGCCATAGAACTGGTGGTACATCTGGCCCACGGGGCTCTTCAAGAAGGCCACGCCACCCGAGTGGCCGGGGCAATGCCAGCTGTACGAGCCGTCTTCGGCGTAGTCCAGCAGCGCCTTGAAGAACGGCGGCTGCACGCTTTCGAGGTAGCTCTTGGCTTCGCGGATGATGTGGCGCGCCACGAATTCGGGGGTGTCCTCGAACATGTGGATGAAGCCGTGCAGCTCGCGCAGGATGTCGTTGGGCAGGTGGCGGCTGGTCTTGGTCTCGCCGTGCACATAGATGGGCACTTCGGTGTTCTTGCGCCGCACCTCGCCAATGAAGTTGCGCAGGCTCAGCACGATGGGGTCCAGCCCCTCGCCCACGGTGAACTCTTCATCGTCGATGGATAAGATGAAAGCACTCGCACGGCTTTGCTGCTGGGCAAACTGCGACAGATCGCCGTAGCTGGTGACACCGACCACTTCGAAGCCCTCGGCCTCGATGGCCTGCGCGAGCGCACGAATGCCAAGCCCCGAGGTGTTCTCGGAGCGATAGTCTTCATCGATGATGATGATGGGAAAGCGAAACTTCATGCGCAGCCTCCAGGGAGCCGTGGCCTGCCCGGCCAAAAAACGAAATAGGCGCGAAGTGTAAGGAATAACGTTGACGCGCCTTTGAACTGCCATTCTTTTGACCCAGAATGTGGTGCAACAAACACAACCACACGAGGAGGTTCGACATGGAGGCATCCACCATCTGGTGGCTGGCAGCGGGGGCCGTGGTCGTGGCAGAACTGCTCACTGGCACGTTCTATCTGCTGATGGTGGCCCTGGGGCTGGTCGCCGCGGCCCTGGCCGCCCACCTCGGTCTGGCGTCGGCATTGCAGATGGTGTCGGCCGCCATCGTGGGCGGCGGGGCCGTCGTGGCCTGCTACTTGCTGCGGAAAAAACGCCCTGGCGACCCGTCTGCACGCGCGGACCGCAGTGTGAACATGGATGTGGGCGAAACCATCCACATCGAGAGCTGGAACCCCGACGGCACCACCACCGTGAAGTACCGGGGCGCCCAATGGACCGCCATCCACCGCCCTGGGGTCACCCCCTCGACCGGCATGCACCGTGTCGCCGAACTGGTGGGCAATCGCCTGCTGGTGGACCCGCTGTAAGCAACGCAGATCCTTTACCGAACCTCCCAGAAAGGCTTCTCATGGAAATTGCCATCGTCCTCCTGATCATTGCCGTGATCTTCATCGCCCGCTCGGTCAAGGTCGTGCCCCAGCAAAACGCCTGGGTCAAGGAACGCCTGGGCAAATATGCGGGTACGCTGACCCCGGGGCTGAACTTTCTGATTCCCTTCGTGGACAAGGTCGCCTACAAGCACAGCCTGAAGGAAATTCCGCTCGATGTGCCCAGCCAGGTCTGCATCACGCGCGACAACACGCAGCTGCAGGTGGATGGCATCCTGTACTTTCAGGTCACCGACCCGATGCGCGCCAGCTACGGCTCCAGCAACTACATCATGGCCGTGACCCAGCTGGCGCAGACCTCGCTGCGCTCGGTCATCGGCAAGCTCGAACTCGACAAGACCTTTGAAGAGCGCGACATCATCAACGCGCAGGTGGTGCAGGCCATCGACGAAGCTGCACTGAACTGGGGTGTGAAGGTGCTGCGCTACGAGATCAAGGACCTGACTCCACCCAAGGAAATCCTGCACGCCATGCAGGCCCAGATCACTGCAGAACGGGAAAAACGCGCACTGATCGCCGCCTCCGAAGGCCGCCGCCAGGAGCAGATCAATATCGCCACAGGCGAGCGTGAGGCCTTCATCGCCCGCTCCGAGGGCGAAAAGCAGGCCGTCATCAACAAGGCCCAGGGCGAGGCCGAATCCATCAAGGCCGTGGCCGAAGCCAACGCCCAGGCCATCGAACGCGTGGCCGCCGCCATCCGCCAGCCCGGCGGCGAGCAGGCGGTGCAGCTCAAGGTGGCCGAAAGGGCCGTGGACGCTTACAGCCAGGTCGCGTCAGACGCCACCACCACCCTCATCGTGCCCAGCAATATGACCGAGGTGTCGGCGTTGATCGGTTCGGCAATGAAGATGGTGCAGACATCGCAGAAAGCGGGCTGATGGGACGCCAGTCGATAGAAATTTTCAGGCGACGCGGATCTACGACCTGAATGCCCCCAATCCTGTGGCTATAATCGAGGGCTTCGGAGAGGTGGATGAGCGGTTTAAGTCGCACGCCTGGAAAGCGTGTGTGGGCTAATCCCCACCGCGGGTTCGAATCCCGCCCTCTCCGCCACATATCAACCCAGGTGATTTCGGTCACCTGGGTTTTTTGTTGTGGGTTTGCCTGTTGTACGCCCATGCGCCCCAGCTGCGCGCTGAAGGGCGTTCATTGAACGCTCGGCCCGGCACGCCGGCGACCAAACATCCCCGAGGTCCTGCGCACTCTGATGCGGTCTTGAGCCCATTGGCATCTGCTGGGGCCTAGCGACCCCGATCCAGTGACATTGGTGTGCGTCGGAATGTGGAAGACGGCGGCGCTGCGGTAGGCAGCCATGTGTGCCCCTATGCACCGCCGTTCGATGGGCATCCACCAACTCTGAAGCGAGCAAATAGAGCACGCTGAGGGTCCATGACGCCAGGCTGCATCCGCTTAGATCCTCAGGTTCTGCACGGCCCCCCAGCAGACGCAGCGACAGGAACGTTTCCATCAGGTTTGTAAAGGCAACAGGCCGTAACAGTTGCCCATAGAGCGCTGGTATGGCACTTGTCTTACACGCGGAACTGCGGCACTTTGCTGAAATCCTAGCCAGCAGCCATTGAGGTTGCGCTGGGAGGTCATTGCGGCCCCTCACCCTTTTTTGCTGAAAAGGACTTCACCATGAAACGCCATTCCTTACCGCCGGGAGCGCGCGCATTGGCCGCGTTCATCGGGACTGTGGTGCTGGCAGTGCTGGCAGCGGTGTCGCTGCTGATGCCGGATGTGGCTGTGCAGTCTGTGGACTCCATGTCGCATGGGCTCACGGGGCTGGATCAGATTTTGTCCACGAGCTTTCTGGACCGCTGATCGGTAGCGCTCCGGCAATGCCTTCCAAAGAGATTGGCGCTGCGCAGCAGCGTGTGTGGGTCCAAACAGCAACACAGTAGCAAAAAGCATAGCATCGGAGTACCATTCGACGCTGCACACCGGGTGTTTTCGGTGGCATTCTGGAATGGAGGACGATCGTGACCACACGTTTTCGCATCTCTGCAAACCGTTTTTCCTTGATTCACTACCCAAAATTCTGGGGCTCGATGGTGTTGTTGGCCGCTGTGGTGGGCTGCTCCAGCCCCCGCGACAACGCCTTGGATGAATTCTCGCGCTGGTACGACAGTGCCACGGCCCAGGCCCAGGCAGGCGCCATGAGCTGGAGCGAGTTGTACAAGCAAAGCTTTGACCGCCTGACGGCCCTGCCGCCCTCGCTGCAGCAGGACACCCGTCTCGAAAACACCGTGCTGCTGCTGTCCGTAGCGCGCAAGCTGGAGTCGAATGAAATCAGCCCCCAGCAGTTTGCGATGGAGCGCGACAACATCGAAACCCAGCTGCAGGCGCGCCTGCGCTGATGAACCCACGGCCAGTGGCAAAGAGCGCGCTTGCGGTCTCGGGCGGACCTGCGGCGCCCTTGCCGGCCGGGGCTGAACGTCACTTTTTCTTATGGGCCTCCCGCCCATCACCCGCACCCAACCGGCACGAAGCGCCCGGCCGCCCTAGCGTGGCAGCGCTCCCGATTGCTCCACCACAGCCACGCGACGACGCAGCGCACTGGCCGCCGCCGTGTCCCCGGCAGCTTCTGCCCTTTGCACCTGCAGCAACAACCACGCCATCAGCGGCCTGCGCCAGCCCTGTGCGGACGCGGTATCGGTGGCCGTGGCGATCACGGCAGGACTGGCGTGCCCCATCTGCAGCAGCACGCCCGCCGCCACCAAGCGCGACAGTGGATCAGTAATGCCTGCCAGGCTGGTCGCATCCCCTGACGTTGCCGCTGCACGCTGCGCCGGTGGCAGCAGTGCCACTTGGCTGGCTTGAACGCGGCCCGCCAGATAGTCAGCGTAGGCCTGCTCGGGGGCGGCGGCATCGGCCCGCAAGGCCTCAAAGCGCTCGCAGGGCTCAGCCACCAGACTCGCCACCTGGGCGGCGCAACGCATCAGCTCCAGGCGGGCGAGCAGATCGGGGCGGCCCGTGCGCGCCACTTCGGCGCGGGCCCGGTCCCATTCGAGCTTTTCCACGCGCGCATTGCCAGACAGGTAGGCCTCGATGGCCTTCTGGGACGCGCCCTGGGCGTTCATCTGCCAGTCGGGCACCGGGGGTTGGCTGGAACACGCAGCCAACGCAAAGGCGCAGCCGATAGACAGGAGCCGCAACGCAGCCCGCAAACGAGGTGCAGCAGAGGGGTTCATGGCAGCTTCAGCTCCGTGTCGCGTGCAAAGGGCCATTTGCGATTGATCTCGTTGACCAGGCTTTCCACCTTGCGCAAGTTACTTTCCACCTCGGCGCGCAGCGCGCCCAGGTCCGTCGTAGCTTCGCGGGCATTGGCGCCGATGGCCTGGGCCTCTACCAGCACGGCGTCCACCTTCTTCAGGCTGGTGCGGGTGTCGGCCAGCAGGCCATTGAGCTGTGCCACGGTGGCGCGCACTTCGGGCACCAGCGCGTCCTTGTTGCCCTCGCTGCCAAACACCTGCTTGTCTGCGCGGGCGGCCATGCCGTCCAGCCGCGCCAGCAGCGCGTTGGTGCGCTCCAGGGTGGCCACGATCCTTTTCGCGTCCGCTTCGTTGCCCATCAGCACACCCAGAGCGCCACCTGGGCCGTTGAGACGCTCGGTGAGGGCCTTGACGTTGGTCAGGGTGCTGCCCAGCGCAGCGTCGGGGGATGTGAGGGCGTTCAGGTTGGTCAGCAGCTCGCGCGCGGTGGCCATGAGCTGCGGGATCTCTGCCGTCGCGTCGCCGCGCAACACCGGCCGCACAGCGCCATCGGGCAGCGCGGGGTCCGTCAGGATGCCGGAGTACGCCCGGATGTTGGTGCCCCCCACCAGGCCGCGCACCAGCGTGAACACGCTGGACTGGCGCAGCCAGTGCGCGTCCTTGCGGGGCACGTCCACCAGGATGCGGGCATTGCCCGATTCGGCCAGCTCGATGCGCCGCACGCGGCCAATGGGGAAGCCCGAGAAGGTCATGTCCATGCCCACCACCACGCCTTCGGAGTCGTCGGCCGTCAGCACCAGCGTCTGCGTGGGCTCGAAAGCGCCGCGCGCATACAGCAGGTACAGGCCCGAGCCCACGATGAGGGCCAGGGTGAACAGCAGCAGCGCTGCAGCCTTGAGTTCCAGATAGGCCACCGGGCGAAGGGTCTCGACCGGGGGAATATCTGCCCCTGCAGAAGGTGCAGCGGGGCCTTGCGATGGCTTGGGAGGGTGGTCGTTCATGTGGTGCGGTTGTGCGGGTGCGTGCGACCGGCGCGGGCCGTCAGTAATAGTTGCCCATGAGCGAGGCCACCTCGATCAACAGCAGCACCGCAAACATGCGGGCCAAGCCGCCCAGTTCCGAGTCGGGCTGCGTGCGCTCGCCGCTGTCATACAGGCCAGCCGCCATGGGAATCAGCGCCACGGCCAGGCTGAAGAACAGGGTCTTGAGCACAAACACCATGGTCACGCTGGGCGAAAACACCTGGCCGAACATGCGCGTGTAGCTGGGCAGCCCCGCCATGTTGAAGCCGTACACCCCCAGGTAGGCCAGCACCAGCGCCACCACGCAACTGAGCGCAGCCAGCGTGACGCAGGCAAACACCCCGGCAATCACGCGGGGCAGCAGCTCAATGCGCACCGGGTCGGAGCCCTGGCGGCGCAGCGCCTCAAACCGGCCGGTGAGCCGCAAGTGCGCCAGCTGCGAGCCGTTGGGGATGGTGCAGCGCATGGCCACAAACAAGGCGGCCGTGAGCGGGATCAGCTCCAGCACCAGCACGCGGATCACCATCTCCAGCGCGTAGCGCGACAGGCCGTAGCTCAGCGCCGTGACCACCACGATGCGTGTGAGCACCAGGCTGATGAGCGCGGCCAGCACCGTAAAGCCCAGCAGCACCGGCGCCGTGTCCAGGTACAGGTGCCGGGCCAGCGCGCGGCGGGTGCCCTTGCCGTAGCTGGACGGCGACAACACCAGCACCAGCACCACCGCGCCCAGATACAGGATGCGCCACCAGGCCACCGCCCAGCGCCGCGCCGTGTTCCACACACGTTCGGGCAGGGAGAGGCCGGGAAGGCGCGAGATCATGGGCGGATCATAGCGGGGGCATGCGCCAGGGCAGCCCATGGCAGGCTTCTGGAGATATTTGGGCTATTTTCGGGCGGTAGCGCTACAAACATATGCCCAAGCAGCTATCAATTAAATAGCAAATAGCACACACGCAGCCACGCCGTACAACAACTGCTCACACATGGCGTTTGCCTTGGCTGGGAGGGGCGTTGACGCCCACGGGCTGCGCGTCGGCTCGCGCATGCAGCGCTTCAATGATGTGGCAGGTGGCATCCGCGCCATCGCAGCGGCTGCGCAGCGCCTGCAGGTCGGCCTCCAGCGCCTGCAGCTCGGCCAGGCGGGTGCGCACATGCACCAGGTGTGCATCCAGCGTGTCGCAGGCGGCATGGCAGTCGGTCTTGCTGTCCCAGTCCAGCGCCAGCAAGGTCCTGACCTCGTCCAGCGACATGTCCATGGCGCGGCACAGGCGGATGAAACGCAGCTGATGCACGTCGGCGCTGCTGTACAGGCGGTAGCTGTTGTCGCCGCGCGCGCCGGGCGGCAGCAGCCCCTCTTTTTCGTAATACCGGATGTTGGCGGCCGACACGCCGGACTGCTGGGCGGCCTCGCCGATGCGGAACTGTGCAGCGTGGGGGTCCATGGGCTTGACCTTCAAGTGACTTCAAGGTTTCCAATGATGCCATCGCTTTCAAAAACCGCCAGGAGAAAACACCATGTCCGCCCATTGCCATCACGGCCACCACGACCACGGCGCGCCCGGCCACAGCCACGACGCCCCCGCCAGCGCAGACCCGCGCTACCGCCGCATCCTGTGGATTGCACTCATCGTCAACGCCGCCATGTTTGTAGTGGAGCTGGGCGCGGGCACTCAGTCGGGCTCGGCGTCGCTGCTGGCCGACGCGATCGACTTTCTGGGCGATGCGGCCAACTACGGGCTGTCGCTGTGGGTGCTGGCCATGGCGCTGACCTGGCGGGCACGTGCCGCGCTGCTCAAAGGGGCCAGCATGCTGGCCTTTGGCGTGTTCGTGATCGGCCGGGTGGCCTGGGGCGTGTGGCAAGGGGTGCCGCCCGAGCCCTTCACCATGGGTGGCGTGGGCCTGCTGGCGCTGGCAGCCAACCTGGGGGTGGCCGCCCTGCTCTACGCCTGGCGCGAGGGTGACGCCAACATGCGCGGCGTGTGGCTGTGCACCCGCAACGACGCGCTCGGCAACCTGGCCGTGATGGCGGCCGCGCTGGGGGTGCTGGGCACGGGCACTGCCTGGCCCGACCTGGTGGTGGCGGCCGTCATGGCGGGCCTGGCCATCAGCGGCGGCTGGAGCGTGATCCGCCACGCACGGCAAGAGCTGGCCAGCACCGCAGGCGCCCCCGCAGCACACCGGCACTGATCCATGCGCGTACGCCTGTCCACCCCGCTCCATGCACCGCCCGAATGGGTGGCAGCACAGCTGCAAAGCACGGCAGTGTTCCGCCACATCACGGCGCCGCTGGTGCGGTTCAAGCGCCCCGGCGGCGCGCCCTGGCCCACCCACTGGTCCCCCGGGGATCTGCCGTTGCAGATGCGGCTGCTGGGGTTGCTGCCCCTGGGCACCCAAACCGTGCGCATCTCCATCGAGCCCGCCGCGCAGGCCGACGCCTGGCCCACGCTGCGCGACAACGGCGAGGGCACGCTGATGCAGCACTGGGACCACCGCATCACGTTGCAACCGATGCCGGACGGCCGCACGCTCTACACCGACGACATCGAGGTGGTCGCACGCCATCTGCCCTGGCTGATGACGCCCTTGAGCGCGGCGTTTGCCCAGGTGTTCTACCGGCACCGACAGCGGCGCTGGCACCAGCTGGCGGCGCAACACGCGGCGGAGCCCATGGCTGACCCCGAGCACACGCAGCGCGCGTTCGACCACCTGCTGGCAGCATTTGCGCGCGATGCCACCGCACCGCCTGCCACCCGCTGGCACTGGCTGGAGGCCGCGCATGTGCTGGGGCAGACCACGCTGTCCCTGCATTGGCGGTCGCACACGGCCATGCTGCGCTACGCCCTGCAGTTGCGGGACCTGCGCGAGGCCGGTGGACAGGTGCTGCGGCTGGCCCTGGTGCCGCTGGGGCACGCACTGGCGCGGTTGCCCATCGGCAACACCGGCCGGGCACGGGTGAGTGCCCTGGCGCCCATGGTGCCGCAGCCGCGCGTCACGTGGTTGATCAACGAAGCGATGGCGGCTGCCAGCCTGGCTCCGCCAAAAATTTGGCAGAAAAGTGGCGGTCGCGCTTGATTTTCATGCCCTGACAGCTATCAATTCAGGAGTCGATGGCTGCTGTGCGCCTGGCAGCCCGCTACCCGCCATTTGACGCACGACAAGGCCGGCATGGAGCTTGCGTGGTTCAATCCATCGCTTGCGCGCGCCTGTTTGCCCTGGGGGCGGCACGCCCCGCCTCTATTCCCCTGCACTCTGCCCATGTCCTCCCGAGCCCCTACCGCCCCTGCAGCGCCTGCCCCCCTGGTCGTGCCCCACAGCCTGACGGAAGACGCCGTGGCCATCTTCACCGGGGTGTTGCTGATCTCGGTGGGGGTGGCGTTTTTCACCAGCGCGGGGTTGCTCACGGGTGGCACGGCGGGGCTGGCGTTTTTGCTGCACTACGCCACAGGCATCGGCTTTGGCAAGATCTTCTTTGTGCTCAACCTGCCGTTTTACTGGCTGGCACTGCGCAAGCTAGGCCGGGCCTTCACGGTCAAGACCTTTCTCGCCGTGCTGCTGCTGTCGCTGTTGACCGAGCTGCAGTCGCAACTGCTGCAGTTTGCGCAGTTGCAGCCGCTGTATGCGGCCATTGCGGGCGGGCTCATCACCGGCACGGGGTTTCTGGTGCTGTTCCGCCACCGCTGCAGCCTGGGTGGTGTGGGCATTGCGGCGCTGTACCTGCAAGACCGCTATGGCTGGCGCGCGGGCAAGGTGCAGATGGCCGTGGACTGCTGCATCGTCCTGCTGGCGCTGTGGACAGTGGAGCCCCTGCGAGTGGCCTGGTCCATTGCGGGTGCCGTAGCTCTCAACCTGGTGCTGGCCATGAACCACCGGCCGGGCCGCTACATGGCGGTGTAGCCAGCGTAGCGCGGCACACAAAACGCTCGTCCCCGGGTTGTGCAACGGCACCTGCCAGCCCCCGCTGGCTGCGCGGGGGGAACCTTCGCCCACGCGCCGTATCATTGCAGGATGCGTCGCGGCTTTTTCTTCCTGCTGATGGTGGTGCTGGTCCTTCGGGGCCTGACGGGCACCGCCATGGCGGCAGGCATCGTGGCACCGCTGCTGCCAGCAGGCCCCGCGCACCAGACCACGGCCCTGCACCAGGACCACCAGGCTGCTTCCGGCCACGATGAGCAAGCCGGGGGGGGCGCCCATGATGGTCATGACGGCCACCATGACCACCACTCCGATGAAGCCGCCGCCAGCCACGCAACAGCCTGCCAGGACGCGAGCGCCGACCACGACCACCACAGCGCCACTTGCTCGGCCTGCGAAATCTGCCACTCGGCCATGCTGGGTCTGCCCGCGTCGCTGACCCCCATCCCTCTTCCGGCGGGAGCCGTGCTCCCTCGCGCCTCCGCGCAGTTTGACAGCGTCCCTGCGGCGCAGATCGTCAAACCACCCATCGCCTGACCTTCGACGCCCAAAGTGCGTCTGCCACGGCCCCAGCGGCCCCCAGCAACGGGGCCGTCAGGGCGGCAGCGCCATGTTTTGTTCGTTCGTTGTCTGGAGATCGCCATGCGCGCCCCCGCCGTTTTTCTGTCTTCGCCGTCGCCCTCGCTGTTGTGGCCGACGCGACTGGCATGCCTTGCCCTGTTGTTCCCCTTGCTGGCGCAAGCCCAGAGCCCATCCGCCCCTGACGCGGCCCGCGCCGACGCAGCCGCAGCGCCCCTGACGTACGCGGCGATGCCGCAACAGCCTCCGCTGGTGGACACCTTGCCCACACCCCAGGCCTGGCGCCAGGCGCATGAGGCTGTGGGTGCGTTCCCGCGCGGCCACGCAGACATCGTGGCCTGGGAAGCACAAAGCGCCACCGCCGCCCCCAGTTCTGCGCCCGCAACGGCCACAGCAGTATCTCAGCCCCCCCTCCACCAGGGAATGCAGCACGGCGGTCACGGCAACCACGGCAACCATGGCGGCCATGGAGCCACACCCCGCCCCCATCCTCTGCAGAAAGGCCAGCCATGACCGGTGCACGCTGTTTCTCCGTGCTGGCCGCTGCCGCCCTGCTGGCAGGCTGCGCCAGCGTATCGCCCGATGGCCTGCGCAGCGACGTGGCCGCACTCACGGCAGGCCGTACCGCCGGGGTGCCACAGGCTGCCCTGCCCGCCACCGACTCCGCCGCCCGGGCACAGGCGCAGCAGTCCATCAACGGCTGGCTGGCCCAGCCCCTCACGCAGGACGCCGCCGTGCGCATCGCCCTGCTCAACAACCCCGGCCTGCAAGCCCGGCTGGCCGCTCTGGGCGTAGCCGATGCCGAGCGCGTGCAGGCGATCACGCTACCCAACCCGCACCTGACCCTGGGGCGCTTCACCAACAGCCAGGAGCGCGAGATCGAACGCACCCTGGCCTTTGGCCTGATGGACCTCATCACCCTGCCCTGGCGCACCCAGCGCGAGACCGAGCGCCTGCAGATCGCCACGCTGCAAACCGCACAGGACGTGGTGCAACTCGCCGCAGACACCCGCCGTGCCTGGCTGCGCGCCGTGGCCGCCGAGCAGGTGGCTGCCACGCACGACCGCATGGTCGAAGCCGCCGAGGTAGGGGCCGAGCTGGCCCGCCGCATGGCCCAGGTGGGCAACTGGAGCCGTCTGCAGCAAGCCCGCGAACAGGCCGTGCTGCACGAGGCCAACAGCCAGCGCGCCCGCGCCCGGCTGGCCGCCGCCACCGCCCGCGAAGACCTGAACCGGCGCCTGGGCGTGTGGGGCGCGCAGGCGCAATACCAGCTGGCAGCACAGCTGCCCCCCTTGCCCGCCACCGCCTTGCCCGCCGACGGCATCGAAGCCACCGCCCTGCGTGAGCGGCTGGATGTGCAGGCCGCCCGCCGCCAGCTCGACACCCAGGCAGTGCGCCAGGGCTGGAGCCGTGCAGGCGCCGTGTTTGGCGACATCGGCCTGGCCTACAGCCGCAACACCACCACCGAGCGCGACACCGGCAACAGCGACGTGAAGCGCGGCTGGGAGATCGAGCTACCGCTGCCTCTGTTTGACTGGGGCGGCGCAGCCCGCACCCGTGCGCAGGCCCAGGTGGAGCAAAGCGCCGCCCAGCTGCAAGACACCGCCGTGCGCGCCCGCAGCGAGGTGCGCGCTGCCTGGCTCACCTACCGCACCGCCCTCGACCTGGCGCGCCAGCAGCAGGCCGAGGTCGTGCCCCTGCGCCAGCTCATCAGCGACGAAACCACGCTGCGCTACAACGGCATGCTGGCCAGCGTGTGGGACATGCTGGCCGAAGCGCGCAACAGCACGCAGGCCGTGGCCAACGCCATCGAAGCGCAACGCGATTTCTGGCTGGCCGAGACCGATTTGCAGCTCGCACTCACTGGCACATCGCCAGGCGCCCTGCAGGGCCTCACCTCCGGCGCCGCAGCCTCCACCACCCCCCAAGGCCATTGACATGAACCGCCGCAATTTCTTTTCTGGCGCCGCCACGGCCGTGGCCGCAGCCTCCGTCAGCCGCGTGGCCCTGGCCGCGCTGCCCGAACCCGCCATGCAGTCCAGCGCCGACACCGCCCCCCCGCTGCACCCGCCCACGGGCCGCCCCTACAACCCGGTGGTCACCCTGAACGGCTGGACCGCCCCCTGGCGCATGAACGCTGGCGTCAAGGAATTCCACCTGGTGGCCGAGCCCGTGGTGCGCGAGGTGGCACCGGGCTTCATGGTCAACATGTGGGGCTACAACGGCCAGAGCCCCGGCCCCACCATCGAGGTGGTCGAGGGCGACCGCGTGCGCATCTTCGTGACGAACCGACTGCCCGAGCACACCACCATCCACTGGCACGGCCAGCGCCTGCCCAACGGCATGGACGGCGTGGGTGGCCTTACCCAGCCCGCCATCCAGCCGGGCAAGACGTTTGTGTACGAGTTCGTGGCCCGCCGCCCCGGCACCTTCATGTACCACCCCCATGCCGACGAGATGGTGCAGATGGCCATGGGCATGATGGGCCTGTGGATCACCCACCCCAAGGGCAGCCACCCACAGATTGCCAAGGTGCAGCGCGACTACGCCTTCCTGCTCAACGCTTTTGACGTGGAGCCCGGCAGCATGACCCCCAAGGTCAACACCATGCTGGACCACAACATCTGGTGCTGGAACAGCCGCGTGTTCCCTGCCATCAGCCCGCTGGTGGCGCGGCAGGGTGAGCGGGTGCGCATCCGCGTGGGCAACCTCACCATGACCAACCACCCCATCCACATCCACGGGCACGAATTTGAAGTGACCGGCACCGACGGCGGCCCCGTGCCCCACAGCGCGCGCTGGCCCGAGGTGACTACCGACATCGCCGTGGGCCAGATGCGGCAGGTGGAGTTCATTGCCGACGAGCCCGGCGACTGGGCCCTGCACTGCCACAAGAGCCACCACACGATGGGCGCGATGGGGCACAGCGTGCCCACCATGATCGGCGTGGACCATCGGGGCCTGGTCGGCAAGATCCAGAAGATCGTGCCCGACTACATGGTGATGGGCGAGCGCGGCATGGCCGACATGGGTGCCATGGAGATGCCGCTGCCCGACAACACCTTCCCGATGATGACCGGCACCGGCCCTTACGGCCCGCTGGAGATGGGCGGCATGTTCACCACCCTCAAGGTGCGCGCCGACCAGCCCGCAGGCAGCTACATCGACCCCGGCGCCTTCAAGCAGCCGCCGGGCACCCAGGCCTTTGAGTGGCAGGGTGCGCCCGCCAGCACCCCACGCCCCGCACGCACGGACACCCCGGGCACCGCCCCTGCCGCCGCCAACGCACGCAAGCCCGCAGCGAGCGGCCATCAACACTGAAACCAGCGATCACCATGAAGACTATCAAGTTTATAGCAGCATGCGCAATATGCACTAGCGCATTCACCGCTTTTGGGCATGAAAACATGCCCCACCACGCCACCACAGCCCCGGTGGTCAAGGAGCAGAAGGACTGGGGCATTGCAGGCGATGCCAAGGCCGTGCGCCGCACCATCACCGTGCGCATGGGCGACGACATGCGCTTTTCGCCCAGCCACATCGAAGTTCGCGAAGGCGACACCGTGCGGCTGCGCGCGACCAACAGGGGCCAGGTGCTGCACGAGATCGTGATCGGCACCCAGGCCGAACTGGAGCAGCACGCCGAGCTGATGAGAAAGCACCCCGGCATGGAACACGACGCACCCTACATGGCCCATGTCGCGGCAGGCAAGGCCGGCGACATCGTGTGGCACTTCAACCGCGCGGGCAGCTTTGACTTTGCCTGCCTCATCCCCGGCCACTACCAGGCTGGCATGACCGGGACCATCACCGTGTTGCCCCGCAACAAGTAACGCCAGGAGAAACGCCATGACCACTCGCCAACACCGATCAGCGTCCGCGTACGCCGCCACCCACCCTTCACGCCGCCAGTGGCTCGCCAAAGCCCTGCCCTGGCTGGGTGCGGGCGTAGCCCTCGCGCTGGCGCCTCAACTGTCCCGCGCGGCCACCGCCACTGCCACACCGGTCGAGGTCTGGAAAGACCCGAACTGCGGCTGCTGCCACGACTGGATCGCCCACATGGAGGCCAACGGCTTCAGCGTCACCATCCACGACACCGGCAACAACGCCGTGCGCGCGCGCCTGGGACTGCCGCAAAAGCTGGGCTCATGCCACACCGCGCTGGTGGGCGGCTACCTGGTGGAAGGCCACGTGCCCGCCAGCGACGTGCGCGCCCTGCTGCAGCAAAAACCCAAAGCCCTGGGCCTCACGGTGCCGGGCATGCCTGTGGGCTCACCGGGCATGGATGGCGCCGTGTATGGCGACCGTCGCGACCCCTATGACGTGCTGCTGGTGGCCCACGACGGCAGCACCCGCATCTTCAAGAGTTACCGCAAGAAGGCATCCACATGAAATTGATCTCTATCTCCCTGGCCGCCAGCCTGCTCATCCTGGGCGCGGCGCCCGCGCTGGCACAAGCCCCCGCCGCTGCAGTCTCCGACAGCCACAGTGGCCACCATGCAGCCCCCGCGGTGCCGTCGGCGGAGCTGAGCGAGGGCGAAATCACCCGCTGGGACCCGCGCACCTTGCGCGTCAGCCTGCGCCACGGCGAAATCAAGAACCTGGACATGCCCGCCATGTCCATGGTGTTCCGCGTGTCGGATGCCAGCGTGCTGGGCGACCTCAAAGCGGGTGACAAGGTGCGCTTTCGCGCAGAGCGGGTCAACGGCACCTACCAGGTCACTCGGATCGAAAAGGCGCCCTGACCACAGCGCCGAGGCGGCAGGCGGCGGGGAACCAGTACCCCGCGCACGGCGCATCCCTGGCTCGCCGCATTGCGCAACCCTATTCAGCGTCGCCTTGAGCACACGCGGGCCTGCAGGGGCGGCAGGACACCATAATCACCGGCCATGAGTTCTCAACAAGTTCTGGCTGGCGATGCTGGCAGCATCACCCGCGTGGCCGGCATCGAGGTCGGCCACTTCACCGAAACCCGCCGCCCCACGGGCTGCACCGTCATCATCACCCGCGAGGGTGCCGTGGCTGGGGTGGATGTGCGAGGGGCAGCCCCTGGCACGCGCGAGACCGATTTGCTCCACCCCTCCAACCTGGTGGACAAGGTGCACGCCATCATGCTCGCGGGTGGCAGCGCCTGGGGGCTGGATGCCGCCACCGGCGCCGTGCGCTGGCTCGAAGAGCGCGGTGTGGGCTTTGACGTGGCCGTGGGCCGCCTGCCCATCGTGCCCGCCGCCGTGCTGTTCGACCTGCTGGTGGGCGACATGCGCATCCGCCCGGACGCCGCTGCAGGCTATGCCGCATGCGATGCTGCATCCACCGCTGACCCGGCCGAAGGAAACGTAGGCGCAGGCACCGGCGCGGCCCTGGGCAAGATCTTCGGCATCCAGCGTGCCATGAAGGGAGGCATCGGCACCGCCTCTGTCACCGTGGATGGCGTCACGGTGGGCGCGCTCATCGCCTGCAATGCGCTGGGTGACGTGATCGACCCGGACACTGCAAAAGTCATTGCCGGAGCCCGCACCGACGACGGCCTGCGCCTGCGCGACACACGCCGCGCCCTGCTGCGCGGCGACCCGCCCCAGCCCCTGCTGGCGGGCACCAACACCACCATCGGCGTGGTCGCCACCGACGCGGTCATCACCAAGGTGCAGGCCCATCGCCTAGCCGTAGCAGCGCACGATGGCCTGGCACGCAGCATCAACCCGGTGCACACCATGTCCGATGGCGACACCCTGTTCAGTCTGGGCACCGGCCGCGCGGGCAAGAGCCTGGGCATGATGGTGCTGGCCACCATGGCGGCCGAGGCCACGGCCATTGCCACAGCGCGGGCGGCACGGGCGGCACGGGCCCTCACCACGGCAGAGGGCTTGTACCTGCCATCCGTTGCTGAACTGGGCTAAGGCCCACCGGGTGGCGCTGCACTGACCCAATGCACTGAAGGCACTCCAGGCTCTCAGCAACGGCATCCAGCAACCCAGCGGGCGGCGTACGAAGCACTGCCCTGCGCAGTCAAAAAGACCTTGACGGTGCGGAAAAGCAGCCCAGGATCAAGGGTTGTGACGCGCCGTGGCGCCCCGCGCTACCTGAGCGCGTGTGGCTACTTGCTCACAAAAGATAGAAAACATGGCGCTTTAGCCCACAAAAGCGCATCATCGTTGTCACCATCTGAAGGGCCCATTGCATGAATCTCCTGCAAAACCTGAGCATCAAGACGCGTCTTGGCATTGGCTATGTGGTCCTGACCTGTGCACTGATCCTGGTAGCCATCATGGGCATCCGTGGAGAGTCCATGACGCAGGAGAGCCTGGACAACCAGGTCAATCACCTGAACGTGATCAAAAGCCTGGGCAACCGGGTCCTTGATGCGGCCAATGCACGGGCCGTGTCTGCGCGCAACCTGGTGATCGCCGGCTCCAAGGAAGATGCTGAGGCGGAAACCCGGCGCATTGGGGTGGCACATGAAGGCATGGGCAAGGCACTCCAGGGAGTGGAAGAGGCCCTCAAGGCCGGCCCCCCGGAAACCGCTCCCCTGAACAAGCTGCTGGCCGAAATCAAGAACACCGAGGCGGCCTATGGCCCTGTGGCGCTCGAGATCACCCGGCTGGGGAGCCTGGGAGAAAAGGATGCGGCCATCAAGAAAATCAACGAAGAATGCCGCCCTCTGCTGACCAAACTGGTGGCGGGCATCGAAGCCTTCCTGGCCGAGAGCGACGCCATCAGCAAACGCGCCAGTCAGGAATCGATGCATCAGTTTGAATCGCTGCGGTTTCAGCTGATCCTGCTCAGCATCACCATGGTGGTGTTTGCCTGTGTGCTGGGCGTGGCCACCACGCGTTCCATCGTCCGGCCCCTGAGCGAGGCAAGCCAGGCGACGCAGGAGTTTGCGCGGGGCAACCTGGCCAACCCGCTGGTGGCCCAAGGCAAGGACGAGATCGCTTCGGTCGTTGCCTCGATGGAAGCCATGCGGCGGAGTCTGTCCAACCTGGTGGCAGGAGTACGCCAGGGATCGGAGAGCGTATCGACCGCCAGCGCCGAGATCGCGCAGGGCAACCAGAACCTGTCAATGCGCACCGAGCAGCAGGCCAGTGCGCTGCAGCAAACTGCGGCATCGATGGAACAGCTGGGTTCGACCGTGAAGCAGAACGCGGACAACGCGATCAACGCGAACCGGCTCGCGCATTCGGCCTCAACCGTCGCACAGCAAGGGGGCGAAGTGGTGGCCATGGTGGTCGCCACCATGAAGGACATCAACGACTCCAGCCGCAAGATCAATGACATCATCAGTGTGATCGACGGTATTGCGTTCCAGACCAACATCCTCGCGCTGAATGCCGCAGTGGAAGCCGCCCGCGCGGGCGAGCAGGGCCGGGGTTTTGCCGTGGTGGCCAGTGAGGTGCGCAACCTGGCCCAGCGCAGTGCCGCCGCCGCCAAGGAGATCAAGCAACTGATCACCGAAAGTGTGGGCCGCGTAGAGCATGGCACGGCCCTTGTGGACAAGGCAGGCCACACCATGACCGAGGTAGTGAACAGCATCCGCAATGTGACGCACATCATGGGCGAGATCAGCGCTGCCAGCTCCGAACAAAGCTCGGGGGTCACGCAGGTGGGCGAGGCCGTCACGCTGATGGACCAGGCCACACAGCAAAACGCAGCCTTGGTGGAAGAGATGGCGGCCGCAGCGGCCAGCCTTCGCGGGCAGGCCGATGACCTTGTGAATGCGGTGGCGGTCTTTCGAATTCACGGCAGCGGGTCCGCATTGCTGATCAAGTGACCTCGAGTCACCGAAGAACCGGCGAAGACCGGAATAGATTCTGATGGCGTTGCGGTTGGCGGAGGGACTGTGCCGCGCGGAGCCGCGCCAGCACATCCCTCAAGGGCATGGCGCGCCCAGCCCTGCAGTCCGGGGCTTGGTGCGCACCCCGCGCGATCAGAACGTCCCATCTGATCCCGCGTCTAGATACCCTCGGCAATCAGCACCAGTGAGAGCGTGTGGGCCATTTTGATGTTTTGATGATGTGAATGGTCATCGGACTGATGGCGGCTGACCGCCCTATGATGCAGATCGTGGACAGTGCCCAGAAGCTGGGTCCGACTGCCCCACCCTCGTCCCTGCAGCCCCAGATCGGAACAAGGAGAGCGAACCCATGAGAGACCAGACGCTTCAGAAACGTGCGTGGCTGCTGTGCCTGCCCTTGCTCGTGGGCACATTGCCAGCGCAGGCGCAGGACCAGTGGGTGGATTTGCAGTCCAGTGGTGGCTACACCTCCTACCGCCTGGCGGACGACGTGACCCAGGTGGACCTGGTGGAACAAACCCAGGGCGCGTGCCGCTTCAACCGGACCTGGGGCTACGACCTCACCAACCGCGAGTTGTGGACCAACGGCGGCTGCGGTGGTCGCTTCAGGATCACGCGCACCTACGTCTCTGGTAACAACAGCGGCTCCAATGCCGGCGCTGCAGCAGCGGCCGTGGCCGCCATTGCCGGCATTGCCTTGCTGGCCAACCACAACCGTCACGACGACGACCGGCGCACCGAGTACCCTGACTACCCCGGACAGGGCGGCGACAGGGGTCGTGAGATCCGCGTGGATGGCCGCCTCTGCCTAGACGTGCGGGGCGGCAAGTTCCAGCCCGGCACCACCCTGCAGGTGTACGAATGCAACGGCACTGCGTCCCAGCGTTTTGCGGTGGGGCGCGGTGGCGAGATCCGGGTGCGCGATCTGTGCGTGGACGTGGACCGCGGCGACCCACGGGACGGCGCACGGGTGGTGCTGTGGCCTTGTTCGGGCTCGCGCAGTCAGAACTGGTCCACCCGGGGCGGGCAAATCGTGAGCCAGCTCACCGGCAAATGCTTGGATGTGGATGCGGGCCAGGTCCGCCCTGGGGCGCACACGATGGTGTGGCCCTGCAACCGCAGCCCCAGCCAACGCTGGTGGTGGTAAGGAGCCCCCATGCAAAAAACCCTCCACTGGATTTGCGCAGGTGCTTGCGCCTTAGTACTGGCAACGGCGACACACACCGCCAACGCGGCCGATACCCCCGTGTCGTCACCTACCACGCCACCCCGCCCTGCCAAAGCCCACAAACCGGTGGCCTCAACCCTCACCCACCGGCTGCAGGCCATCTGCGCGGCGGCCGACCTCAATCACGACGGCAACGTGTCACTGGACGAGTTTCACCAGGACATCGTGCAGGGCTGGCACAGCCTGGGGCCCGATGCAGAGGGCTACGTCCATCTCTCCTATCTCAGCCAGTTACCCCACATCGGCAAAGGCCAGCTGAGGCGGCTGGCCGCAGCCGACAAGGACGGTGACGGAAAGCTGTCGTTTACGGAGGTGGTGCAGGCGCGCATGGCCTACTTCGAGGCGGCGGATGTGGACCAGAACGATATGCTCTCACTGCAGGAATGCATGGCCTACGAGCGCCAGCGCAAGCGCATGCCGCAGTAGACACCCTGGTTGGTCGGCGGCTCCAGTCGTCCCGTGATCCAAGGCCGGAGCGATTACCAATGCGTGATGCCAAGCGCGGGTGCGCGTCGCCGCAGTGCCTGCCTGGATAATCCACCGGCAATCGCTGATGGCGCGATAGGGCGCCGAAACCACCCGTTTGCGCTATCACCCCATCCTGGCATGCCGCCGCCCGCTTTCGCCCTGTTTTCTCTCCGTTCGTCCATCCCCCATGCCCCAGGCCTTTCGCAACACCTTTCTCACCCTGCGCGATCTGATTGTGTCGGCGGGCCCCCTCGCCTTCCTGGCGGTCGGGCTGCTGGTGCTGGCCTATTGGTGGCTCAACCCCAATCCGCCCAAGACCGTGACCTTGGCCACCGGCCCCGCACAAAGTGCCTATGAGGAGTTTGGCAAGCGGTACCAGAAGGCACTGGCCGTCGACGGGATCGACGTGGTGTTGCTGCCCAGCGAGGGCTCGTCGCACAACCTGCAGCTGCTGCGCGACGGCCAGGCTGATGTGGCCTTTGTGCAGGGTGGTACGGCTGAATTGCAGCCCGATGACCCGGACAACCTCGTATCGCTGGGCAGCCTGTTTGTGGAGCCGCTGTGGCTGTTTTACCGCACCGACGCGGCAGAGCGCATGCACAACGCACCCCGGCTCGATAGCCTGCGGCAGCTGCGCGGCTGGCGGGTCAATGTCGGGTCGGAGGGCAGCGGCGTGCCCACGCTGATGGAGCGCCTGCTGCAGGCCAACAAGGTGGAGCCCGGTACGGTCAAGCTGTCTCGCCTGGAACAGACGCCCGCAACGGTAGAGTTTTTGGCGGGCCGGCTCGACGCCCTGGTGTTTGCGTCTGCGCCCGAATCGCTGATGGTGCAGATGCTGCTGCAGACACCCGGCGTGCAACTGCTGGATTTTGCGCAGCACGAGGCCTACGCGCGGCGGTTTCCATTCCTCACGCCCGTGACGCTGCCGCGCGGCGTGGTGGACCTTGCGGCCAACGTGCCCCAGCGCGATGTCCGGCTAGTGGCCACCACCACATCCCTGCTGGCGCGCGACGGCACGCACCCCGCCCTGCTCACCCTGTTTGCCCAGAACGCCCAAAAGCTGCACAGCGGCGCCGGCTGGTTCAACCGGGCGCGGGAGTTCCCCAACACGCGGGGCAGCGAGCTGCCGATTGCCAAGGAGGGCGACCGCGCCATGAACGAGCCGGTGCCCATACTGCAGCGCTATCTGCCCTTCTGGCTGGCCAACCTGATCGAGCGCATGTGGCTGGTGCTGGGTATCTTGCTGGCGATCATGCTGCCCCTGTCGCGCATTGTGCCGCCGCTCTACCAGTTCCGGGTGCGGTCACGGGTGTTCCGCTGGTATGGCCGCCTGCGCGAGATCGAAAACGACCTGGAGATGGGCAAAAGCGACCCTGCAACCCTGCTGCGCACCCTGGATGGCCTGGAAGCCCAGGCCGAAAAAGTGAGCGTGCCTCTGTCGTACGCCGATGAACTGTATGCGCTGCGCAACCACATCCATCTGGTGCGCAAGAAGCTGTTGCGCGCGTCAGAGGCCAGCAGCAGCACTGCCCATCCAGGTGCCACGGGCGGGGATTTGCCGGGTACAGAGGCATAGAGCCCAGGCACCACCCCGCAGCGGGCAGTGCACAAAGCCGATGGAACGGCCTGCGCCGTGCGGCGCGGGCAGCCGCCAGTGGAGATCCTGGCGCTCAGCGATTTTTAGAGGACTTGGAACCCGAAGACGGGGCCAGGGGCGCTGATTTGGACAGCGGTGCGGACCTGGAAAGTGGTGCTGCCCTGGAGCTGGAGCCCGACCGCCCATCGGACGACCGGCGATCTGCGGCACCCGCTTCTGCCGAACCCGAGGCGCGAGCCACTGGCTTGGCGGGCCGGGGGGGCAAGGCAGGCACCACGCGCAGCGAGCCTTCAGCCGCCAGCTTGTCGCGCATGCGGCGGGTCATGGACTGGGTGCTGGCGTCGGGCGCAGTGAATAAAAACAGGGTGCGGTGCGGGCTGGCCCAGGTGAGCTGGGTACGCACTACCCGGCCGTTGGTCACCAGTTCCACCCACGCCCCGATGACAAAGTCGGCGTAGGGATCGGGAGCATCCAGCGGTGCCTGGGCACTGTCCTGCGATGCGGACACCGATGCCTCGGACGATTCAGACAGCTCTGGCGCAGCCGTCACCGCTTCAGACTCTGCCGTGGGGGGTGCTGCGGACTTTTCAAAAGCCGCCTGGTGCAATGCCACCAGCCGCTGCAAGAACGCACTGGTCTGCAAGGGAGGGTAATTGATGGTCTTGAGGCCCTTGCGCAGCTTGGCCAGCAAGCCGGGGATGGCCTCGTTGAGCCGGTCGGTCTCCTGGCGCGTGAGGTCGGGCTGTGCAGTCCACAGCAGCACCGGGACCAGCGCCAGGTACCCGCTCGGGTCATCGTCCTGGCTGTCATCGCTGCGCATCACATGCGCCAGCGCGACCACGTCGGCCCAGGGGCCCGCTGCAAAATCCAGCACATCCGTGGGTACCCGCTCCACATCGGGCAGCTTGCGGATATCGGCAGCAACTTTCTCTGCCAGCAGCTCCCGCTGCTCGGCCTGCAGTTTCGCTTTCTGCTCGGCCTCCTGCTGGGCCTTGACTCTTTGCTCCTGGGTATCCCAGGCGGACTGCAGCGCCTCGAGCACGGTGTCAAAAGGCCCCGCGTCCTTGACTTCGTGGGCCGACAGATGGCCCACGGCCTCGGTCACCAGCCGCATGAAACCACTGAAGCCGGGCTCTGTCTCGGCGGTGAAAGCCAGGCTGCGCTGTGTCAGCTCGTCAAGCAGGCGGCGTGCTGGGTGATTGCTGTCGGTAAAAAACCGGCCGTCGTGGTGCACCAACTGCTTGAGCGCGGGCTCCAGGCTCTTGACGGCCTGCTGCACGGGGGCCAGCAAACGGGCGTCCTGTGCGATGTTGGTCATCATGCGCCCCACCACCTCCACCGCCATGGCGGTGGACTGCGTGGCGGCTTCCATGGGCATGGTCGCATAAACCACCGGTGCCACGCCGGGCCTGCGCCAACCCGCCAGAGGCACGGGCAACGAACCCGGATGACTGGCCGAACCGCCACCGGCCAGACGCCCCACCAGGCGCTCCAGCTGGGCCATGTCTTCCACGGCCTCCGCCGCCGCGCCCGAGGGGTAGTAGCCCCCCGCCAGCGACGATTGGGCGCTGGCTGCGCCCGCGCGGGGGTCAACGGGCATAACCACTGCCTGGGCGGGCACCGCCCCATAGACCTGGGGTGCAAACGGATCACCGCCCGCCAGCATCTGGCGCAGGATGCCCACGGTGAGCAATGCCTCTTCGGCGGCATCCAGGGAGCCAAGGGCGCCTTGCTGGGACTCACCGCTCCAGCCCGTGCCGGGGCCCATGCCGCGCCCGTAGCCCGTGTTGCCGTAGTCGCCCATGGGCGCGTTCATCGACGGGCCATACCCGGAATAACCGCCGCCATAACCCGTGCCCGGGCCACCATAGCCGGACCCACCGTAACCCGTGCCACGCCCTCCTGCACCACGCGAGACCCCCGAAGGGGTGCCCGCCACCGCGTAGCCCACAGGCTGCACACCATGATCGCGCAAGCTCTGGGAAGTCTTTTTGTATTCTTCAGCCAGCAGTTTGCCCATCAGGTCGCGCATGTGCTGCATCCACAGCTGGCGGACTTCGGCAGAAACGCCGGTCTCGCCCACCACCTGCTGCAGCGCACGGATGTAGCTCTCGGGTCGCAGGGGGTTGCGCTCGGGTTGCACGCTGCGCAAGCCTTGCGCAGCGCTCACCAGCGTATTGAGTTCGGCCAGCACGGCGTCGGTGGCGTGCAGGGCCGATTGCTGCGCCTTGGACAGCTCCACCTGGGCCTGCATTTCGCTTTCGTCCATGAGCGAAAGCTCGCCAAAGTCCATGCCGGTATCGTCGGCCGAGCTGCGGCCCTTGGTCGCCGCGGGGCCTTCGGCAAAGATCTCGAGCAGGGCCATGGGGTAGCCCTTGATCAGCGCCGCCTCGTGCTCCTTGAGCAGGTGCAGCGCGTCGCTCAGCACATTGCGCTGCTGAACATTGCGGCTACTCGACTCCTCGCTGGTCAAGGCGGTCTGGGTGACCTTGACCAGCTGCTCCATCAGGGCCTCGCCCCCGCGAACGGCGTTGACAACGCAGGCGCGAAAAACAACTCTCAGACGCGATGCGGGCAGGGACATGGTGGGGAAGAGAAATCGGGCAAGAGGTTTCCAGATGCAATCCTACTTGACCTCGGCTCTTATTTGAGGGCCTTGAAACGCATCCGCTTGGGCTTTGCACCTTCTTCACCCAGGCGCTTCTTCTTGTCGGCTTCGTACTCTTGGTAATTGCCGTCAAAGAACGTCCATTGGCTGTCACCCTCGGCGGCCAGGATGTGTGTGGCGATCCGGTCCAGGAACCAGCGATCGTGGCTGATTACCAACACTGTGCCCGCATATTCGAGCAAAGCGTCTTCCAGCGCGCGCAGGGTTTCCACGTCCAGATCGTTCGAGGGCTCGTCCAGCAGCAATACGTTGCCGCCAGCGATCAGCGTCTTGGCCAGGTGCAGGCGACCGCGCTCACCACCCGACAGCATGCCCACCTTCTTTTGCTGGTCGCCGCCATTGAAGTTGAAGCGCCCGGCGTAGGCCCGGCTGGCCATGGTGAACTTGCCGATGTTGATCATGTCCAGGCCACCGGAGATGTCTTCCCACACGGTCTTGTCGTCCGACAGGGCATCGCGGTGCTGGTCCACAAAAGCCATCTTCACGGTCGAGCCAATCACGACTTCACCGCTGTCAGGCTGCTCGCGGCCCGCGATGAGCTTGAACAGCGTCGATTTACCAGCCCCGTTCGGGCCGATGATGCCGACGATGGCGCCTGCCGGGATGGTCATGGACAGGTTGTCGATCAGCACGCGATCGCCAAATGACTTGGTGACATTGTGGAACTCGATGACCTGGGTGCCCAGGCGGTCGGCCACAGGAATGAAGATTTCCTGCGTCTCGTTGCGCTTTTGGTATTCGTAGTCGCTCAGTTCCTCGAAGCGGGCGATACGCGCCTTGCTCTTGGCCTGGCGGCCCTTGGCGTTCTGGCGCACCCACTCCAGTTCCTTCTTCAGGGCCTTGGCGCGGGCTTCCTCGCCCTTGTTTTCGGACTCCAGGCGGGCCTGCTTCTGGTCCAGCCAGGTGCTGTAGTTGCCCTTGTAGGGGTGACCGTAGCCCCGGTCCAGTTCCAGGATCCACTCGGCCGCGTTGTCCAGGAAGTAGCGATCGTGGGTGATGGCCACCACGGTGCCCGGAAAGCGGTGCAGGAACTGCTCCAGCCAGTCCACCGATTCAGCGTCCAAGTGGTTGGTGGGTTCGTCGAGCAGCAGCATGTCGGGCTTGGACAGCAGCAGGCGGCACAGCGCAATGCGGCGCTTTTCACCACCAGACAGCAGCCCGACCTTGGCGTCCCAAGGAGGCAGGCGCAGGGCATCGGCAGCGATTTCGAGCTGGTGTTCGGAGTCAGTGCCAGCGGTGGCAATGATGGCTTCCAGGCGAGCCTGTTCAGCGGCCAGTGCGTCAAAGTCTGCATCGGCCTCGGCGTAGGCGGCGTACACCTCTTCCAGCTTGGCCTTGGCGGCAAACACCTCGCCCATGGCCTCTTCCACGCTTTCGCGCACCGTGTGCTCCGAGTTGAGCTGAGGCTCCTGGGGCAGATAGCCGATCTTGATGCCCGGCATCGGAATGGCTTCGCCCTCGATTTCCTTGTCCACGCCCGCCATGATCTTCAGCAGCGTGGATTTGCCCGAGCCGTTCAGACCCAGCACACCAATCTTGGCGCCCGGGAAAAAGCTCAGGGAGATGTCCTTCAAGATCTGCCGCTTGGGCGGCACGGTCTTGGAGACGCGATTCATCGAATAAACGTATTGGGCCATGGAGGGTTCTAGCTTGCGAAAGTGGGCAGGAAGTCTGCATCCGAGCAGGTTCAGAGGGCCATTTGGAGCATTCCAAAAAGACGCCGAACGCGCTCTCAAACCCTAGATTATCGGTCCATGCGACAATACCCCCGTTGTGGGCTCCAGTTGCCCGCCACATCAGCACACTGCTGGGGACGAAGGAAGCCACGCTTCCGGGCTCCCAATCCTGAACCTCATCAGCCTGAGACTGGCTCAGCAACCTCCCGGTTGCACGACAGGCGGATACCCAGCGCCCCGGACGGGCGCATCCAACGACATGACATTTGACGAACTGAACCTGGCTCCTGCCATCCTGAAGGCCGTGCACGAAACGGGCTATGAAACCCCCACGCCCATTCAGGCCCAGGCCATTCCCGCCGTTCTGGAAGGCCACGACCTTCTGGCCGGCGCGCAGACTGGCACCGGCAAGACCGCTGCGTTCACCCTGCCCATGCTGCACCGCCTCTCGCAAGGCACGGCACCCAAGAACAAGTTTGGCGGCAAGGGCATCCGCGCCCTGGTGCTGACCCCTACCCGTGAGCTCGCGGCCCAGGTCGAAGAATCGGTGCGCGAATACGGAAAGTACCTGGACATCAACTCCACCGTGGTCTTCGGTGGTGTGGGCATGAACCCGCAGATCGACCGCATCAAGCGCGGCGTGGACATCCTGGTGGCCACCCCTGGCCGTCTGCTGGACCTGCAGCAACAGGGCTTCCTGGACCTGTCCACCGTGCAGGTGCTGGTGCTTGACGAAGCCGACCGCATGCTCGACATGGGCTTCATCCACGACGTGAAGAAGGTGCTGGCCCTGGTGCCCAAGGACAAGCAAAGCCTGCTGTTCTCGGCCACCTTCAGCGACGAGATCCGCGAGCTGGCCAACACCCTGCTCAAGAACCCGCAAAGCATCCAGGTCACCCCGCGCAACACCACGGTGCAGCGTATTTCGCAAGTGATCCATCCTGTGGGCCGCGGCAAGAAAAAGCAGGTGCTGCTGCACATCATCCAGCAACACAACTGGAGCCAGGTGCTGGTGTTCACGCGCACCAAATTCGGCGCCAACAACGTGGCCGAGTTCCTGACCAAGAACGGTGTGCAGGCCATGGCCTTGCACGGCAACAAGAGCCAGAGTGCCCGTACGCAGGCCTTGGCGGGCTTCAAGAGTGGCGAGATCCGTGCCCTGGTGGCCACCGACATCGCCGCACGTGGCATCGACATCGATGACCTGCCGCACGTCGTCAACTACGAAATCCCCAACGTCTCCGAAGACTATGTGCACCGCATCGGCCGCACGGGCCGCGCAGGCGCAACGGGCGAAGCCGTGAGCCTGGTCTGCATGGACGAAGAAGGTTTCATGATGGACATCGAGCGCTTTACCAAGCAGCAGATTCCTGTCCAGGTGATCGAAGGTTTTGGCCCAGAACCCGGCGAGAAGGCGGAACCCATCGCCATGGGCCGCCAGACCATCTGGGGCGGCGCAGGCAAGCCCCCGAGCCGTGATGTGATGCAGGCAGCCGCCAAGGCCGCCCGCAGCGAAATGATGGAGCGCATCCGCACCAACAAGGCAGGCCAGGGCGGCGGCCAAGGTGGGGAGCGCGGCCCCCGTGCAGGCAACGGTGGTGGCGGTGGTGGCCGTTCCGGTGGCGGAGCTCCACGCAACGCCCAGGGTCCAGCCGGCGGCGGCCGCGGAGGCCAGGGTGGTGGCCGGGGTGGTGCCCGTGACGGCGCCGCCCAGGCACCTGCGCGCAGCCGAGGCCCACGCCCCGAAGGCGGCGGTGGTCATCGCTACGATGACGCACAACCCCCCCGCGCCAATGCGCACCTGGGCACACACCTGGGTCACAGCAACCCAGGCCATCGCAGCTCGGGCCACGGTGCGGGCGGTCAGCCCGACCCCATGCGCACCAGCGTGGACAGCATGGCTGAACGCGGCCGCCGTGGCGGCGGCGGTGGTGGTGGTGGGTATCGCAACTCTGGAGGTGGCGGCTATGGTGGCGGATCAGGCACGGGTGGCGGTGGTGGCCGGGGCAACGGGCCTCGTGGGCCAGGCGGTCCTCGCGGCTCTTTTAACCGCTGAGACGCGCAAAGCGCCCCCTGCCAACGCCACGGACGCAGCGGGCGCCAGCATCCATGTGCTGCACGCCAAAGGGCGGCGTGCGCCAGCGCTGAACCATCCCCGCCTGCAACTGCACGCGGTGGATTTTGCGGCGATGCCCGCCTTGCCGCACGTCGATGATGTTTACATCACCCTGGGCACCACCATGGCTGCAGCCGGCAGCCAGAGCGCGTTCCGTGCGGTGGACTATGACGCCGTGATGGCCACGGCCCGCGCAGCGCGCGCGGCGGGCGCCACCCGCTGTGGCGTGGTCACCGCCATGGGGGCCAATGCGCAATCGCGCATCTTTTACAACCGCGTCAAAGGCGAGGTCGAGCGCGACCTTCAGCAGCTGGGTTTTGAGACGCTGGTCATTGCACGCCCATCCCTGCTGATGGGCGAACGCCGGGCGCTGCAACAAGCCCACCGGCCCGCAGAGTCCCTGTCGCTCAAACTGTTTCAGTGGCTGAACCCGGTCCTGCCCGCCAACTATCGTGCCCGCCCCGGGGCGGAGGTGGCCCGTGCGCTCGTCCGTGCCGTACAGTTGGGCCGACCCGGGCTGCAAGTGCTGTCCGGCCGCGCGCTGCAGGCCAGTTGATACAGGGAGCAGCCGTCGTGACCCCGCCTACGCTGTACGCCCTTCATGCGCCCCAACGAACTCCCCCAACCGCTGGACACCCTCATGGTGGCCACTTGCAATGTGCTCAACCTGGCCAATCCGGGACGCCTGTTCTACGAGAACCAGGACCCCTACAGCCAGACCGAGTTTGAACGCAAGATCACCTGGCTGGGCGAGCGCTTTCGGGCACTGAACGCCGATGTACTGGCGGTGCAGGAGGTCTGGGACGATGCGGCCTTCAAAGGGGCACTGGGTCGGGGTGGCTTGCGCTACGACTTCGTCGCCGTACCAGGGGCCGAGAACAACGACACCCAACAGGGCGCACAGGGAACGCCCCGTGTGGGCCTAGCCACGCGGCTCAAGGTCGAGGCATTGCAGTCCTTTGCCGACTTCCCACGGGGCTTTCAGGTGGATGTGCCTGGCATTGGCCAACACACGCGCTTCGAGCGCCCACCCCTCGTGGCCACGTTGCGGATGAAGCACGGCCAAACCCTCAACGTCCTCACCGCGCACCTCAAATCCAAGCGCCCCAAATTTCTGCAGGACGCATTGGGCCAGCCTACGGAGGACAGGGACGACCGCAAGGTGGTCGCACTGGCATCGCTGCGCTCGCTGATCATGCGCGGCGCCGAGGCCATGGCGCTGCGGTGCCTGGTGATCGACCTGCTGCACCGCACCAGCGTGCCCCTGGTAGTGCTGGGCGACTTCAACGACACCCCCGACAGCGTGACCACGCAACTGATCTGCGCCACCACCGACATCGCCTACGACCGGTCCGCCCGTGATGTGGCCCTGTTCAATGCGTACGACCTGCAGGGAGATTTCGCCTTGAAAAAGGACGTGGCCTACTCCCACATCCACCAGGGCGCGCCCTATGTGCTGGACCAGATCCTGGTCAGCGAGGAGTTCCTGCCCAATGGGCGCAACAGCGTGGGCGATGTGCGCCGGGTGGACTATTTCAACGACCACCTGCATGAGGGACGCGACCGCACGCGCTCGGACCACGGCTTTGTGCGCGCCTTGCTGCGCCTGAAACTGCCCAGTTCTCCTCTGGCCCAGAGCATCTCGCCGCCGCCCACCGACGCCACCGCACCCAGCGACACCCCTCGATGATCACTGCGTCAGCCCACGGCGCCACGGGTTTGCAACGGGATGTACGCTGACAAGGAGAGGCGGGTGCGCGCAGGTAACATCCACGTACAAAGCGCCCCACTCGCCCCACACCAGGGGCTCTCTCTGGCAGCCCACACCATGACCCAGCACAATTTCCTGCGCCGCAGCGCCGATACCGCCCCGCTTTCCCGTCCTGAACCACGGATTGCGCGCTGGGCCGCCCCGGCCACGCTGGCAGCACTGCTGCTGACAGCCTGCGGCAGCACCCCACTGCCCCCTTGGCCATCCACCCCCACTGCCCAGCAGCGCAGCGCCCCCGCGCCACTGCCGCGCGTACAACAAGGTACGGTGGTACCCGCACCGCTGGGACAGCAAACGCCCTCGCAGCTGCCGCCACAACGGGCTGCCGTGGTGGCCAGCCCCCTGCCCCCGTCCGCGCCGCTCTTGGTGCGCGACGAGGCGCCCATGGCGCCGCCCTATGGCGATGCGGTGGCCGCGCGGTTCCCCAACCCTTCTGTGGTCTACAGCACACCCGGCCTGGGTGCCGACCGCAGGGCCTTCACCACCAATGCCGAGCTGGGCCAATGGCTGCGCGGGCTGAGCGACGGCGTGCCCCGTGGCGGCACACGCGCGCAGTTGCTGCAGATTGGCACCTCGCAACGCGGCGAGCCCATCCAGGGCCTGCTGCTCACCCGTGCCGCAGGCACTGACCCTGCCAGCCTGGACAAGAGCGGCCGCCCCACCGTTGTGCTGATCGGCCAGCAGCATGGCGACGAACCCGCAGGCAGTGAGGCACTGCTGGTCATCAGCCGTGAGCTGGCCCAGGGCCTGCTCGAGCCGCTGCTGGACCGCATCAACGTGGTGGTGGTGCCCCGCGCCAACCCCGATGGCGCCGAGGTGGGCACCCGTGTCACAGCCAACGGCGTGGACCTGAACCGCGACCACCTGTTGCTCAACACGCCCGAGGCCCGCGCCATTGCGCGGGTCATCAACGACTACCGCCCCATCCTGGTCGTGGACGCCCATGAATACACCGTGGTGGGTCGCTATCTGCAGAAGTTCAACGCCATCCAGCGCTACGACGCACTGCTGCAATACACCACCACTGCCAACTATCCGGAGTTCCTCACCAAGGCATCGCAGGAATGGTTTCACCAGCCCATGGTGTCGGCCCTCAAGGCCCAGGGCCTGACGAGCGACTGGTACTACACCACATCGACCAACCTGCAGGACAAGCGCATCTCCATGGGGGGCACCCAGCCCGACACGGGGCGCAACGTCCATGGCCTCAAGAACACGGTCAGCCTGCTGATCGAGACCCGTGGGGTGGGCATTGGCCGAATGCACATCCAGCGCCGCGTGCATGCCCAAGTCACCGCCATCACCAGCGCGCTGCGGACCACCGCCGAGCGGGCGGCCAACCTGGAGCAGGTACGCTCGTTCGTGGCCCGCGACGTCAGCGCCCTGGCCTGCCGCGACCAGGTGGTCATTGAAGCGGAGGCCACGCCCACCCAGCGCGACCTGGATTTTCTGGACCCCGAGACCGGCGCCGATCGCAGCATTCGCGTGGACTGGAACTCATCGCTGACGCTGCGCAACACCAAGGTGCGCGCGCGGCCCTGCGGCTATTGGCTGTCGGCAGACGCCAGCGGTGCAGTGGAACGCCTTCGCCAGCTGGGCATCCAGGTCATGCGGGTGGCAGAGCCAGGTTCTGTCCTGGCTGAGAGCTACCGCGAAACCGCACGCGAAACCGGCAACCGCCAGGACGTGATCGGCACCATTGCTGGTAGTGGCGACATCGTGCGCGTGCAAGTGTCTGCCGTACGCAGCGCCATTGATGCACGTGCTGGCAGCTTCTATGTGCCCCTGAACCAGCCGCGTGCCAATCTGGCCGTGGCAGCGCTGGAGCCCGACACGCAGAACAGCTACTTTGCCAACCACCTGATCCAGGACCTGAGCCAAAGCGCCCGCGTGATGGCCGTGCCATCTCTGGTGTTTGAAGAAACAGATTGATCCGTGCCTTGCGGCAGGTCGCTGCATGGCGTGAGGCTGAGGTCTGCGTTCTTGGCGGGGTCAGATGGGACGCTCCGTGAGGACGCCGCCCGGATGCTGCGCTGCGACTGTGGCTGCGGTCGCAATTTTGCTATCAATTCAATAGCTATTTAGGCATATTCTTCTGGCGCTACAGGCAGATTTCTTTCAAATCATGCCGATCCATGCAGTGGCGCAGGCCGCGTGGCGCGGGCCTGGCGGTCCCGGGCACGCTCCAGCACATGGCGTGCCATGGCCTGTGCCAAGGCATCTTCTGCCAGGAACACCTGGGCATGGCTGCATTCCTGCACCAGCCGCTGGGCCTCGTCCTCGTTGTGGCTGCGCACCACGATGTCGATGCCCGGGTTCAGGGTCTGCGCCGTCTCGATCATCTGGCGCACCTGCAGCGCGTCCGGGGTGGCCACCACCAGCATGGCGGCACGCGCAATGTGGGCCTGGATCAGCACGGCAGGCTCCACCGCGTCACCAAACACGGCGGCCACGCCATCGGCCCGCAAGGCTTCCACCAGCTCCCGGTTCTGCTCCGCCACCACAAACGGAATATCGTTGGCCGCCAGCGTTGCCGCCACGCGCCGCCCTACCCGGCCGTACCCCACCAGAACCACCTGCCGCGCGAGGTAACGCGAATCGGTGCTGGTGGGCAGTTCGGCCAAAGGGTCATCCCGCTGCTCCAGCCGCCGCGCAAGCGCCGATCGGGCGCGCAGCCAGCCCTGCAACGGCGCAATGGCATGGAACAACAACGGGTTGAGCGCCATGGAGAACAGGGCCCCCGCCAATACCAAGCTGGCCCCCTCTGGCGGCAGCAGCCCCAACGAAGAACCCAGTGCGACCAGAATGAACGAGAACTCACCAATCTGCGCGAGGCTGGCCGATACGGTGAGCGCTGTGTTGAGCGGGTAACGGAACGCCAGCACCAGGCCCGCAGCGGCCACCGTCTTGCCCAGCATGATGATGGCGACCACTGCCAACACTTGCAGTGGGCGCTCCCACAAGACGGCGGGGTTGAAGAGCATGCCGACCGACACGAAAAAGAGTACGGCAAAGGCATCGCGCAAAGGCAGCGACTCATGCGCAGCGCGGTGGCTGAACTCGGACTCGCGCATCACCATGCCGGCAAAGAAGGCCCCGAGCGCAAACGATACGCCAAACAGCGCAGCCGACCCGAACGCAATGCCCACCGCTGCGGCCACCACGCACAGCGTGAACAACTCACGCGAGCCTGTGCGAGCCACCTGCCATAACAGCCAGGGAAACAGCCGGCGCCCGACCAGCAGCATCAGCACCACAAACGCACCGACCTGCAGCAGGGTCCAACCCAGCGTGCGCCAGAGCTGCGCAGCATCCAGGTCGGCCCCGGTGCCGCCTCCCAGCCATCCCCCCAGCGGGGGTAGCAGCACCAGTACCAGCACCATGGCGAGATCCTCCACCACCAGCCAGCCCACTGCGATGCGTCCGGTGTAGCTGTCCAGAATCCCCAGGGTCTCCAGCGCACGCAACAGCACCACCGTGCTGGCCACCGACAGTGCCAGACCAAAAACCAGGGCACCACCCATGCCCCAGCCCCACCACAGGGCCAACGCCATACCCAGCGACGTCGCCACGATCATCTGCACCACAGCACCCGGCACGGCAATCTTGCGCACGGCCAGGAGGTCGCCCCACGAGAAATGCAGGCCCACGCCAAACATCAGCAGCATCACACCAATCTCCGCCAGCTGGCTGGCCAGGGCCGCATCTGCGACAAAACCGGGAGTGAACGGGCCGATGGCCACCCCTGCCAGCAAGTACCCCACCAATGCTGGCAGCCGCAGACGGGCGGCCAGAAAGCCCAGCACCAACGCCAGGCCCAAGGCGGCAGCAATCGTGTGGATCAGCGTGACGCTGTGTGGCATGGGCAAATGCTCCAGTGAGGCGGGCAGTCAGGGGGGATAGCCCGGTTATAACCGCATCACCATCCCGGCAGCAAAATCGCCCCTGCGGCAGCGCCAAGAGCAGGGGCCAGGGCGGGTATGATTGGCGTCCTGCGTTGCGCAGATGCGGACACTCCGCAAGCCCGTCCGGCCACACAGCCGGCCAACATCCATCTGCCCGTAGCTCAACTGGATAGAGCAATAGCCTTCTAAGCTATAGGTCGGGGGTTCGAGTCCCTCCGGGCAGGCCAGCCGCCCAGCTGGTAGCTTTCAATCTCCCCATCCATACCAATCAATCCGTTCTGACGAGTGTGGAACAGCCAAGCAATGCGCGCGCGGGCTGGATGACGGATGTGGATCAAGCACCTCGCCGCGTACAGCCCCAACCCTAACGATTGGGCTGCGGCACAGCAGCGTAATTCATGGCAATGGCCTGCACCACGGCGCCAATCAATGCCGCATCGCCAGCGCTCTGCGGCAACACGTCGCGCACGATCTGGACCGCGTATTGAAGTTGCTCTTTGGCCAAGGCCGCAGACATGGCGTTGCCGCGCTTTTCACTGGGCGACGCGTCGCGAATCACAAGGCTCATCAGAAACTCCCAAAAAGTGGAGCATGCAGTATGCGCCGTGTGGGGCTGTGGTGAGCGAGAGGCGAGGCTTTGATGGTGAGAAACCCCCCTTGACGCACAACGCTGCACAGGGGGGCATGCGCAAGGCGAGATCCCATACAGCCCCAAAGCAAAAAGCGCTGCAACATTTCTGCTGCAGCGCTTTGCTATTTTGGGGTGGCTGATGGGGCTCGAACCCACGACAACAGGAATCACAATCCTAGGCGACAATCCAGCGCTGGAGCGGCTTGGCGCTGAGTTCGTGGGAAGCATTGCTTAAACAATAAGCACCTATTCAAGCATTTTTCCAGATTTTCCATCCCATAGTTCAGCGCGGCTTTGAGGGCCACGCATCACAAAGGAATGAGCATGAGCGACTGGCAGCCTATGGAAACAGCCCCGAACGATGGGCGCCATCTACTACTCTGTGGCTGGTATGTTTACCCTGAATACCGAAAAGATCAGAAGCCAACAATAGTCGTCGGGTCTTGGGCTGCTGAAATTGGCGGTGGCGATTGGCTAACCGTATCGGAATCGCCAGATTTTTTTTATCCAACCCACTGGATGCCCATTCCTCCGCCGCCAGAGACGGCTACTTAGGCCACGCCTGCTGCAGCATCAGCGCGTCACCAGCATGTCGGTCAGCCGCTTCTGCCACGCCTCGATATTCGCTGACGCACGCTCCGAGTAGCTCTGCTGCGGTATCGGCTCGCGCAACGAGGGCGCTTGTGGAGGCGTTGGGTAGACTTGCACGGAAGTCGTAGAGGGTGCCGCGCAGGCCGTCAGCAGTGCGGCGGGCAGTAGCAGCATCAGCGCGTAGTTTGGTTTCGCGTTTCGTGGCTTCATTTTGGGCATCCTGCAGTTTCTGATTGAAGGCGATTTCCTTGGCTCGGGTGTCGGCTTGGGCCTTGGCTGATTCGGCGGCCTGCTGGGCTTTGATGCTGTTGATTTCGTTGCCAAGCCTCCAGCCCTGAACTTGCCAAGCACCGGTTGCAGCAACCGCACCAGCTATCAAACCTGTAGCGACGTAGGTGTAGAGCATCAAATGCTCCCCTTCTGCCGCTGAATACCAGCCTTCACGCCCAGGCCGTAGAAGTGCTTTGCGAGCCCTTCAAGCTGGCGCTCAGACCACGGAGTACAGCCCACTTCGGCGCATTCCTTGGCATCTTCTGCGGAGACTTCTAGACCTTTCGTCGTGGCGCAGCCGGTGAGACTTGCACTGATCAAAACTGCGGGAATGAGTAGGGTGAGTTTCATGATGGGTCCTTGTGGGACTTGTCGTCCCAGGTCGCAAAGCCCACGTATGCCACCACCACGGCACCGGCAAACGTGTAGAACGGCGCGGCCACAACCCCAAGCTGTGCCGAGTCGGTGTAGAGCAGCAGCAGCGGGAACGCCAGCCCTGCAAGCAGTGAGAGCCACGCCATGCGTCTGCGATGTTTCCAGCGGTCTTTTTCGTTCATTGCACAAACTCCACGGCACGCGCGTGAAAGTCGTCCCAGGTCTGCCGGTGGGGTTTGCCGGGGCGCCAGTTGCGGTAGTAGCAATCCCATGCGCCTTGCGCGTCGTCTAGCGCGGGCAGTGGGCGTGGGTCGGTGTAGAGCAACAAACGGGCTACTGCCGCAGCCAGAACGTCGTCCCGCTCCAGCGCTGCCCAGATCGCACGGGGCTCAAACGCCACGCCACGCGCCACGCAGATTTGCCGCAGCAAACCAGAGCTGGCCGGGTGGTTCGCGCAGCCACGCACCCCGCCGTTTTGTTCAAACTGCCAGAACCCACGGGCTGGGCCGTTGCCCATCTGGCGGCGGTACTCGAAACGGCTTTCCTGCAACCCTATGGATAGCAGCATCACCCGGGCGCGTGGGCTGTCCATGTGCTTGGGCATCATGGCAAAAGCTGGGTCGATGGCGGTGTCGGTGATGGTTTGCAGGATGCTCACAGCTCGCTCCAGTTGGACCCGAAATCCCTGCGCATCCGCAGTTCCTGCTCCCTGGCCTCGCGCCGGTCTTTTCTCCAAGACCAGATTTGCCCAAGAATCAACCCGGTCAAGCCCACAAAGATGCCGACGATCACGCCAAGCTCGTTCAGGGTCAGCCCAGCTACTACGGCGCCACTGGCACCTCCGTAGGCGGCAACTTTGCTTGCGACGATGCCCGCGTTCTCTACTGCGTGATTGCTCATGCGGCTCCCTCTGCCTCTAAAATGTCCCTTTGCGGGCGTAAAAAAGCCCGCTAGGAGCGGGCATGGAGTTCACTGACTACCTTTGGATCAAGGTCGCCGTTTTTGCGGCCTTGGCCTTTATTGGCGGGCTGTTTGGCTGGTTGAAATAGCAATCGGCAGCGTGGTCAACAGACCTTGGCCGATCTGTCGCGCCTGCGGGCTTGCAGACAACAGGCCTGGCACTTGCTGGGCTGCGCCTGTCGCAGCGTTAGACAGCAATCCAGCGCGGTAAGCCGTCTCGCCAACCAGCCTTGGGCTTGTGAACGGCAGAGCAGCAAGAACGGCTGGATTCATGTACCCACCGAGGCCAATCCCGCCAGCCTGAATCTGCCCCGCGACGCCACGAGGAACCCACGTATTCATGGCTTGCCCCGCAATAGCTGGCGTCAGTTGCACGCCACCCTTTTCTTCCAACTGCTGGGCAATGGATAGACGATTGCCATAGTTTGACTGAGCGTTGTTGCGCATCAGACTTTGGAGCTTGCGAATGGCGGTGTCTTGGCTGGTGCTTTTACCGAGAGATAGCACTCTCTCCGTTTCCTGGAGCGCTTCGGTGGCCTTGGAGTAGTCGCCCATTACCTTGCTGTAAACGGGCGCTTGTTTGGTTATCTCGCCCTTGACAGAGTTGTAGACAGAATCCGCAGCGCGACGCGCTGGAGAGCCGAACTGAGTCGCGTCTCGAATGTCGCCAATCGCGCGTTTGAGGGCGTCCAAGCCTTCAGGGGTATGGTATTCAGCCGGATTTAGTTGCCTCCACTGCGCAATGGTCTGTGACAGCTCATCAACGATGCCTGCCGCGTTCTTGTTGGTCTGAATCCCTTTGTAGCTGCCAATCTCCTGCACCTTGCGCATTGCGCTGTCGATTGGCGCAAAGTCCAACACCGTTTTGTCGGCTGAAATGTCCAGCATGCCATTGCGGTACTGAGCGCCACGGTCCGCGCGCATCTTTTCCAGTCCTGCTTTTGCCGCGTCAACGACTTCATCAAATGATGCGTCGCCGCGCATGTTCCGCAGGAAGTCCACCGACCCCTCTTGCCCGGCTCTGTAGGCTGCACTGATTGTTTCGGGACTGGTTCCAGTCATGCGCCCGAGAACGTTCTTTGTCAGCGCGGACACGCCCTTGCCAGCGTACTGCGCGCCCTTCACGGCAACAGGCAAAGCAGCGCCAGCCAGCGCGCCTTCTGCGGTCATTTCCGGGTTAATCAGGGCGGCAGTCGCGGCGCCATTAGCAGCACCGCCAGCAGCACGCAGAGCGAGATTTGCGGCGTAGTTTCCAGTGCTTGCGGGGCCGAGGGTCAACCCTCCAGACTGCACCATGGGCGCAAACTTTGCCAAGGCCGGTACGGCAGATAGCCCCTTGCCCAAAACACCGCCAACCCCGGCAGTCCCCGCTACTTCGCCCGCGAGTTGACCGCCTTTGTAGAGCATGGACTCTGGCTGTGCTCCCATCTCCTGCAGGCCGCTATCCATGGCGGCGCGCAGCGCTTGGCCGCGTGGCGCGTCTTGCAATCCTTGCGTGATCTGTGGCCGCATGTTCTGCGGAATGGCTTGCTGTACCGGGTCTGCCAGCTTGCTGCGGATCTGATCCACGATGGTTGCGCCGATAGACCCAGCGCCGCGCACAGCACCAGCCAAGAGGTTGCCTACGCCCTGGGAGAATCCTCCGCTGGGCTCTGGCTGCTCTGGCGCTGGCTGCTGCGGCGCTTGGGCTGCGTACTTTGCAAACGGGTTCTCTTCCGGCTGCGCGTATTTAGCAAACGGATTTACATCAGCCATTAGCGACCTCCAAGCACTCGATCTGCGGCTCCCGGGCCAAATACTTCGTCAAACTGGGCTTTGGCTTTTGGGCCGCGCATTTTGAGATCATTGATTGCGCCTTGAGGGATAGGCTTGTCTCCCCACGGATTGGGCGCACCATTTGCACCGTTTTGCCCTGATGCGCGTTCCTCCCATACTGTGCTGATGTCTTTCGCCGCTTTGAGAGCCGCCAAGCGGGTTTGAATAGGCAGCTTCTCATTTCCAACATCGCCAATAGCCTGAGAGTAATCGCGTAACTCGGCATCAGACTGCGCGCCAGGCGCCTTAGGAACGTTTTGCCGCATCCAGCCAGCGGTAGCTTTCAGCGCTGACGCCAATTCCGCGCCCTTTGTGGAGACGCCAACCATTCCAAGAGCGCTGTCTACAACTGCTCCAGCTCCAGAGCCTGTTGGGCCTTGCTCCAACAGCGTTTTGGCTTTATCGATCTGCCGATTGAGAATTTTGAATTGGTCAATCTTGCCGCGTGTATCTGACTCGCGAGCTGCATCGGCCTTAGCGGTGTCAACGGACTTTGCCCGCAATGCTTCATTTGCTGCAGTTTCCATAGCACTCGGACCGGCTGCGTAGTTGCCGGACTGCGCCACTTGCCCGCCACCAAGGCGTTGCATCTCGCGCATGATTGCTGGACGGTCGGGGTGATTGGGTGGGAGTTTGTTCAGCTCACTCTGCATGATCTGCAGTTGCTCAGGTGCGGCGGCTGCGGCAGAACCGCCTGCATAGCCAGCGCCGGAGTATTGCGGCTGAGCAGACGCGCCACGCAACGCTGTCGATTGCGGGATGAATTCCTCGCGCTGCGTTTGCGGGTTGAACACCTTGATAGGCGTGTTTGCCGACTGGATGCCAGCCTGGATGCCCTGGTACGTGCCGAACGTTTCCGGAGCACCTCGGGGAGCGGACACCACCGGCTGACCATCAGGGCCGATGCGCACTTGCGTGGCCTTGCCGTCATTGCTGATGTTCAGTTGAGGCAGATACCCTGCGTTCAAGCGGTTCTTGTCGTAGGCGTAGCCGTTTGTCACCTGCATGTCAGGCGTGCCGCGCTTGGCGATCATCTCTGCGATGCCCTTGCCGCCATTTTTGATGTAGTCCACCATCAGCGCATCGCGGGGGATGTTGTAGAGGCGAGACCATTCATCGAACTTGTCAGCGGATGGCACCGATTGCGCGGCAGGACCGCCAGCACTCGGTTGGGCAGGGATCATCCCTGGGCCTTGCGTTGTGGGCGGAGGATTGCCAATGCCAAAGAACGCGTTTTCGCGCGCTTGTTGAGCCATGGCGTTCTGCATCTGCATTTCGCGCTGCTTGTTCTGCGTGGCGTTCTCGTCGATCTGAGACTGCAGGTACTTTTGCTGCAGCGCCTGCTGTTGCGCACGGTCTTGGCTCGCCATCACATCAGCCAAACCACGCATACGCGGAGAGCCAGCGGCCAGCAGTTGCATACCCAGCCGCGCGCCCGGGTCGTTGAACAGGTCGCCCAGCAGCCCACCCGATGGCTGTGCGGTGCCGAAGTCGAACAGTCCTGCCATGTTTACGCTCCTTCGCCTCGGAAGCCTTCACCAGCCTGTTGGCGGCGGCGGCGTTCTTCTTCGGCCAATTGGTCGGGGGTCTTGTCTGCTGGCTTCTCTGCTACGGGCGTCGCAGGGATGCCGTTTGTTGCGGTGAATGGGTTGAGCTGGACAAAGTCCAACAGGCCGTAGTTCCCTTGTGTAGGGGCTTGGAATGGGCCTTGCTGAATGGCAGAGAGCAGACCTTGCGGCATGGAGCCTTGCGAGTACATGGAAGGCTCCTGCATGGCATCGGACATGGACATGCCGCCCGCCATTCCCAGAGAGCCAATGCCCTGCCCCATTTGGCCCATCGCAGCCATCAAGCCGCCTTGCCCGCCTTGCATCTGCATGGGCTTGGCGGAGTACACCCCGTCTCCACCCTGCTGCATCATCATGGGCTGCTTGGTGTTCTGCATGGGCATTTGGCCTTGCATGGCTTCCATCTGCGACTGACGCGGCCCGCGCTGATAGTTGGACTGCATCATGTCGTTGGCAAACTGCATCATCCCGGGCTGGATCTGATTGCGGAACTGGTCCAAGTCAGAAAACAGGTTTTGATACCCGGTGCGCTGCATCGGGTTGAACGGGTTTTGCTGGTAGTACCGCTCCAATCCCTGGCCGGTGTCAAGCGAGTTGGTCAGGGGCTTGATAGCCGGTGCCCATGGCTCTTTGGATGCGGTTTGTTGACCGCCGCCGCCACCGTCAGACATGAGGCCGCCGACTACGGCTCCGGCGATTGGTGCGAGTGCTGCTGGCATGCTTAAAGCTCCTTGTCTGCTGTGACGCTGCGAATTCGGTAATCAGGGCGGCGACGTGCGCACCCTGGGCGGCCCGAGAAGTAGGACCAGACACACCCGATGGACTTGGCCCAGGCGTTGGCTTCATCGATCAGGGCGGGCTCGTACACCCCGGCACTGAACTTGAGATCGATGGCAAGGCCGCGTTTGGTTCGGACTACTTGGGAAATCAGCCAGTAGTCGTTAAGCCGCCAGAGCTGGGCCTTGTCCTCTTTGCACAAGGTGATCCAGTCATCGACGTGCTGGTCGTCCGAGTAATCGAACGCAGGCCGCAGCGCATCCGCCGCCTCTGCGGGGATGGTGGTTGGCGTGTAGTGCATCAGTCGCCCATGCTTCCGCGGAAGTTGGGCGCCCAGAAGTTGGTGCCGTTGGCTGTGTCTGATGCAGAGCCTGCGGTATTGCCCCAACCTTGCGCGAAGCGACTGCCCAACTGCGCACCACCCAACGCACCCATCACCGGGTTGCCTTGCTGGCTGGTCGAGCCAGTGGTGGACCCGTAGCCTTGGCCGATGCCGTTGTACTGGTTGGCGAACTGGCTCCAGTAGTTCATTGGGGTGTTCTGGACGTTCGTGCCAGCATTGATCCCGGCTTGGTTGTTCGCCATGCCCTGGTTGACCACACCCAGGCCAAAATTCGCACCGGCCAAGCGGTTGTTGAAGTTGTTCTGGTTGATCTGGGCGTCCAGGCCTGCATAGCCAAGATCGTTGCCGCGCAGGCCTAAGTCGTAATTCAGCGCGGTGTTGAAGCCGTTGCCGTACAGGTTGGACAGTGCGCCGCCGATCTGTGTGTTCAGATCGTTCATGGCGTTTGCCTCCACCACACCCTGCCGAGAGCCGCCAAAACCACCAGAGGCCATCGCGCCCGATGCGATGGACGGCATGACACGACGATTGAAGTTGTCGGTCATCTGCCCGACCATGGTGTTACCCATTTGTGTCAGGTAGGGGTTCTGGCCCGCTGTCGATGCGGACGAGGTGCCGCCAGAAAAACCGCCTGGCGAGCCCTGCATGGGCTTGGTGTTGTAAGCACCAGGTGACCCACCTGAATATCCAGCACCACCCCCAGCACTAGCGCCCTGCCCCCAATCCATGTTGCCCAAGAATGAGCTGGTTGGGTTTTGGATGTCTGCTGCGGTGGTTGGCGCGGAGTTAGGGCTGTACTGGCCGTTGAATGCGTTGGCATAGGCTTGGCGCGCAGCCACTTCGGCATTGACGTCCCCACCGGCCCCGGCCTGCTGGATGTCATCCATCCACTGCTGATAAGTCTTGTCGCCGATCAAATTTGCCATGATTGCTCCTATCCGATGAATACCCAGGTGCCGCTTCGATATGCGTACAGGCCAGCCCCAGATCCGGGGTTCCAGTTCGTCCCATCCGCCTGCGCGTACCGCACCACACGACCGCTGGTGGGAACCTTGGGCGCGCTGTTGGAAATGGCGATGTCCAAATAAAAAACGGGCTCTTGTTGAGCCCGTGCTATTTCTGCCAATTCCTGGTTTAGAAACGCAGGAAGCTGCGCCGCATCTGGCGGCACGTTGTTAGGTCGGTACATCAGTAGCGCCCCGCTGGTTGAAGGTCGATGCCATAGCTGGTGATTCGCCACGGCTGGTTGTCGAGTGACGTGATGCGCACTGCAAGAAATTTGTATTTCGCAAACAGGTCGACTTGGTTGTTCTCCGTGGTGCCGACCGTGTACTGGAATGGCGCCCCGTAGCTCACGGCTTGCTCCGTGTTCATGGCCCCGCCAAGTTCAATTTGAATCTTGGTGCCTTTGGATGCTTCAACGCGCACGCGCAGCCCTCTGGCGCCCTTCACCAAGTCTGGGTCGCCAAAAGTGAGGCCGGTGCGTTCTGCATAGCTGGTGTACGCCGCTCCATTGCGCGTGCCAGTGACATCGGCTGCGACGACCAAAGGCGCTGCGGAGCACAGCAAAAGGCGTTCTTGCGCTTGCGACAGTTCGTTTTCGTCCCACGCAAACGTGGCATCGCTCCAGGCGTAGTTTTGCTCGGCCCAGGTCTTGGTCGCTGCGTCTGCAAGCTGGCCCGCTGCGCCGTAGGTCACGTTATCCAGGGTGCGGATACTCCAGGTCTTATCCGTCCAGTTCCACACAAGAGCTTTCGTGCATGCAGCTTTTCCAAGCTCTGGAAAACACACCCACACTTCGCTTGCAGCTGGATTTGCGACAAGAAAGGACCGCGAACGATTGGTACTGTCGATGGTCTTAAACAGGAATTTGCGATCAATCCCGTTGATGATCGAATTAGTCCCTTGACCTGAGTGCAAAACCACATCGCCGTTTGTCAAAACCACGTGGCCTAGCGGCGTGTCGGCCACGCATCCAATGGCGAGCATCCCAGTCTTGCCAGGCAAACGCTGAAAGCGGAACACATCGGTTCCACCTGTAGCACGCATGGCATACATCGAGTTTTGTTTGTACAAAACATTGACGTCGCCCATGACCAGTTGATCCAACATCAACCCCGGGTCTTCTGCCAAATCCAGATCGCCAGCCAGTTTTGTAAGATCCGTGGCGTCCCAAGAGTCAGGCACGTTTCCAGGGGCGGCTGCATTCGACCATGCCACCAAATGCGGGTAAGAAACACCCGACTTCGTGATGCCGACTGCGACCAAAACGTTTTTGAATGGGCGTATTGATTTCGCCACCCATCCAGTCGGCCAGTTTGGCAACGGGACGAGCTTATTGGGCGCTCCACGGTCCCAATACCAGGGCGCATCTTTGCCGTTGTTGAGTACCAGTACCCCATTCAAAACACCGCCGGTCCAGCGATCATCCACAGCGCCGGTAGGTGCAGAGGTGGGGGTGATGTTTGTGCGAGATGGCGACCCGCCCGTGTAGGTGTCCGCATATACCGCCGCCAACCCTGCATGAATCACATACTGCGTCGTGTTGGTGTAGTAGGGCTGCAGAAAGTAAGGCGTGACGGCGGGAGTGTCGAAAATCTTCTGCTCGCCCTTCATGCGCTCCAAAGCACCGTCGCGAAAGCGAACATTGGCGCCGTCCGTCCAGACGTTGTCGGCCAACTCCTGCGGCTGCAAGTCCTTGTTGATGCCGTGCTGACCCAGTGGGCCTACTTGCTTGATAGGCATCAGATGTGATCTCCGCTGGGGTCGAATCGATCCAGCAGTTGCTCGGCCCACACCGCGACAGACTTACGCCAGCCGCTGGACTCGATGTTGTGGCGCTTCAATCGGGCCGTTACCGTGCCTTCTTGAGGCAATTCCAGCAGGATCAGCGACAGCGCAAACACGTTGCACAGGAAATCCAGCGCCAGACCGACAAACAGCACCGGGTAGCCAAAGACCTTGCACCAAAACGTCAGGCCCACGGTGTCTCGGGCGCGCTTCAGGCTCATGACGGCCAAAAAAAAGACCCATAGGGTCAAAAACAGAAAAAAGAAGTAAAACGGGGCTAAAAGAATGTGCGTCATAGCTGTGCCCGCAGTGCTGCAATCTGCTCGTCAAGTGCTTTTAAACCGGCATAGCCTTTGTTCTTGACCCGGAGCTGCTCCAGCGTTAAGCCAGCCGCCAAACCCCTTTCCTCTGCCATGGCGATCAAACTTTCTCGTGTCACGCGCGGCATGTTTTCCGCGTCTTCAAGCTGCTTGATGTGACGCAAGATCAACTCTCGCGGCGTTGGCTCCGGGTCTTGATACGCAGATTGGCGCCAGGCTCCTGGATACTCCGCATTCGCAAAAGCTGGGTCTGCGGTGATGGTGTTTACGACATTTCCAACGGGGTCAATAATGTCGATGCGCATGCTCATTCCTCAGTGAATTCAAGAATGACGTAAGCGGAGCCTCCAGCGCCTGAGTTTGGAGATGCGCCGCCCCCGCCTCCTCCACCGCCGCCAGTGCCGCCCGTTTTGGCCAAGTTGCCAGACGATGCGCTGCCCCCGCCACCACCTCCGAAGCCGCCACTACCCGCTGCAGTCGATGCGGTGGCGCCTACACCTCCACCGCCCGGGCCTCCATCTGGAGTGGCAGTAACGCCGCCACCGCCAGAGACATTCACCAACAAACGGCTATGCGTCTCGCTGGTCATACCGACTGTCTGTATGGACTGCAGCGCCAAGTTTTGCGCACCTACGCCAGAGCCGCCCGCAGCGCTGCTTAAGCCATTGGCCCCAACGCCACCGCCACCGCCACCATTGGAGCTACCAGCGCCACCGTTACCGCCAGTAGTCGTCCCTTCCAACAAGGCCCCGGCGCCGCCACCACCTCCACCGCCTGACGCATTCCCAGCGCCACCCAGGCCGCCCAGCCAGTAAGAATCACATCCAGTGGGCTCCGTGTTAGCAGCAGGGGAAACGCCGCCAGTCACGCCACCATTCCCGCCAGGGATGCTGACGCTGATACCTGTGCCAGTGACCGTTGTGGTGCCGCCTTGATTACCAGCGCCCGAACTCACTGTGGCGCCGCCAGCTCCAAGGGTGACGACAATGCTTGCGCCAGCGGTCACCACAGCTTTCTTGATGCCAACCGTTCCGCCATTGCCGCCAGATGCGTTTGATGCGCCGCCAGCACCGCTGCCAGCGGCGCCCATAGCGCGAACGCGTACCGTGCCAGATACAGGGGCGACAACGGTTCGTGACGTTGGGCAAAAAACAATGGTTTTGTTGCCCCCACCACCCCCCCCACCGAAATAGTCTGTAAACAAGCTCATTTAGATATTCCCGTAAGTTGCATTGCCTGTGCCAATGACCAAGAACGATGCGGAGAGCTTGTTCAGCGTCATCACACCGGGGGACGTTTGCCCACGAAACTTGGTGGAGCCCCAATCCACTGCGGAAGTGGTCGTGTTGGAGGAATTGGTGATTTGGCAGATCTCTCCATCAGCCAAAGTCGGCAGCGTCACGGTGATGCCGCCAGCGGTGATGACGTTGTTGAAGCCTTTGAGAGCTGTCGAGCTGGTGCTGATGTAGTTTCGATACAGGATCGCGTAACCCCAGCTTGCAGTCGTGCCATCAGTAGTGACCACTCGTCCAGCGTTGCCAGATTGGCCCGGCAAGGCTGCAGAAAACGCAGCGGTAGCCACAAAAGCCGTGGAAGCCGCTTTGTTGGAAGAGTCGCCCACGGTTGCGGTGGGGACGGTGATGGTTGCGCCTGTGAAGTTTTGAGTGCCCGACCACGATTGCCCAGCGATAGCGCCTTTGGCATTGATTTGCGCTTGAGCGTCGCTGGTGATGGTCTCCAGATAGCCGCGAATAGTCGGCGTGAGACCGCCTATCGTTGTCGTGCCAGGAAAAACGTGCGGTCCGGTCCATGTCTGCCCTGAAATCGCACCCTTTCCATCAATCTGCGTCTGAATCGCAGAATTCACGCCAGTGACGTAGTTCAGCTGCACATCCGTTGCGGAAATGACGCCCGCCACATTAGGGAACGTGGTTTTGACGACAGTCTTAAGCAGCCTCAAGTGGTCATCACCCTCGCTCACCATGTCTGCCGCCGTTGGCAAGGCGGTGTTGAGCTGAGATGGGTAGGTTGCGGATTCGACGGCCATTAGATGAGCCTCCGTGCGTCTTGCATGATTCGTAGTTGTGCGCCCGAGTGCTTGTTGCCGTCATCCTGTGCTTGCAGGCTGTTCATCACCGAGGCGAAGCGCGACAGTTCTCGGGCTGTCAGGTCTGGGTCCTCGGTGTAGTAGCCCACCTCGACCAACATGGCGGAGATGTAGACCGACGATGCGTTGTTGGTCAGCCAGTTGCTGTCTGTGTCGTTCACCAGGGCGGGGAACTTGGCGTAGTAGGTGATTTCCACGTCCTGCGAGAACGATGGGGAGAACACCAGCGAATTACCACGCAGCGAGAAGAACGAAGGAAAGCCCGAAGCAAGTTCCTGCTCGCCCATGTTTTCCAGCGGCTTGAAGTCCAGCGGCTTTTTGTACGTGGGCGACATGACCACGCTCACGCGCTTCATTTCGAGGAAATCAGCGGGCAGGGTCGATGACGCAGGATTGACGACAGTCATCATGGACGACAGCCGCAAAGGAGGAACATCGCCCTCTGACGCCCCAGCGTAGATGCGCTGCTCGGCAAGTTCCAAGAAGGTCGGCATCATCGTTGCAAGGTCTGAGCGATGGGCGTAAGCCGCCACCGCGTCCTTGATCTGCCGCCAAGTCATCGCCATGGTCAGAAGTCCTCAAGCGGCATGATGTTGACCTTGCCGACCGCAGCACCTTGGATGTGCGCAATGTGCGTGTGCCCACCCACGGCAAGGATCACGCTGTCGGCAGGCTGCACAAGCAGGCTGTTTGCTGTTGCAACAACCGATGCGCTGCCCATCTGGACATAGCTTTCATTCGTGGCTGCGATGCGCACATACAGGGGCTTGGTCCCGGCAGAATTCACAGGAACAGGCACGGCAGCCGATGCAGCACCGGTGGTGACGGTCGTACCGTTCGCGGCGATGGTTATGACGTCTTCGCGTTTCATATTTTGCCCTTCCAAATGCGGAGGTCGGCGTAATCGGGGTCGTTCAGAAAGCGCTTGCGCACTTCTGGATCGGTCATCCACTGATGGACAGTGATGCCCTTGACGTTGCAGTAGTGCTCAATGACCACCGGGGGAATGGAGGCCACTACGCGAGCACCTGGGCGCCCTGTGAAGCCTTCGTTGGACAAGGCTTTGTTCCTGTCCACAATCGCACCGACGTTTTGCGTGCGAGTAATGACGAGTTGCTCGTCTTCTTCTTTGTAGAAGGTCTGTACGGTCATATAAAAAGCCCCCCAAGGTTTCCCCTGGAGGGCTATTCAGTGGTGGGCGATTACTGGATATCGCGGGTGCAGGCCATGCCGCGTTCTTCACGGGCTTCCAGCGCGTATTCGCTTTCGATCATGAAGTTGCGGGCTGAGCCGATGCGGGCCAGTTCCTGGTCTTCCATGTCACGCAGGACGGCCAGGGCGCACAGATCGGGGTCGATGTAGTACGCCTCGCGGGTACGCTGCATCACACGGTTCGGGACAATGTCCAAGTCACCGAAGTCGGTCTTGATCACGTCCCAGGCGGTGTTGAGCTGCTTGGTTTCGCCCTTGATGAACTTCGTACCGGCACCGGTGAAGGTGGCGGAGATGTTCTGCTTGATGGATGGGTGCACCATCAGCATGGAGATGTTGCCGCCGTTGGTGTAGGCCGACAGGGCAGCGGTGCGCATCAGGGCTTCGGTGAAGGTCCGCAGCGTGCCGTCTGTGGGGGCGGTGTTGGTGACAAAGTTGGGGTTTGCACCAGTTGCACCGAACGAGCCACCGGTGACCAGCCAACCGCGCAGGCCGCGAGTCTGACGGGTTGCGCCAGTGGTCAGCGTGGGGTTTTCGATCAGCGCCAGTTCCATGTCTTTGCGCAGTTCCTTGCCCTGCTTGATGGTCTGGTAGCGGATTTCCGACTTGCGGCCCGCCTTGGACACACGTTCTTGCGTGTCGGTGATCGAGAACGTCTTGCGCGAGATCTGCGTCTGGTTGGACAGGCGCTGAGTCGGCGTGATGGCGGTGTAGGTAGCGTCCGCGCCTTCTGCCACAGCGTTGTTAGCTGGGGTCGCCAGCACGTCACGCTGCCATTCGTGGGTCACGCCGGTGGCCTTTACCTTGTCGATGGCTGAAATCAGCGGCGTGTCAGTGGGAGCGGTGTTGTAGATGATGTCTACGAGGTCTTCACGGTTACCGATGGCCGTGGTCGTACCGAAGCTATTTGCTGGCATGTTGATTACTCCTGCGATTGAGCGAGGTAACGGGCGACGTCACGCATGGATCGGCCCGACTTCATGAATTGGGACTTGGCCTGCGCCGCTTTCGCGCTGCGCCCGCCGTCTTGGGTTGCGGTGCCTGGCTTTTGCGTCTTGGGAGGGACGTTTGCCAGCTTCTCGCGCACGGTTCCAGCGGCTTGCTGGCGTCCGTGGAACTTCTCCAGGTCGCGCAACATCAGCAGGACGCGGTGGTCCGTGACGGTGCCAAGCTCCTGCCCGGTCATGCCGTACTTCTGGAGAACTCCAGACAGTCGCTGCGAAAGCTGTGCACGCTTTGCAGGGTCGGCAAACTCGGGGAGGGCCTTTGCGGCCTTTTCATACTCAGCGGCCAGTTGCTGTTGCGCTTGGTGTTGCGCAAGGGTGTTGACGCCGACCGAAAACTGAGCCACTTTTTGGTGTGATGCCGACCTAAAACTGAGCCAGGTGTTTTACCTACCCTGCTGTTTTGTGCAGCAAGG